>CAKTSO010000026.1 GCA_934613185.1 uncultured Clostridia bacterium | reverse complement strand
CTTTTTCCCCGAGGCACTGATTCCGGCGGCGATGGAACAGCGCGCGCGCTACAATGTCGACGCGGTGCGCTCCCTGACGCTGGGCTGCCAGAGCGTGTACCGTCAGGACGTGCAAAAGGGCGGCAATTTCGGCGCGTTTACGACGAACCTTCCCGCGGCGGCGGCCAAAGCGCTCGGCTGCGAGTGGGCGCTGATCGCGCACAGCGAGGAGCGGCGCGACAAGCATGACTTTTTGACGATGTACGATCCCGAGATCGCGACGGACGCGGCGAAGGCGGAACGCGCCTACGCGGCGGCGGACGAGGCGTTCGGGTGTGAAATCTCCTGCGCACTGTCGCGCGGGATGGACGTGGTGCTGTGCGTCGGCGAGACGGCCGAAGAACGCGGCGACGGCTCGTTCGAAGAACAGAAGCCCCGCATCGAGGCGGTGCTCCGCCGTCAGCTTTGCGGCGCGCTGAAAGATGCGAAGGATCTTCTGGAAGGCCGTCAGCTTTGGATCGGCTACGAGCCCGTCTGGGCGATCGGGCCGGGCAAAACGCCGCCGGGCCCCGACTACATCGCCTACGTCTCCGCCAAGATCCGCGAGATCCTGCGCGAGGAGCTCGGGCGCGACATTCCCGTCGTCTACGGCGGCGGCCTGAAGAAGGAAAACGCCGCATCGATCAGCGCGATCGACACCATCGCGGGCGGCCTTGTGGCGCTGACGAAGTTCACGCAGCCGGTCGCGTTCGAACCCGCGGGACTGAAAGAGATCATCGACGAATACATGAAATAAGGAGCGTACAGCATGAAACTGGAATTTGAATACGGACAGGGCCTCATGGCTGCCGAGCTTCCCGACGAGAACACCGACGTCTTTATTCCCGGCGTGACGATCCCCGATCCCGAGTGCCTGCCGCAGGACTGGGACAGCCTCTATAACGCCACGATGGAGACGCTCCGTCATCCCATGGGCATGCCCGCGCTGCGCGAACTCGCCGCGCCCGGCAAGACGGCCGTCTTCGTCATCCCCGACATCGTCAAGGGCGGCTGCCAGCCCACGGCGCATCGCCGCGTGGCCATCCGCGCCTGTTTGGACGAGCTTTACGCCGGCGGCGTGAAGAAAGAGGACATTCTTCTTCTGTTCTCCAACGGGCTTCATCCCCGCGCGACGGTCGGCGAAATGCGCCAGATCCTGGGCGAGGAGCTGTTCAACGAATTTTATTACACCAACCAGATCACCTCGCACGACTCCGAAGATCCGGAGCATATGGTCGACCTCGGGCGCACCGGCCGCGGCGACCCCGTGCTGATGAACAAATACGTCTTCGAGTGCGACATCCCGATTTTGATCGGCCATGTGCAGGGCAACCCCTACGGCGGCTACTCGGGCGGCTATAAGCATTGCGCCACCGGCATCACCCACTGGCGCTCGATCGCGTCGCATCACGTCCCCAGCGTCATGCACCGCGCGGATTTCACGCCCGTCTCCGGCCACAGCCTCATGCGCACGAAGTTCAACGAGATCGGCATGCACATGGAAGAGAAGATGGGCCATCCCTTCTTCTGCTGCGACGCGGTTCTGGACACCAAGTCCCGCCAGATCGCGATCTATTCCGGCTATGCGAAGGTCATGATGCCCGAAAGCTGGAAGATCGCCGACAAGCGCACTTACGTCCCCTTTGCCGAGGAAAAATACGACGTCATGGTCTTCGGCATGCCGCAGAATTTCCATTACGGCGACGGCATGGGCACCAACCCCATCCAGATGATGCAGGCGCTCTCGGCGCAGGTCATCCGCCACAAGCGCGTCATGAAGGAAAACTGCGTCATCATCTGCTCGTCGATCTGCAACGGCTATTTCCACGATGAGCGCTGGCCGTACCTTCGCGAGCTGTACGATATGTTCCAGCACGACCATATGAACATCCTGCCCGACATGGACCGCTACGGCGAATACTTCGCCACGAACGAGGAGTATATCCGCAAATATCGCTTCGCCAACGCGTTCCATCCCTTCCACGGCTTCTCGATGATGAGCTGCGGCCACATCGCCGAAATGAATACCAGCGCGATCTACATCGTCGGCGCGCAGGAGCCGGGCATTGCCCGCGGCATGGGACTTAAGACCCGCGCGACGTTCGAAGAGGCGCTTGAAGACGCCAAGCGCAAGTTCGTCGGCCCGAATCCGCACATTCTGGCGCTGCCGCTCGCGTTCAAGACGGCGTCCGTGCATCTGATGATGAAGGGCGAGCAGGCGTAATCTTAACGAAAAACATATAGCCTTCCGACAAAACCGCCGCGGTGCGGGCGTTGACGCGCCATGCCCGCGGCATTATAATTTGGACTGTATACAATTTACTGTGGGAGGCTATTTTACGATGGAATTTCAGTACTGCATGCCTACGCGCGTCGTCTGCGGCGCGGACAATATCGAGAAGCTCGACGAGCTGTTCCCCGCGGGTGCGATTTTGATCGTCGCCGACCCGATCATGGCGAAGATCGGCGTGACCGAGCGCGTGCAGAAAATTCTGGGCAGCCGCAAGACGGAGGTCTTCACCGAGGTGGAACCGAACCCGAGCTTTGAGACGGCGGATCGCGCCGCGGCGCTTGCGCGCGGGATCGACGCGGTCGGCGTCGTCGGCATCGGCGGCGGCTCTTCGCTCGACGTGGCCAAGGCGGCATCCATGCTGTGCACGAACGAAGGCTCCATCGAAGACTATATCGTCGGCGGCAAAAAGCTCGAAAACAAGCGCTGCTTTTTGATCTGCGTCCCCACGACGGCGGGCACGGGCAGCGAGGTCAGCAACGTCGGCGTCTTTACCGACCATAAGGCGCACACCAAGCGTCCGTGGGTCAGCTTCGATTTCCTGCCGGATATCGCGCTGCTCGACCCCGTCATGACGTACTCCCTGCCCCCGCGCGTGACGGTCGCGACCGGCCTTGACGCGCTGTGCCACGCAGTGGAGTCCTACTGGTGCCGCGCGACGAACCCGATCACCAAGAGCGCGGCGATCATGTCCGCCAAGCTCGTTCTTGAAAATCTGATGACGGCGTTCAACGAGCCCAAGAACGTCGAAGCGCGCACGAACATGTGCGTTGCCAGCCTTCTGGGCGGCCTCGCCATGGGGCAGACCCGCACGACGGCCTGCCACGGCATCAGCTACGGTCTGACGACGAACTTCGGCATCGACCACGGCACCGCCTGCGCGCTGACGCTGCCGGAAATGATCCGTCTGTTCTACCCCGCGGTGAAAGACGAAATGGACACGCTGGTCAAAATGATCGGCTGCGAAAGCGCCGAAGACTTCGCCTGCCGCGTGGAGGGCATGATGGACGCCGCCGGCATCCATCGCAATCTGTCCGCCTACGGCATCAAGGAGTCCGATCTTCCGGAGCTCGCGCATCTTGGCGTGACCGCGCCCGTGACGGCGAACTCGCCCATGGATCTGACCGAGACGGACGTCTACGAAGCGCTTAGGAACATTCTGTAATACGGGCGCACAAAACGCGAAATGCTTTGGCTTTTCCCCAAAACGGCAAATTCGACGGGAAAGCTTCGCATAATTTTAGGAGGTTTATTTCATGCTTGACGAAACCAAACGCCGTGAGCTGAAGGCGACGGCAAACGAAATCCGCAAGTGGACGCTGGAAATGCTTCAGGAACTGAGCGAAGGCCAGTTCGGCACGCACATCGGCGGCAGCCTGTCCATCGTCGACATCCTGACGGTTCTGTATTTCGATCAGATGAACGTCAAGGTCGAGGATCCCAAGTGGGCCGACCGCGACCGTCTGATCCTTTCCAAAGGCCATGCGGGCCCCGGACTTTATGCGACGCTGGCGCGCAAGGGCTTCTTCCCCAAGGAGATGCTCTTCACGCTGAACCGTCCCAAGACGAATTTGCCCAGCCACTGCGACCGTATCCGCACGCCCGGCATCGACATGACCTGCGGTTCTCTCGGACAGGGCATCTCCGCGGCGGCGGGTCAGGCGATGGCCGCGAAAATTCAGGGCCGCGACCTGACGGTCTACGCCATCGTCGGCGACGGCGAGATCGAAGAGGGTCAGGTTTGGGAAGCCGCGATGTTCGCCGGCGCGAAGAACCTTGACAACTTCATCGTCTTCGTCGACAAGAACAACTATCAGGTCGGCGGCGACGTGCACAGCGTCCTCAACTACGGCGATCCGGCCGAGATCTTCCATTCGTTCGGCTTCGAGGTCATCAACAACGTCAACGGCCACGACATCGACGCCATCCGCGAAGCGGTCGTGCAGGCCAAGGCGATCCGCCGTCCCGTCTGCATCGTCTGCAACACGGTCAAGGGCAAGGGCTTTGTCCCCGCCGAGAACGAGCGCCGCGTGCACAACATGCCCCTGACGCACGAGGACTATCTTGCCAGCTGCGCGTACATCGACCAGACCTGCTGATTGAAGACCCAGTCGCAAAGGAGAAAAACCAATATGGCTATGGAATATGAGAAGAAACTCGGCGGCGACGTCCTTGCCGATACTCTGATTGATCTCGTCAAAGAGGGCCTTGACATCGTCACGATCGAAAACGACCTTCGCTTCACCTTCACCAACCGCTTCGGCCAGGCCTATCCCGATCGTTTCATCGATGCCGGCATCGCCGAGGCCAACTCCATCGGCATCGCCTCCGGCATGTCCGAGGCGGGCATGATCCCCGTCGTGCACTCTCTGACGCCGTTCATCACGCGCCGCTGCTATGACCAGATCGTCATCTCCATTCAGTACAGCGGTCTGCACGTCAAGCTGATCGGCACGGACCCCGGCATCTACTCCGAACTCAACGGCGGCACGCACCTTTCCGTCGAAGATGTCGCCATCATGCGCGCAATCCCGAACATGCTCGTCATCGACGCGATCGACAACACCGCGCTTGAGAATCTGACCCGTCTTGCCATGCGCGACGAGCGCTCCGCATACATCCGCGTGGCGCGCAAGTTCCCCCGCAAGGTCTACGGCGCCGATGCCAAGTTCGAACTCGGCAAGGCCAACACCGTCCGCGAGGGCAGCGACATGACGATCATCGCCTCCGGTCTGATGGTCGCCTGGTCCCTTGACGCGGCGGAGATGCTCGAAAAAGAGGGCATCAACGTCAAGGTGCTCGACATGCACACCATCAAGCCCATCGACCGCGAGGCGGTCATTGCGGCGGCGAAGATGGGCCCCGTCGTCACGGCGGAGAACGCCTCGATCGTCGGCGGCCTCGGCTCCGCGGTCGCGGAAGTCATGGCCGAAGAGGGCATCGCCACGAAGTTCGAGCGCGTCGGCATCCGCGATCGCTACGGCGTCGTCGGCTTCCTCAAGGACATCAGCGAGGAGCTGGAAATGACTGCCGATGACATCGCCGCGGCCTGCCGCCGTGTGATGGGCAAATAAGAAGGCATAACGGCGTTTCAAAAAGCGCTTTTGTTTGAAAAACGATTCTACCCGAAAAACACTTCGTCCTTTGATGAAGTGTTTTTCTTTTTGATGACGAAATTACTACCAAATTGTGGTGAATTGATTGCAAACAGGTGACAAACTGCCCGTTGACGGTTCTTGAAAAGTTGAAAGCAAAGCGGGGATTGTGTTATAATGCACAATAGACGTTACAGACGTTGGATTCCGCATGAAGGAGTACGTTAAAATGCAGGGCAACACGAACGGCTACGGCGGTCGCGGCACGTCTTCGGGCGGCGGCGCGTCCAGGCCGTATGATATGTATCATCAAACCGTGGGGGAGGAACCGACGCAGCGCCGCGGAACGCGGACGCAAAACGCCGCGCAGACGACGCAGACGCGTCGAAAAAGCGCGCAGGGCGACGGCCTGTCCTATAGCGGTGCGAGTATTTACGACGCCCCGCGGCAAAGCGCGGGCAGCCGCGACGGCTTGAAGTACGACGGCGCAAGCGTTTACGATCCGCCGCGCCGCACACAGCAGCCGCAAAGACAGGCGCGGCAGACGACGCAGATGCCGCCGAACGTCGTGGATCGCACGGCCGAGGGCATGCCGAACGTCTACGGCGCCGATTACGTGCGCCGCGCGCCGCAGCAGCCGCCGCAGGCCGCCCCGCACAGTGCGACGCAGGTCCCCTATACGCCCATTCCGCAGCCCCCGCAGACCGAGCAGGAAACGCAGCTCGACGTGGCGGAGCGCCCCGCGGTAATGGATGTCCCCTCGCGCGACATTCCCTTCCGTCAGCAGGGGCCGCGTCTTCGTTCCGCCGCCATCGCCGCCGTGATGACGCTCGTCATCGCCGCGGGCGGCTTCGTGACGGGACGCATCAAAAACTCCAAATCGAACGCCGTCACGCCGACGGTCAGTCCGTCGCCGAAGGCCTCCGCAAAGGCGAGCGAAGCGCCCGAGACAGTCGGCCGCGTGACGAGTCTTGCCCTCGGCACGACGACGCCCCTTTTCGGCTCGGGCCGCTTGAAGATCGATTTTGAAGTCGACGAGGACTCTACCGTCCGCGTCGAGATTTTGAACGCCGACGGCACGGTCTTTACGACCGTCGAAAATGCCATGGAGGTTTCCAAGGGCAAAATGCGGACGTATTTCGACGGCACGGACGAAAACGGCGAATGGATCACCATCGGCAGCTATCAGGTGCGCGTGAGCGTGCTGGCCGCCGTGAAGGATAACGAAAAATCGAGCCAAAGCCCCGCGCAGAGCGAAGAAACGGATGGGGAGCAGGCGGCGCAGAGCGAAGATGATTCGGAACAGCAGACCGTCTGGCGCGTGGACAACAGCATGACGGCGGATTTCTCCGTCAATCAGGAGCCGCGCCGCACGCAGAACACCAAGCCGGGCCGCATTTCGACGCCGACGCCCGCCGCCACGCCGTCGGAATCCGAGGAGCCGACGCAGAGCCCGACGCCGTCGCAGTCGACGTCGCCCTCTCAAACGCCGACGCCGTCACCGACGCCCACGCCGACCCCGCCGCCCGTGACGCCGCCGAGCCCCGATCAGCCCGATCCGCCGAGCCCCGATCAGCCCGACCCGCCGAGCCCCGATCAGCCCGACCCGCCGAGCGAAGGCGAGCAGGGTGAGTGAACGATGAAACACATGCAGACCGAATCTGGAGGTTGCATTTGAAATGCTGAAAAAACTTTGGAAAAAATCGACGCCGCTGTTTCTGGCGCTCGTTCTCGCCCTCGGCGCGCTGTGCGCCGCGATCCCCGCGAGAACGGCGCATGCGGCGGGTCTGACGTTGACGGCGAATGCCACGCCTTCTGAAATGATCGCGGAAGGTGAAGTAACACTTACCGGCAGTATCAAAAATGATCTGGGCGAAACCATTAAGAATGTTAAATTGGTTGATGTTACAAATGGCAATTCAACCGATCTTGGCGTTGGTGCGGCGGAGATAGCAGCCGGCCAGGTTTACAATTATAACGTTACTTTGTCTGTTAAGGACCAACGCTACTATTTGCAGGGACAGAATCAGTGGCGTATCGTTTTGGTGGCCGAGGCGACAAAGGCAAATGGTGATAGCCTGAAATCAGAAAATATATCGGTTACAATTACGAAGACCGAGGCCAAGAGCGCCATGAACCTGACGCTTTCGGCCAGCAACGGCGGCACGCCCGTGCCCGCCAACCAGGTCGTCACCTTCACGCTTTTGATCGAAAATACGGGCAACACCGCGCTTTCCGACATCTCCGTCTCCGACCCGACACTCGGCACGATCGCAAGCGGCGTGTCCCTCGGCGTGGGCGAGAGCAAGACCGTGACGGCGCAGCACACGATGCTGCAAAGCATTTCCGTTCGCGCCACGGCGACGGGCAAATCCGTCATCGGCGGCGTTTCCGGCATGCAGATCTCGAGCGTCTCGAACGAAGTCGCGGTTACGATGGCCGAGGCGGGGCTGACCGTCAGCATCACGCCCGACACGCTGGAAGTCGCCCGAGGCGACAAGGTCAATTTCAAGGGCACGATCACCAACACCGGCAACATGGATGTTTCCTCCATCGCCGTGACGGACGTCTACGGCGTGGAAGCGCTCAAGGACCTTTCCTTGAAGGCGGGCGAGAGCAAGGAATTCACCTACGAGACGACGATCGAAAACTCCGATCCGTATAAGGTCTACGTCAAGGGCGTCGGCAGCGACAACCAGGAGATCACGACCGAATACGAACTGAAATTCAACGTCAAGCTCTCCGAGGACGACGTCCGCGTGGACATGACCGTCAAGGCCGACTATCCCGAACTGGAAGAGCCGGACACCGTCATCTTCACCTTCGAGTTTTATAACGACCGCACCGAGCCGATCAACCTGCCGATGATCGTCCGCCAGGTCGACGGGGACACGCTGTTCTCCCTCGTGGTTCTGAGCCCCGGCACGACGACGCAGGACTATGAGATGCGCATCGACGAAAGCTGCACCCTTCGATTCGAACTCGTCGCCACGACCGAAGACGGCGAAGAGCTCATCGCGGGCGCGGCGGCCTGCAGCATCACCGTCGCCGACCAGCCCGAGGCCAGCCAGACGAATAAGCCCACCAAAGGCGGCGGCCTGACGTGGCTTTGGATTCTTCTCGGCGTCGTCGGCTTCCTGCTCGTGGCGGCGGGCGTCGTGTTCTTCGTCCTCGTCACGCAGGAGCGAAAGAACAAGGCGCGCCGCGCGGAAAACGGCGGCGATTACGGCTACGGCGGCGACGGATACGATCCGGACGACCCGAACGGTTCGGGTGCGCCCGGCGAGTCCTATTACGACCCCGACGGCTACGACAACACGGGCTATGACAGCACCGGCTACGATGCCTACGGGTATGGCTACGGCGCGCAGCAGGGCGGCTACGATCCGCAGAACACCGCGTCCTACGACATGAACGCTTCAAGCGGTTCCTACGCGGGCGGCGATCAGAGCTTCTACGGCGGTTACGATGCGGGCGATTACACCGGCAGCTACCGCACCGGCTCTTACAGCACGGGCTCGCAGTTCGCCGATTCCCTGTTCAACGATTCGCAGATCGGCGCGGTCACGCGCAGCGCGGGTCAGCTGACCGACGGCACGACGCAGCCGGTCGACGTGCAGGACGACGCGTTCGCGCAGACGGATCCTTACGCCTCCCGGAGCTTCGGCTCCGGCACGGTCTTCGGCTACAGCGGTCAGGATCAAAATTCCTACGGCTACGGCGCGGCGCAGACGACCTACGATCAGGACGCTTCCGCCGACACGCAGCAGACGAACGCGGACGACGACGTCTTTGCCGACCTTCTCGGCGACGACGGCTCCTGGAGCAGCGACGGCCGCCGATAAAAAACAAGCAAGAGGGGAACGACAATGAAATACAGCTATAACACAGACCGCATGGTCTGCTCCAGCCGCATCGACGTCGACATCGACGAAAACGGCGTTCTGCGGGACGCGAAGATCATCGGCGGCTGCGCGGGCAACACGCAGGGCGTCTGCCGCCTTGCAATCGGACAGAAGGCCGAGGACGTCGTCCGTCAGCTTTCCGGCATCCGCTGCGGCGCGAAGAAGACCTCCTGCCCCGATCAGCTTGCCCGCGCGATCGAAGAAGCGCTGGCACAGGCGAAATGACGCCGAAGAGACGGCCATGCAGTAAAATGTAAATATTTTGGAAACACAGCCGCGTTTCGTACCCAATCGGAACGCGGCTGTGCTATACTGAAAAAAGCGAGTTCACGCGCGGGAGGTCTGCGCTGAAAATAATTTGATACGTAAAAGGAGAACTGTCATGATCTATCGGAAACTCGGACAAAGCGATCTTATGTGTTCCGTCGTCGGCCTCGGCACCTGGGGCATGGGCGGCGACAGCTGGGCGGGCAGCGGAGCGGTCGACGACGACCTTTCCGTCGAAACCCTTCGTGCGGGCATCGACGCGGGCATCAATCTGATCGATACGGCGCAGCCCTACGGCTTCGGCCATGCGGAAGAGGTCGTCGGCCGCGCGATCGCGGGGCGGCGCGAAAAAGTCATCGTCGCCACGAAGTGCGTCTCCTATCAGGATGCCGATCACGCTTATCACAAAGACTGGCGCCCCGAGGTTCTGCGCGCGCAGATCGAAGGCTCTTTGAAGCGCCTCGGGGTGGATACGATCGACCTCATGCAGGTGCATTGGCCCGATCCCGATCCCTCCCACCCGCTGGAGGATGCGTTCCGCGAACTGAACAAAATGCGCGAAGAAGGCATGTTCCGCTACGTCGGCGTGTCGAACTTCGACGGCAAACTGATCGACGAGGCCAAAGAATACTGCCCGATCGTCAGCCTTCAGCCGCCGTATTCGCTTCTGAACCGCGGCATTGAAAAACAGATCATGCCCTATTGCGCGGCGAACAACGTCGGCATGCTGTCCTACGGCTCCATCGCGGGCGGCGCGCTGAGCGGCAAGTACACCGAGCGCCCGACCTTCGGCGACGCGGACGGCCGCGACATGTTCCACCGCGATGTGCGCACGCAGTTTTATCCGTATTATTCCGAGGAGGCGTGGCCCAAGACGGATGCGCTTCTCAAAGTCATGCGCGAACTTGCCGCGAAGAACAACGTTTCCTGCGTGACCATCGCCATCGGCTGGTCTTTGAAGCAGCCCGGCATGACCGCGACGCTCGTCGGCGCGCGTACGCCCGAGCAGGCGCGGCAGAACGCCGCGGCGGGCGACTTCGTCCTCTCCGACGAGGACAACGCCTATCTGACGGCAAAGTGCGACGAGATTTTCGCCGAATAATAAGGAGAAGCTTATGCGTTATCGCAAACTCGGAAACAGCGATCTGGAATGCTCCGTCGTCGGCATCGGCACATGGGGTCTGTCGGGGCAGGGATGGGAATCCTCCCGCATATCCGACGACGACCAAAGCATCGCCGCCATTCGCGCCGCGGTCGATGCGGGCATCAATTTTATCGACACCGCGCTGACGTACGGCTCGGGTCACGCCGAAGAACTCGTCGGCGAGGCGATCGACGGCATCCGCGACAAAGTCATCGTTGCGACCAAATGTGCGTCCGACCGCATCGCGCCCAACCCCGACGTCGTGAGAGACTGGCGTCCCGCGGCGCTGCGCCGCCAGCTTGAAAAGTCCATGCGCCGACTGAAGGTCGACACGATCGATCTGTATCAGGTGCATTGGCCGGATCCCGATCCGACGCATCCGATCGAGGACGCGTTCCGGGAGCTCAACAAAATGCGGGAAGAAGGACTCGTGCGCTACGTCGGCGTGTCGAATTTCACCGTCGAACAGATTCGCATCGCCATGGAGTATTGCCCCATCGCGAGCCTTCAGCCCGGCTTCAGCCTCTTGAACCGCGCGGCGGAAAAAGAACTTCTGCCCTTTTGCGCGGACAACGGCATCGGCGTGCTGTCCTACGGTTCTCTCGGCGGCGGCGTGCTGACCGGAAAATACACCGAGCGTCCGCATTTTGAGACGAAGGCCGGTATGGTCGATCCGCGAAACAGATTTTATCCGTATTACTCCGAAGAGGCGTGGCCGCACACGAGCCGCCTGCTCGAGGCCATGCGCGACGTGGCCGCGCGCAACAACTGCCGCGTCGTCGACGTTGCCGTCGGCTGGGTGCTGGCGCAGCGCGGCGTGACACTTGCGCTTGTGGGCGCGCGCACGGAGGAACAGGCGCGCATGAACGCGATGGCGGGCGACTTCGTCATGCCCGAAGAGGACGAGAAGATGCTCGCTGAAGTCAGCGCGGAAGTTCTGGCAGCGCTGAATTTCTAAAAAGATAACCCGACGGCTCTTTTCGCGGCAAACGAAAAAGAGCCGTTTTCTGACGGCATTTGAAAAAGGAGAATGCGAATATGACGGTCAAAGAGTATTTCGAACGCTATATCGCCGTGGACACGCAGTCCGACAGCGCGTCGGGCGAACAGCCGAGCACCTCGGGGCAGCTCATGCTCGGCATGATCCTCGTGGGAGATTTGCTTGAAATGGGTGTTCACGCGCAGATGGACGAGTTCGGTTACGTCTACGGCGAAATTCCCGCGTCGGCGGGCTGCGAAGAGCGTCCCGCGATCGGGCTGCTCGCGCATATGGACACCAGCGAGGCGGCGAGCGGGCGCGACATTCGCTTCCGCACGATCGAATACAAAGGCGGCGACGTCGTCCGCTCGGCGGAAAAGAACATCGTCATGCGCGTTTCCGACTTCCCCGATTTGAACGACCAGATCGGAAAGCATCTCATCATCACCGACGGCACGACGCTCCTGGGGGCGGACGACAAGGCGGGGATCGCCGAGATCATGGCGCTTTGCGAGACGCTGATGCAGAACAAAACGCTTGCGCACGGCCCGATCCGCATCGCATTCACGCCCGACGAGGAGATCGGGCAGGGAACGGCGCATTTCGATCTCGAACGCTTCGGCGCGGACTTCGCCTACACGGTCGACGGCGGCGCGCTCGGCGAATTGGAGTATGAGAACTTCAACGCCGCTTCCGCGACGCTCGAAATTGCGGGCGTCAGCACGCACCCCGGCACGGCGCGCGGCAAGATGGTCAACGCCTGTCTCGTTGCACATGAGTTTGTTTCGCTTCTGCCGCAGGACGCGCGCCCGGAGACGACGATGGACCGCGAGGGATTTTTCCATCTTTGCGACATGACGGGGGACTGCGAACACGCGACGCTTTCCTATATTATTCGCGATCACGGCAGGGAAAAATTCGAACAGAAAAAGGCGTTCTTCCAAAGCGCGGCGGCGCTTTTGCGGGAGAAATATCCCAAGGCCGCCGTTACGGCGACGGTCAAGGACAGCTATTTCAATATGATCGAGGTCATGCGCGATCATATGGACGTCGTCGACCGCGCGGCGCGGGCGATGCGCGCATGCGGCGTCGAGCCCATCGTTCAGCCCATCCGCGGCGGCACGGACGGCGCGATGCTGTCGTTCCGCGGGCTGCCCTGCCCGAACCTTTCGACGGGCGGCTATCACTTCCACGGACGGTTCGAGTATATCCCCGCGGAGTCGATGGAGACGATGGTGCGCGTGCTGACAGCACTCGTCTGCGACGAAGAATGACGGAAATTTGAAAAACACCGCCGACAAAACGTCGGCGGTGTTTTTTTTGCGGTGCTGTATGGCGGATTTGTCATAAAAAGCGGACGGGCGGGACCGAAGATGCGGCGCGCCGATTCGTTTGACTGAAAGGCTCGCGGCGCTTTTCCGCTGGCCGGGAATCAAAGGCTTTTCAGCGTCCGCACCATGTCGGAAAAGCTGCCGTGCGAAAATTCGTCGTATGGAAGATCGTGCGTCAAAAGGCAGTCGGTGACAAGATACGTTCGGATCCCGGCGGCCTTGGCGGCGCAGGCGTCTTCCTGCACGTCGTTGCCGACGAGAAGCACGTCCTGCGGCGCAAGATCGAAGCGCGACAAAAGCTGTGAAAAATAAAGCGGGTTCGGCTTGCAGGAAGAGGAATTGTCGTACGTCGTGATAAAGTCGAAATCGGAAGGCGCAAGGCCGATCCACGAAAGCCGCGCGCGGATCGCGGCGGGCGGGAAGAGCGGATTTGTCGACAGCACGACGAGGTCGGCGGCGCTGTGCGCGGCGGCGACGGCGTCGCGCGCCTCGGGATTTTCACCCGTGGCGTCGCGCGAGGAATCGAACTGCGTGTCGTAGAAGGCGTTAAACCTGTGATAAACGTCGTCTTTTTTTAAATTCGCGTTCTTGCAGAAGACGTCCCAGAAGAGGTCTTCGTTCGTCCTCGAGCCGTCGTTTCGGATCATGGCGCGCGTTCCGTCGAGCACGGCGGCGAAGACGGCCTTGGGGTCGAACCCCTCGACGGCGAAATATTGGGACAGAAGCCCGAAATAGCGTTTGACGAACGCGTCCTGATCCATCGGCAAAAGCGTGCCGTCCAGATCAAAGAAGATCGCGCGATACGGTTTGCTCATAACAAAAGAAACTCCTTCCGCCGCCCGTGCGTTTTCGCACGGCGGCCGGGAAATATCGTATCACGGCGCGCGGCGCCGGGTCAAGGGCAAAGCCTTGCATAAAATGAAGACGGACAAATGAATTATGCAGAACGCGCGGCACGATGAATGCAAACGAAATGACTGATTATGCATGAAAGAAACGGGGGACTGTCAAAATCAAGCCGGTTTTCGGGCGTTAAAAACATGTAAATGCAGGATAAAGCGGTGGAAATTGCAAAAATGGGGTTGCAAAACGGTGCGGGATTTCGTACAATACAAAGGCACACCGAAAAAGGGAGGTTATAAGAATGCATATCTCCAAACGCGCGGGCGCGGTCAGCGGCTCCATTACGCTGGAAATCAACGCGCGCGCCAATGAATTGAAAGCACAGGGCGAGGACGTCGTCAGCTTCGGCGCCGGAGAGCCGGATTTCCCGACTCCGTCCTGGATCATAGAAGAAGCCAAAGCGGCGATGGATCGCGGCGAGACCCGCTACACCCCCGCCAGCGGCACGATGAAACTGAAAAAGGCCATCTGCGGCAAGCTCGAACGCGAAAACGGCCTGCATTATGCGCCCGAAGAGATCGTCGTCTCCAACGGTGCGAAGCATTCGCTGTTCAACGCCTGCATGGCGATTCTCGACGAGGGCGACGAAGTCATCATCCCCGCCCCGTACTGGGTGACGTATCCCGAGCTGGTCCGCATGGCGGGCGGCGCTCCCGTTTTCGTCGAGACGAAGAGCGAGAACGGCTACGTCATGACGGCGGCGGATTTCGAGGCCGCGATCACGCCGAAGACCCGCGCGCTGATTCTGAACACGCCGTCCAACCCCTGCGGCGCGATGTATTCCGAGCCTCAGCTTGCGGAACTTGCCAAAATCGCAATCGCGCACGACCTGATCGTTGTCAGCGACGAAATCTACGAGGCGCTGTGCTACGACGGCGAGCGTCAGGTCTCGATCGCTTCGCTCGACGGCATGCGCGAGCGCACGATCGTCGTCAACGGCCTGTCCAAGGCCTACGCCATGACCGGCTGGCGCATCGGCTATACCGCCGCGCCGCGCGAGGTCACGCGCGTGATGGCGAACTATCAGAGCCACGCCACGTCGAACCCCAACTCCATCGCGCAGGCCGCCGCCGTTGCGGCGCTCAACGGCCCGACCGACGATTTGGAGGCGATGGTCGCCGAGTTCCAGGCGCGCCGCGATCTGATGATCCGCATGATCGAGGACACCGGCGTTTTGACCTGCACGCACCCCAAGGGCGCGTTCTACATCATGGTGGACATTTCCCGCTGTTTCGGCAAAAAGTGCGGCGACACGGTTATCACCGACTCCATGTCGTTTTGCCAGTGTCTGCTGGACGACCGGAAGGTCGCCGTCGTGCCGGGCAAGGCCTTCGGCGCGGACAACTGCGTGCGCCTTTCCTATGCGACGGGCCGCGCGAACATTGAAAAGGGACTGTCCCGCATCGCGGCGTTCGTCGCGGACCTCAAATGAGCTGCGCGCGACGCGCTGCGATCTTTTAAGGGAGGAATGGCAAAATGATCAAGCCCAAAATCGAGTATTCCAACAAGAGCAATCTTCTGGAACAGTCGGCCTATCGATATAAATTGCAGGACGTTGCCGAGCCGAATCTGTATCGGCAGCTGTTCGACTATAAATCCATTCCGAAGGTCTCGTTCAACCATCGCCTCGTGCCGATGGAGATGCCGGCCAACATCTGGGTGACCGACACGACCTTCCGCGACGGCCAGCAGTCCGGCTCGCCGTTCACGGTGCAGCAGATCGTCGATCTTTATAAGATGTTCTCCCGTCTGGGCGGGCCCAAGGGCGTCATCCGCCAGAGCGAGTTCTTCCTTTATACGGAAAAGGATCAGCAGGCCGTGCGCGCCTGCCAGGAGCTGGGACTGGAGTTCCCCGAGATCACGAGCTGGATCCGCGCGAACAAAAAGGACTTCGAGCTCGTCCGCCGCATGGAGGTCGCCGAGACCGGCATCCTCGTGTCCTGCTCGGACTATCACATCTTCAAAAAGATGAATCTGACGCGCGCCAAGGCGATGGATCAGTACCTCGGGATCGTCAAAGACGCGCTCGACGCGGGCATCCGTCCGCGCTGCCACTTTGAAGACCTGACCCGCGCGGACTTCTACGGCTTCGTGGTGCCGTTCGCGACGGAGCTGATGAAACTCAGCCAGGAAAGCGGCGTGCCGATCAAGATCCGCGCCTGCGACACGCTCGGCTACGGCGTGCCCTATCCCGGCGCGGCGCTGCCCCGCAGCGTCCCCGGCATCATCTACGGTCTGCACCACTATGCGCAGGTTCCCTCCGAGTGCCTCGAATGGCACGGCCACAACGACTTCTATCTCGTCGTCGCCAATGCCGCCACCGCGTGGCTCTACGGCTGCTCCGGCATCAACTGTGCCATGCTCGGCATCGGCGAGCGCACCGGCAACTGCCCGACCGAGGGCATGCTCATGCAGTATGCGAGTCTCCGCGGCACGACCGACGGCATGGATCTTTCCGTCATCACCGAGATCGCGGAGTATTTCGAAAACGTCATCGGCATTCCGATCCCGCCGCGCACGCCGTTTGTCGGCCGCAGCTTCAACTCCACCCGCGCGGGCATCCACGCCGACGGGCTTTTGAAGGACGAGGAGATCTACAACATCTTCGACACGGGCGCGATTTTGAATCGCCCCGCCACCGTCGCCGTCGATTCGCATAGCGGCCTTGCGGGCATCGCCCATTGGATGAACGGTTATTTCCGCCTGCACGGCGACGACGTCGTCACCAAGCAGGATCCCG
>CAKTSO010000025.1 GCA_934613185.1 uncultured Clostridia bacterium | reverse complement strand
AGGGATCACCCCCGCGTGTGCGGGGAAAAGCCGTCCACGCTGAGACCTGCGCCGGAAGTGCGAGGATCACCCCCGCGTGTGCGGGGAAAAGCCGCAGATACGCGGGGACGTGGGCGGCATGCCGGGATCACCCCCGCGTGTGCGGGGAAAAGCTGCAAGATACTTTCGGCGCGGCGACGGGAAAGGGATCACCCCCGCGTGTGCGGGGAAAAGGCCGAAAAAGGAGCATTATCATGTGATTGTGAGGGATCACCCCCGCGTGTGCGGGGAAAAGTGAGATTTCCAATGTTGATGATATTGTCAGCTAGGATCACCCCCGCGTGTGCGGGTAAAAGTTGGAGAAGATGGTGCTGGCGTGCTACAGGCAAGGATCACCCCCGCGTGTGCGGGGAAAAGACGCACTTTACATATGAGGAGTACAGCTATATGGGATCACCCCCGCGTGTGCGGGGAAAAGCGAGCCCGTCGTCGAGCTCGCCGTACTTGTGGAGGATCACCCCCGCGTGTGCGGGGAAAAGCCTCCACTCCGGCCTCTGGCGGCTGGGAGTCGGACAAATGGATCACCCCCGCGTGTGCGGGGAAAAGCCTCCGGAGCAGAAAGCCGGCCGCCTCGAGGCGGGATCACCCCCGCGTGTGCGGGGAAAAGGACACCGCAGGCAGATAATAGCGATGATTATGGGGATCACCCCCGCGTGTGCGGGGAAAAGTCCCCGGGGCCGTATCCGGCCGCCTCAAGCGCGGGATCACCCCCGCGTGTGCGGGGAAAAGCCCGCCCGCGCCGCCGCGGCCGCCAACCAACGGGGATCACCCCCGCGTGTGCGGGGAAAAGCTTAAACATTTCTTCGTCTTCCCGCGCACTCGAGGATCACCCCCGCGTGTGCGGGGAAAAGAATACGGGCTTGCGCACGCGGGCGAGACGACGGGGATCACCCCCGCGTGTGCGGGGAAAAGCATCAATCGCGTCGCGAAGGATATGGGGATAAGGGATCACCCCCGCGTGTGCGGGGAAAAGAGAGCGGCGACGTGCTGACGCTCCCCGAGGGCAGGATCACCCCCGCGTGTGCGGGGAAAAGTGCGTCGGCCAGCATGCGCGTCCACTGGTCAAAGGATCACCCCCGCGTGTGCGGGGAAAAGGCCTCAGCGGTACATACGCCTCGCGTCCGTCTGGGATCACCCCCGCGTGTGCGGGGAAAAGCCGACGACCTACGCGGGCATCTGCTTAATCAGAGGATCACCCCCGCGTGTGCGGGGAAAAGTAGAACTGGCGCATCAGCTCGATGCACATGACGGGATCACCCCCGCGTGTGCGGGGAAAAGATCGCTCCTTTAGAACGGAAGATCATCATCTTGGGATCACCCCCGCGTGTGCGGGGAAAAGACTTGAAAAAGCCCTGAAAATCAAGGGCTTTGATCCCTTTTGCGTCAAATTTCATTCAGTTTCTCATAGACCTGAAACGTCGTGATGCAGTCTGCCAGCGCGCGATGTTGCCCCGTCGCCTTGATCCCAAAACAGGCGGCCAGGGTTTCCAGTCGATAATCCGTCAAATCCCGAAGCTCTCTTCGGGCCAGTATCAAAGTATCCCAAATCGGCAGTCGCGGCATGCGAGCCTCCGTCTTGCGGCATGCTTTTTCCAGAAACATCCGATCGAAAGCAAAATTATGGCCGATCAGCGGGCTTTGTCCCACAAAGTCCCAAAGCTGCTCCAATGCCGATTTCAGTTCCACCCCCTGTTCCGAAACCATATCCGTATCGATTCCTGTCAACGCCGTAATCTCTTTGGGAATCGGCTTTTCCGTGCGAACCAGCACGGAAAACCGCTCCGCGATCAAATGATCGACGACGCGGATCGCACCGATTTCCAAAATCTCGTCGTTTTCACAATCCAATCCCGTCGTTTCGATGTCGATGACCGCATAACCGGTCTTCTTTTCTTTCGCGGCACGGGCAGCGCGGCTGTTTTGCACCGTACGATTGATCGACGCGTTGCTTTTCGCCGTTTTCGGAAGTTCCGGCATCGCCGCTTCCGACGGCCGCCGCATCAGCGTCAGTCCTTCAAAATCCGTCGGCTGCCAGGTCGTGTTATGAACCCGAAATTCCATACGCTGCTCATTATTGGCAGAGTATACCATAGTCGCCCGCCCTTTGGGAAGATTTTCGCAGATCCTTTCCCACAGCTTTTCGCGGACGCGGGCATTTAGCTGCCCCACATAAACGCCGGTATTGATCTCCAGCAGCCATTTGGACAGGTCTCCGCGCAGCCGCGGCGGGCAATCCGTCAGCGTCACGACGATCATGGTTCATCCTCCGCGCCGTACGATCGACCGTTTTCCACCACGCCCTGTTTATCATCCCACAGATAAACCGCATTTTCGCTTGACGAATCCTCGTCCTCCGCCGCAAACAGCGTTCGAATATCCCGAACCATTCGCTCCATAATATGGCCTTGAACCATGGCGTCCCTCGTTCGCCTCCGCATATGGGAGCCGATCTGTTCTTTCGGCATTGCGGCCGCCATTTCAAATGCCAGCGGAATCGTGATCTCCGCTTTGTACAAATCCGCGATATCATAGACAAAAGAACACTCGTGCCCGGTATGCACGAACCCAAGCCCGGGCGAGCAGCCAAGCGCCCGGATCACGGCATGCGCTGCGCCGTACAAACAGGCATGTCCCGCAGACAGCGCCTGATTGACGGGATCGCCGCCCGAAAAATCTTCCGGATCATAGGTGCGTCCGTTCCACGAAACATTCCACCGCTTTGCGGATTCGCGATACACGCCTCGGATTCTCGCCCCCTCGCGTCCGCGAAGCTGCTGCAGCGTCAATTTGGAAACATCCTCGTCGGGAAAACGCATGCTGTACATTTTTCGAACGACGCCAAGCCGCAGCCGCGTATTGCTGACCAGTTCGGCCTGACGGATCAGCAGCTGTGCCCGATGGGTCAGCGCACGGCCGCCGGCATAATACCGCACGCCGTGCTCGCCCACCCAAAGCACGCTGACCCCCGCGTCGCCGATCAGTTCCATGGCGCGATGCGTCACTTTCGTTCCCGGGCCCAGTAAAAGCACGCTGATCGCCGCAGCGGGGACAAAAACCGTTCCCTTGTCATCCGTTACCGTGATGGCGCTGTCCTGCCGGTTCAGCACGCACCGCTCCAGATAAAGGAACGTCATGCGATCCGAGATCTGCGGCAGCGCCTGAAGTTCCGGGCGGATCATTCCGGGGATCTCAGCCACGGTCGTCACCCATGCGCACCAGCGTCATAAGCCCGGCGCCGTATGCTTTCCCGTGACCGAGCCCGCCGCAGAGCATCCGTCGAAACGCTTCGACGTCCCGCACTTCCAGGATCCCGTCGTAAGTAACCGCAAGGAATGTCACCCACCTGGTCGCAGCTCCCTTTTTAAAATGATACCATTTGACCTTTGTGACCGTGAATTCGTCTTCTTTCAAACAGAAGCCGTGTTTTTGGCTTTGCTGCATCAGCCAGAGGCACTGATGTTCCGTCGTGCTGTGCGCGCGCACCTGCCCCCTTTTTCCCGTTTCCGCAGAAACGCTGTAGGTCGGATTGGCGCAAAGGCGAAACCGCCAGCGGCTGCCTTCTTCGATGCGTTCGAGCAAAGGATCATAGTTTTTCGTCTGCCACGTTTCACCCTGCGGCGCAAACTGATCCGCCGCATTCGCAAGATCCGGCTTTTCTTCGCTGAGGAGCAGCAGATACGACTGTCCGTTTCGGCTGTCGATCCGCCAGAGGTTTCTCTTTCGTTCGCCCGGGAATGACGACTCGATCGCGCCGTGAAATTTACTCGGCGCAGACAGTGCCTCCAATGTATGGCGATTTTTCAGATCCAACTTCATTTGTGTCAAATACATCGTCAGTCCTCCAATTCCGCCATGGGATCATGGTCGCCTTCTTCGTCTTTATGCAAAAACCGTTCTTTGACTCTTCGATAGGCGTATTCCCGCCGCGACGGATCAAACGACACGGGGACGTCGCGGACAATGCCGCCGTCTTCGCCCGGCGCCGCGTCCAGCACAAGCCGCGTCGCTTCCTCCGGGGCGTCTTCCAAAAGCGCATCCTCCAGCGGTTTTTCCGAAATTTTCAGGAACACCCGTCCCGTCGGCGGGCAGGAGCGCCGTCCGAGATACAAAGGAAATGTCGGCGTCTGCAATGCCTGTGCGATCTTCTCCAGCAATTCGGCGTCGTCGCTTTCCAGTCCCGCAACAAATACGGCATCCGCCAGATAATAACGGTTCGTGACATACGCGCTTTTCTCCGATTTCGCCGTATGGTAATCCCGTATCATGACGCCTTCGCGATCCACGCGAACGCCGAAACGCAGCGCCGCAAGCGGCGTCAGCGCCTCTTTTTCATCGCGTCGGATCCCCATCGCCGCGGCGACAAGCCCGAGCACCCCGCTTTTGCTCGGCTCCCGCTGCGTTCGCCGCACGTCAAATTTTGAATCCGTCCCCCAGGACTGCATCGGTCCCGCAAGACGCAGGAGCAGCGTGCTCATTTTTGTTCACCATTGAATTTCAGCCAGAGTTCCAGCGCATCCAGCAATGCGTTCACGGAACCGGGCTGCGCCAGTTCTTCCATGCCTTTTCCAACCGTCCATGCGCATTCGGGTTCCGCCGCAAAATCCGCATACGTTTCCTTTGCATAACGAACAAGCGCCGCAACCGAACCCGCCGCATAGCCTTCGCTGCCCGCGCGAATCGGCTTTTCGAACGCGCCCGCCATGTTGATCGGCTGATCGCGGCGCACCGTCACATAGACGGCGTCGGGGCGCGTCCGATTCGCAAAGGTGTTCTGCTTGCCCGTCGGCATGCTGCGAATAAACGCCTCGGCAAATGCGCGCACCGCTTCGGGCGTCTTTTCCCCCAACATACCTGCCAGTTCGCCCACGTTTACTGTCGCATAGCGATACAGCGTCGAGGAATTGAATTCCACCGTTCCCAGATGTCCCGCACCCGCGTTGTCTTCCGGGGAGCAGTCGTCCACCGCCGTGAAATAATCGTATTCATTCTCGACCGCATGTGTAGAAATGGCGTGCGCCACTTGCGCCGCGGCGTCAAAATTCAAACTGGGATCGTCCGCAACCATTCGTCCGAACAATGCCATATCGACACCGGGCTGCATTTTCAACGCCGCCTGACACACCGCTTTGTCAAACTTTCCGTCTTCCTGTTCCGCCGCGATCTGCGCCAAAGCCGAAATCTGCGCGGGACTGATGAAAAACAGCGCGCCGGTTTTCAGCTTATCTTTGTCGGCTTTGACCTTGACGCCGGCGGCTTCCAGCACTTTCTGTGCCAACGTCTGCACCTGCTTTTCGGAAAGATCCGGGCGAAGTTCCGCAAGTTTTTCCGCGATCAGATCGACCACCATTTTCGTGCGTTGACCCACGTCTTCCTCGCAAAGCATTTCGCGGAACATCAGCCGCATCGCGCGTTTCCACGCCTGACTGGACACGCGCGCCCGCGTCACGCCGCCGTAAATCGCCGTTTTGGGGCTGCCGGTGTCGTCGCGGTTCACGCAGCTGGGCGGAACGGTCTGGAGCACATGCAGATCGACGTAAATTCTCTCATTCGTTTTCATGGGTATCGTCCTTTCTGTTTTCGTCGTTATCGTCTCGGAATGAAACTCTGTAAAAATCCTGCCCCCAGCGCAGGCGCACGCGCGCCGCGCCGTCCGGCGTTTGAAATTCGTATAAGTCTCCCGCCAGTTCCACATAGTCAAGCGGAATGTCCTTGCTGCGCAAAAGCTGCACGAGTCCGCGCAAATGGTGCATGCATTCCGGCATATCCCGCGCCGTGGCAAATGCGTTGAAGCGGCGCTGTACGGCTTTCATGGCCTCTTCGTCGTTTCCTGCCAGTCTTCGGATCGCCAGGCCGAGGCGCTGCCCTTCGGCATGCGCATTTTGGCTCGCGCCCTGCTGATGCAGCGCATAACAGGTCAGCGCGCCGGACACGGCCCACTCCGCCCGGGTCGGCTCCCCTGTTTTGCTCATCAATTCTTCCGGCAGATCGCGGAACAGCAAGCCCCACAACTCCGGCATGTCTCCCGGCTTTTTCCCGACGCCGCGGCGCAGGTTGGCAAGATCCGCCCGAACGAGATGTTCGTTGGTCTGCCGCTGCCACCCGAGCAATCGCCCGCGCACGTAGTCTTTTACCATCTTCTTTTGATCACTCATCGACTGCCTCCTTTCTGATATTGTGAGTCTTCAAGCAATTTTGAAGCGCTTTTGAAAAACGTTCCATTTCCGTTGGCGTCGAATAAAAAATCTGCCACCCTTTTTCACGCATAAACGCCATCCTCCCTTTTAGTTTTGCAGCAACTTCCGCTTTCCGAGCAGTCTCGTTCTTCCCCTTCGGGCTCCACAAAAGCCATTGTCCCGTAAATGCGCTTTTGCCTGCCGAATTCGCCATATCAGCCCCAATTCGCATTGCAATTTGATACGCTTCTTTTCGCCATTCCAGATCCAACTGGTCCCGCGTATCCTGATCGTCCGAATTCTGCTCGCCAATTTTCGATAACCATTTTCGGAACGGCAAATCAACAGCCGCATAGTACAACTGCATTCCACGGTTATAGGCACGGCGTTCCGTATTATTCTGGCTCGGTCGCTCACCCCGTGCCAAAGAAAGTCCCTCCGCATATTCGCCGACGATTTTCGCTACACAATCCGTTTGCGTTATTTTTTCGCCAATTCTCTTCACCCAAAGCGCTCCCGCTTCATCCAAAAGCGCCGCATGGAACTCCAGTTGATCTGCCACGATCTCTGTAATCGAACTTCTGTTAGAATCATAAGTCACGCCTATTGAATGGATATGGATCATCTTCGCATCCAATTTATGTCTTCTTTTCAACTCTCGCAACCAAGACACGATTCCGGGTGCATGTTGTCCTTCTTCATCCCCAATTATTGTCTCAAAATCCCGCCACATCTGTCTTTTTGCATTCACGCTTTTAGGGAAATACTCTGCGGGTTTATTTCTGCTTTCTTCGCTCTTATACCATTGCGTCATTTGTTCGCTAAATGCACCTGCATTTTCGTCGTTTTTCCAAAAATCGCCGCCAGTTGCCCCAAAACCTAACACCTTCTCGTTTTCTCTAGCAAGAATGATCCGTCTCGACTGCAAAGTCAACAATTCGCTTTGGCTATTGGGTATTGCAATTTCTTTTTTCTCAGCCGTTTTGAGTACAGGTTTTTCCCATGCTGGTTTAACCCACTCGTTTTTGACGTCATTCCACACTTCCCACACTTCGCGGCCATCCTTCAGAAAAACAAGATTAAGCAAAAGCGTTTCGAGCAAATTATCGCCTTGTGTGTATAAGTTAATATGTTGCCCAAGCCACCCCGCACCAACACCTTTACTATCTATTTTCACAGAATTTCCGTCGTCAAATCCAATAAATGTAATCAGCCATCTTGCAGCTTCCGCATAACTGAGCGTCGTTCTGTTAAATCCCGTTCGCGTAGGAAAAAGCCGCATTTTATGACCGCTTTCCGATATCTCTCCGTTCAATTTCGATGCAATAAACCACGTCCCTCTCTCCGCCGCCGGGACTTGATAAAACGGGTGCTCCGGGTGAAAGAGCCAGAAGCGGTCTTTCCATTGCTCCAGATACTCGCAAATCGGCTTTTGCGGCAGACGTTTTGCCTGCCAAAGATCGCACCAGCGCTCAAGCGCCTGTTTTTCATCTTCAATCGGGTCCTCTTGTCCGTCCGTATCCACACGATAAAACACCGTATGCAGCACCGCCAAAAGCAGGCGCAGGATCGCCACGTCCTGCGTCGGCAGTTCGCCGGACAGGCGCAGATATTCATGGCTGTTCAAAAGCGCCTGCGTCAAAGAGCATTCTTCGATGGTACAGTCTTTTTTCATCACCCGAATCCAGGGTTCTTCCAGAAGATTAAATTCAATTTGCTCCATGTTCGTCCTCCCGAATCAATCCGATCTGCGGATCGTACCGCAGTTTTTCCCCGTTCAGCTCGGCTTTTCCGTCCGGCTCCAGAATCAAAAACGCTTCGCCCTGCAGCATCGGCGCAAGCATCCATTCCGGCAGAAAGCGTTCCGTCGCCGTTTCCAATTCGTCGATCACCGAATCGACGCAATACGATCGGCTGAACCGCGCCGGCAGGCGAAGCCGCTGCATCGCAATCGCCCGCGCCTCTTCCCGGCTCGGCTGCGTGTCCGTTCGAATTTCCATGCCCTTTTGTTCGCCGGAAAGAAGCCTTGCCATTCCGTCTTCCGTACGCTGTACCACCAGCACTTCGATGGACGCCGTCCCGTCGCGCACCGCCGCCCGCGCCTGCAGATCCGTAAAGCCCGGCGCGCCGCCGTTCATGATGCCGACGATCGTTTTTTCGGCAAACCTTGCTAAAGGATCGCGTTCCGGCTTCGGCAGAAGAAAGTTCTTCGCTTTCCCCTGCTTCTTCTTTTGTTCTGTGGAATACGCCTCCCGCGCGGCGTCATACACTTTATCGGGCGGCATTGTCCGCAAGTCCTCATCGTAGGTCTCTTGCACCAAAGGCGAAATCTCTTCCGGCAGGCGAATCGTCTCCGGTAAAAATTCCCGCGTCCGAAGCAGCAGATAGTCTCCGTAAACGGCGCGGCTCCCGCCGTCCAATTCCCCGTTCGCTCCCAAGACAAGGCACCTCGCCTCGGCCGCTTCCGTCGGGCGCGTTCTTTCATGGCGGTGCAGACGCCCGATCCTTTGCAAGAGAAGATCCATCGGGCACAGATCCGTAATCAAGAGGTCGAAGTCGAGATCCAGCGACTGTTCCAATACCTGCGTCCCGATCACAAGGACGCCCTTTCTCGTTTTGCCGTCGGAGTGTTTTCCGACGCGCCGCAGGATCTCCCGCTCGTGTTCCAGACGATCCGACACGAGAAATTGCGAGTGATCCATCAGAATTTCCGCATTCGGATATCGTTGTTTCAATTCTTCCCGCAGCATCTGCGCCCGTTTCACCGTGTTGACGATCACCCCGACGCAGCCCTGCTCCAGAATGCGCCCCGCCTCGGCCAAAGCCGATTCTTCCTCCGTTTTTCGGATCGCCACGCAGCGGCTTTGCCCCTGCGCCGGAATCGCCTCCATAAAAATCTCATCGCCCTGCGTCCGGCTCAAAAGCGGATACTCCTGCGCGGTCTCCGCCTCTTTCCCGCCGCTTCTGCGTTCGCCCAGGTAAGCGCGCAAAAGCTGCGCCCTGCGTTTGCCGGGCAGCGTCGCGGACAAAAGGATCACCGGGACGCGGTACGCGCCGAGCCAGTTCAAAACGCGATCCAGATAGACGTTCATATACGCGTCGTAGGCGTGACATTCGTCGATGATCACGACTTTTCCCGTCAGACCCAGCTGACGCAGCATCACATGCTTTTGCTGCAGCGCCGCCATCAAAAGCTGATCCACCGTGCCGACCACCAGATTGGCCAAAAGGCCGGTCTTACGGCCGCGGAAGAAAGAATGCACCGTCAAAGACTCCGCGACAGGCTCATCCTGCGCCACCCGAACGCTTCCCGCGTCCAGCGCCGCAAACTCCGCATTGAACGCCGCCTGTCCGTGGATCAGCTCCACCGCGACGCGAACGGCGTCCGGCTGATGCTGCGCCCACTGCGTCATGCGCGCAAACATGGCATTGGACGTTGCCTGCGACGGCAAAAAGAACGCCGCGCCGCCGAGTCCAAACCGATTCATCAAAATCTCCGCCGCGGACAGCGCCGCCTCCGTCTTGCCGTGTCCCATGGGCGCTTCCAGAATCATCACGCCCGGCGTTTCCGTCTGCGCCGCGACCCGCTCCATCGTTTTCTGCACGACATTCGCTTCGAACGTAAAGCGTCGTTTGAAATAATCTTCCGCTTTCCAATCGTCCGAAATGATCCACGGCCCGGGCAGGCACAATTTTTGAAATGCACACTTTGCGCGGGTTTCATCATAAGAATCCGGCATTTCTTCGATCGGGATCAGCGGAAAATACGCCGTGTTGCTGGCGATCCAGTCCGCCATGATGACAAGCCCCGTCAGCGCCATCTGCGCCGCCATCGAACAGGTCGGCAGCTGTATCAACGAAGAAACACCCGTTTGTTCTTCCGCCCGGCGGATCAGCGCTTCCTGCACCGCGCCCCACGGCGTGTTCGGGTCGCCCTTTCCCGTCCATCCGAATGCTTTCGGCGACTCCTTCAAAAAAGAGTCCGTCGCGCTGCATTCCGTCTTTCCGTGATGCGCGCCGACGATCGCCGCCAGCGCACTGTCTTGCGCCGCATCTTCCGTGACGCCTTCTTGCTCTAATCGCCAACGAAGAAGCTCCGCGCCCGCCGCAGCATGCGGGAGCGATTCCGTCGGCTGTTCCGTCAAAGAAAATTCCGCGCCCAATCCCATACACCGAAGCCGTTCCCGAAGTTCCGGCCGCTGTTTTGTGATCTTCTCCTGAAAAATTTTTGTGCTTTTTCCGACGTCGTGAAAAAGCGCCGCCGCTTTTGTCAGCGTCAAGAAATCCTCCCGATTCAAATCCAAACAATCACAATATCGCCGCGGCAGCCAATTTTGTGTCAAATATTCCATCACGGCCGCGGTGTCCCGCAAATGGAACACCAGCGGCAGCCAGAGATTTTCACTTTCCGAATCCGTTTTTGCGACAAACGCAAGTAATTCCGTGTGATCCTTCCAATCATTTCCGGCACATGTATTCGACATCGTACATTCCCTTCGTCCCATTTATCGTCCGACACCATCGTCAAAAATGACGTTTTAAAAAGCAAAAACTGCTTTTTTCGATCGATTCTGTTTTCATTATAGATTCGCCATGATAAAAGTCAATCCGCATTTCTATTTTTCAAATAGTTTGGTAAAATTCAATTTTATTCGACACAAACAGCCGATCTCTTCGCATTGCAAGTTCACACAAAAAAACGTCCCGCACAAACAAAGATGTTCATGCGGGACGTTTGCAAATTCGTTTTTTCGTCTCATTGCAGGACACGTTTCATCAAAACGAGGTCGATCGGCTTGCCGCCGCGCTGGCCGCCGCGGACGAGGGTGCTCATGCGCTCGTAGCCGAGGCTTTCGTGCAGGCGAAGGGAAGGGGTGTTCGTGCTGATGACGGTGGCCATCATGATGCGGTAGCCGCGCTTTCTTGCCTCGTCGAGGACGCGGGAGACCAGCTGCGTCGCCACGCCGCGGCGGCGGAACGTCGCGTCGACGTAAATCGAGTTTTCCGCGATGCGTTCGAAACCCAGGGCGCTGCGATAGGGATTGACGGCGGCATAGCCGATGACTTTGCCGTCCGATTCCGCGACGTAGATCGGATAGGTCTCCGAATCGTGCCGCATGAACCACATCACGCCCTGTGTCTTCGTCCAGACACGGGTGTCGAGCGTGTTTTCGCCGTTCAAAATATCGTCGTTTAAGATGCGCATGATCGACGACACGTCGCGCAGACGTGCCTCGCGCACAAGGACGCGGGAGTCGTTATGCTGCATGACCTTACACAAATCCCATCTTGCGGCGGACTTTGGACAGCGTACGGTTTGCAATGCGGGCGGCTTTTTCCTCGCCCTGCTTCATCACTTCCTGCAAATACGCCTTGTCGGCCATATAGCGGACGCAGTTTTCGCGAATGGGCGAGAGAACCTCGACCAGGCGGTCGGTCAGCTCGCTCTTCAAATCGCCGTAGCCCTTGCCCTCGAAATGCGCCGCCGCCTCTTCGGGCGTGCAGGACGAGAACGCGGCATAGATGTCCAGAAGATTGGACACGCCGGGCTGATCGGGCGAATAATTGACGACGCCGACGGAGTCCGTGACGGCGCGCTTGATCTTGCGCGCGATCTCGTCGGGCGTGTCGAGGACGCCGATGTAAGCGTTCGCCTCGTCGGACTTGGACATTTTATGCGTCGGGTCCTGAAGGCTCATGATGCGTCCGCCGGATTTGGGGATATACCCCTCGGGAACGGTGAACGTCGGCGAATAGGCGTTGTTGAAGCGTTCGGCCAGATTGCGCGACAGCTCAAGATGCTGTTTTTGATCCTGACCGACGGGGACGAACTCCGCCTGATAGAGCAGGATATCCGCCGCCATCAAAACGGGATAGTCCAGAAGGCCGGCGTTGATGTTCGTGCTGTGTTTCTGGCTCTTGTCCTTAAACTGCGTCATACGGGACAACTCGCCAAGATAGGTGATGCAGTTGAGCAGCCACGCAAGCTCGCAGTGCGCCGAGACGTGGGACTGCATGAACAGCACGCTTTTTTGCGGATCGACGCCGCAGGCCAGAAGAAGCGCCAGCATCTGCATGGAATTGGCGCGCAGACGCGCGGGCTCCTGGCGGACGGTGATGGCGTGCAGATCGGCCACGGCGTAGATGCAGTCGAATTCCTCCTGCATCGTGACCCAGTTTTTCAGCGCGCCGATATAATTGCCGATCGTCGGCAGGCCCGAGGGCTGCACGGCGGAAAACACGACCGGCTTGCGTTCGGTTTGGGTTTCCATATAATTTGTTTTACTCCTTATTTGCCGAGGATCTCGCGCACGGCGCCCCCCATTTTGTCCGCCGCGCAGGTGCGCTCGTGGCGGATCGGGGCGTTTTCAAGCGCCGTGATCGGTGCGGGAACGGGCAGTTTGGCGATCTCGGCCAGCTGTTTTGCCTGCGCAAACATGTCGCCCGCAGGCTCTTTTCCGAGCGCGCGCAGCACGGCGTCGGTGAACTTGAACGGGCTTGCCGTGGACAAAACGACGGTGACCGCGTTGTCGCCGCTTTCTTTCTGATATTCCTCGCACACATGCATCGCGACCGCGGTATGCGGATCGATGCAGTAGCCGTATTCGTCAAAGATATGACGAATTTCCGCGAGCGTCTCTTTCTCGCCGCAGCGACCGCTGTAGAAGCCGTCGCCGATGACCCGCATCAAATCGCGGCAGTCGTACGCGCCGCCGGAGGTCAGGCGCTCCATGGCGTCGCGGACGAACGCGTCGTCGCGCGTGCGAAGGAACAAAAGGCGCTCCAGATTGCTGGAGACGAGGATATCCATCGACGGAGAGACGGTCTTATAAAACGGGCGGCGGCTGTCGTATTCGCCTTTTTTGAAGAAATCGACGAGCACGTCATTGCTGTTGGACGCGCAGACGAGCTTTCCGACGGGAAGGCCCATGAGCCGCGCGAACTCGCCCGCCAGAATGTCGCCGAAGTTGCCGGTCGGCACGACGAAATTGACGGGATCGCCCATCGCGATCTTCTCTTCGTTCACAAGATCGACGTATGTCGAGAAATAATACCCGATCTGGGGCATCAGGCGCGCCCAGTTGATCGAGTTGGCGGAAGAGAGCGTCTCGCCTTGATCCGTCATTTCTTTTTCGAACGCCGCGTCGGTAAACAGCTGTTTCACTCCGCGCTGGCAGTCGTCGAAGTTGCCCTCGACGGCCACGACGTGGGTGTTTTCCCCATTCTGCGTCGCCATTTGCAAAAACTGCGCGCGGCTGACGCCGTCTTTGGGATAGAACACGACAATGCGCGTACCGGGGACGTCGCAGAAGCCCTCCAGCGCGGCCTTTCCGGTGTCGCCGCTGGTGGCCACGAGGATCAAAATCTCGTTTTTGCTGCCGCTTTTTTGCGCCGCGAGGGGCAGAAGGCGCGGCATGGCCTGAAGCGCGACGTCCTTAAAGGCGAGCGTCGGGCCATGGAAAAGCTCCATGACGAACAGACCGTCGTGCAGCTGCGCCATCGGGCAGACGCCTTCTTCGTCGAAACGGCCGGGCGCATACGCCCCGCGCACGACGCCTTCCAGCTCCTCGTCCGAATAATCATCCAAAAACGCGGCGAAAATGCGCTTCGCACGTTCGGCATAGGAAAGCGGCAGAAGCGATTTGACGTCGATCTTCGGAATTTCGCAGGGCACATAAAGGCCGCCGTCGGGCGCGATGCCCTCCAGGATCACTTCATGCGCGCTTTTTTGCAATGCGGCGTCCCGGGTACTGCAATACCGCATTCCTTACGCCTCCTGAACCCAGGCTTTCGCGTAGTCCGGGAGCGTGGCGGGATCGGCGGAAACGCTCAGGACCATGTCGATCTTATGCACCTCGAGGATCTTCTCGAGGCTCTTGAAGAAGTCTTCCAGATCCTCCATCTTGGCGTTGACGATGCGAAGGAACGCGTCGACGAAAATCGTGTCGAGGTCGAAATCCTGCGCCGCGATGCCGCAGATGAAGCCGTAGAACATGTCGGGATCGTTGATGCCGTATTCGCTGGCGTCGACGAAGCGGACCTGATGACGGACGTCGTAGAGATAATCCTTGTCGTCGTCGATGAACAGGATGCTGCCGTGCTTGACGTTGACCGCCTCGTTGGTCTGCGCGATCAGTCTCTTGGTCTTGCCCGAACCTTTTTTGCCGGCGATGATCTGAATCATGGCTTTGTCCTCCTTAAAATAAAAGAGTGTGTTGTATTTTTGCGGCTGCGCCGCGTATGTCTTGTGACATGGATACAGCTTTATTATACCCCATTGTCCGCTTTGTGCAAAGGGCTTTTCGTTTTTTACAGAAGTATGAACTTTGCGTCACAACGCGCCGCGCGCATTTACACGCGCGTTTGTATCCATTAAGATAAGTAGTATTCCGATGACATTCTTCCAGACACAGGAGTTATTCTCATGGATGATCCCAATTTGATCCCGGCCACCCCCGAGGGCGACGCGCTCGAAGAGCAGATCAGCAGGAGCCTTGTGGACAGCCTGTCGGACGACGCTCCCGGCGCGCCCGACGACGCCGAAGATGTGCTTGCCGCGCTCGACGGCACGCTGACCGAGCTTCCCGAAGCAAACAAAATAAACGAAACGGACGCGCCCGCGGACGGCGAACCCGAACAGGACGCGGCGCAGGCGGTCGAGACCGTCGACGAAACGGCGGAAGCTCCGTCCGAACCGCCGCAGGAGGACGCGGCGGAACCGCTTGGCGAAGAAGAAAAAGAAAACGAAAAAGAAGAACCGGCCGCCGTTCCCGCCGCGCCGAAGAAAGCGGGTCGCGCGGCAAAATACGTCTTTCTCGGCGCAATGGCGCTTTGCTTCGCGTTCGGCGCGGGGTCGCTCGCGGCGCGCTTTGTTCGGGAAAGCAAGCTTTTGTCGCAGGACACGCTCTATCGCGTGAGCGTCGGCGGCACGGATCTTTCCGACATGACGCGCGATGAGGCGAAGGCCGCGCTGGACGAGGCGTTCTCGTCGGATCGCTTCAACCGCAAGATCGTCTTCCGCGACGGGAAAACGACCTATCGGGAAAAGATATCGCGCTTTGAGCCGAAGTATGACACCGCGGCCGCGCTCGACGAGGCCTGGAATTTCGGGCGCACGGGTTCGCGGCGGGAAAAGCTGCACGACGTCTATCTCGCGCTCGGCGCGGGGCGGGATTTTGCCGTGCCGTGCGAGATCTCCGAGGACGCGGCGACGGAATACGCGACGGAGCTTGCGGCGCAGATCGACTGCGAGGTGCAGGAGCCTTCGATCGAGGTCAACCCCGAAAACGACGGTGTCAACAATCTGTTTTTGATGCAGGAGGAGCGCGTCGGCCGCAAGCTCGACCAAAGCGCGCTCGTCGACGCGATCGTGACGGCGAACGAGACCGATTTCGCGCCGATCGAGCTTTCCGTCGCCGAAACGCAGCCGAAGGAAACGCTCGCATCCCTGCAGGAAAACGTGCAGCTCATGCGCACGTTCACGACGCAGTACGCCTACGTCTCCTCCCGTGTGTATAATATTCATCGCGCAACCGACGCCATCAACGGCACGGTCATTCAGCCCGGCGAAGAGTTTTCGTTCAACGGCGTCGTCGGCAACACCTCTTTGGCAGAGAACGGCTATCGCGAGGCGGGCGTCATCATCGGCGGACGCAGCGCGACGGGCCGCGGCGGCGGCGTCTGCCAGGCCGCGACCACGCTTTACAACGCCGCCGTGCGCTGCGATATGGAGATCACCCGGCGCGCGCCGCACGCCATCGCCTCCACCTATGTGCCCAAAGGACAGGACGCGACGATCGCCTACGGATACTACGACATGGCGTTCCGCAACACGAGCGACCATCCGATCTACATTTTCGGTTCGTATACGGACACGAGCGTGACGTTCATGATCTACGGCAAGCCGCTCGAAGACGGCATTTCCATCGAGATGGAGTCCGAAATGCTCGGCACGCGCTATCCCGGCGAGGCAAAGGTCACGGTCGACCGTTCCAAGCCCGTCGGCTATCGCGAAACGGTCGTCTCGGCGCTCAACGGCTACGACGTGCGCGTCTACAAGCTCTGGCTCGACAAAGACGGCAACGAGATCAAACGCGTCGTCGATCACGTCGACGCCTACCCCACGCGCCGCGCGGAGATCACCGTCGGCGGCGCGCAGCCCGCACCGGCTCCCGCGCCCGCGCCCGATCCCACGCCGGTCGAAGGCGGAGGGGAGTAAAAAGTTGACTGATAAAGCAGCCGAAAACGGCTGCTTTTTGTTTGCGGCAAATCATGAAAAATGTGGATTTTGAGTGGCTGTGAAGCGCGAAACCTTCGGCGGCAAGACGACCAGCCTCGTTTTCGGCGAAGCATGCCGCGTCTTCGGACGAAAATTCAAAACCATGCCTGCTTCTCCGATATATTTTTGCCCTTTCGGAGCTTTTTGGATTTTAAATTGACAAGACGTAAGGATGTTGTTAGAATGAACTCGACGATGTGCTTCTGCGTTTTATGCGATCTTGCAGCGGAATACAAAAATTGAAA
>CAKTSO010000024.1 GCA_934613185.1 uncultured Clostridia bacterium | reverse complement strand
GTTCTGATCATGGAACTCATCAACAACGTCGCCAAGCAGCACGGCGGCCTGTCCGTTTTCACGGGCGTCGGCGAGCGCACGCGCGAGGGCAACGATCTTTACAACGAAATGAAACAGTCGGGCGTTTTGAACAATACGGCGCTCGTCTACGGGCAGATGAACGAACCGCCGGGCGCGCGTATGCGCGTGGCGCTGTCGGGACTTACGGTCGCGGAGTATTTCCGCGATCACGAAGGACAGGACGTGCTTTTGTTCATCGACAACATCTTCCGCTTCACGCAGGCGGGCAGCGAGGTCTCGGCGCTGCTTGGCCGTATGCCTTCCGCCGTCGGCTATCAGCCCACGCTTGCCACGGAAATGGGCGCTTTGCAGGAGCGTATCACGTCCACGAAGAAGGGCTCGATCACTTCCGTTCAGGCGGTCTATGTTCCCGCGGACGACCTGACCGACCCCGCACCCGCGACGACGTTCGCGCATCTTGACGCGACGACGGTTCTGTCGCGAAATATCGCGTCTCAGGGCATTTATCCCGCGGTCGATCCGCTGGAATCCACGAGCCGCATTCTCTCGCCCGAGGTCTTGGGGCAGGAGCATTACGACGTTGCCCGCGAGGTGCAGCGCGTGCTTCAGCGTTATAACGAACTGATGGACATCATCGCCATCATGGGTATGGACGAGCTTTCCGACGAGGATAAACTGCTCGTGCAGCGTGCGAGAAAGATTCAGCGCTTCCTGTCGCAGCCGTTCCACGTTTCCGAGAAGTTCACCGGCATTCCCGGCACGTATGTGCCGCTTTCCGAGACGGTCCGCGGCTTCCGCGAGATTTTGGAAGGCAAGCATGACGATCTTCCCGAGTCGGCTTTCCTGTTCGTCGGCACGATCGACGAAGCCGTCGAAAAGGCCAAAGGAGCGCAGCAATGACCGCGTTTCATCTGACGGTCGCGACGCCGCAGGGCAAAGCGTTTGACGGCGACGTCGTCAACGTCTCCCTTCGCGGTACGTTGGGCGATCTTGCGATCATGGCGGGGCACATCCCGTTCACGACGAGCATCTGCGCCGGCGTGTGCACGGTCCTGACGGACGAACAGACGAAAAAAACGGCGCAGATCGGCGAAGGCGTTCTGGTCGTCTCGGCGGATGGTACGCGGATATTGACGGATCGATTTCAATGGGAGGAATAATGCCTGTTTTAAAATGAGTTTCCCAAAGGACGTACATCGGTGCGTCCTTTTTTTGTATCATTTGCGTTAAGTATGTGCGACGGCGCGGCCGAACGGCGGGAAATGCTTTTGCATGCGCGCGAGATTTGTACTATAATATTTGCGGTGCGGACTTTCGTTTGCGCCGCATCGATTTCGCGCGGATCGCGTTTTAGCGTGGAAAGGGAGCATTTATCATGCGACAGACATTCGCTTACATCAATCCCAAGATCGTCGGCCGGAATCTTCAGCAGATTCGTACGCTTGTCGGTCCGGATAAACATATCATGGCCGTGATCAAGGCTGACGCCTACGGTCACGGCGCGCTTCCCGTTGCGCGCAGCTTGATCAGCGCGGGCGCGGACGCATTCGCCGTCGCAACGGTCGACGAAGCGTTGGAGCTTCGCCAAAACGGCGTAAAGCTTCCGATTCTCGTGCTCGGCGCGTCGAACGAGGCGGATCTCGAGACGCTGATCATGAACGACATTTCCTTTACCGTCTGGTATTCCGGCCAGCTGGAGGAGATTCGCCGCTGTCCCGCCGCAAAGAAAAAGCGCGCGCGCGTCCATTTGAAGATCGACACCGGCATGGCGCGCCTCGGCGTGCGCGAAGATGCCGCGCTGACGGGGCTGTTGAGCGTCTTCCGCGAAGCGCCCGAGTTGTTTTTCGAGGGCGTGTTTACGCATTTTGCCACGGCGGACGAAGGCGACAATGAGTATTTCCAAATGCAGGTCGCGAGATTTGAACACGCGCTGTCGATCATCCGCGCGATGGGCTTTTCGCCGGTTATCCATGCGGGCAACAGCGCCGTGACGCTGCATTGGCCGCAGTATCATTACGATATGGTGCGCCCGGGCTATGCGCTCTACGGGTACGATCCCGGCCCCGGCGACGTCGGATTCCTTCAGCCTGCGATGCGCTGGACGACGCAGATCGTCAATTTGAAGTGGATCGGTCCCGACGAGGGCGTAAGCTACGGCGTGACGTACCGCACGAGCGGCGATACGCTTGTGGGAACGATACCCGTCGGCTATGCGGACGGGTATCGAAGAGCCATCGGCAACACGGGCTATGTCCTGGTTCACGGCAAGCGCGCGCCGGTCATCGGCCGTGTCTGCATGGATCAGACGATGATCGATTTGACCGGCATCCCGAACGTCGCCATCCGCGACGAGGTCGTCCTTTTGGGGCAGCAGGGAAAGGAACAGATCAGCGCCAACGAAATGGCCGCCTGGCAGGAGACGATCGGCTACGAAGTCCTCTGCGCCATCGGCAAGCGCGTGCCGAGAATTTATGTGTGATAAAAAACGAACGCGCGCCGAAGCCTTCGCGGCAGATGTCCTGCACGGCGAACGGGAGCGGCGGGAAGCGTCAAAGGCGATTTGCCGCGCGATCCTGTCGCGGATCGACCCGGCGGGGACGATTTTGTGTTTCATGCCGCTGCGCGACGAAGTAGACATTCTCCCGGTATTCGATGTGGTGTTCGAAAACGGCGGCCGTGTCGTTCTGCCGTACTGTATCGATCGGGAACGAATGACCCTTCGCCTTTATCAAAAAGACGGCGAACTCGTCCGCGACGCGATGAAGATTCTGTCTCCCAAACAGGACGATCCGATCGATCCGGCCGAGATCGACGCCGCACTGATCCCTGCGGTCGCTTTGAGTGCGGACGGCAGGCGTCTGGGACGCGGCTGCGGGTTTTACGACCGATTTTTGCCGAAGCTCCGAGCGGATGCGCTGCTGATCGGTGTCTGTTTTCCGTGGCGAATTCGCGAGGACCTTCCGACGCTTGCGCACGACTTTTCTTTGCAATTCGTCGCCGCGGCGGGCGATTTGCGAGAGAAAAACGGCGAACAAGCGCGGTTATTGTGAAGCGGCGGGCGTTATGGTATACTGATTGCGCCCAAAGAGTTTAAGGCAGGTGACAGACATGCGCATCATTGCGGGGAGCGTCGGCGGCAGACGGATCGAAGCACCGCCCGGCGAGGGAACGAGACCGACGCACGACCGCGTGCGCGAGGCCGTATTTTCCATGCTCGGCGCTTATTTTGACGGCGGATGCGTGCTCGATCTTTTTGCCGGAAGCGGCGCGCTCGGCCTGGAGGCGCTTTCGCGCGGCATGACGCGTGCCGTTTTCTGCGACTGCGACCGCACGGCGGCGAAGGTCGTGGAAAAAAACGCATGTCGGCTCGGGCTTTCGGAATCCTGCCGCATCTTCAATCTGCCGTTTGACCGCGCGCTTTTGCAAATGCGCGGCGAGGCGTTTGATCTCGTGTTCCTCGATCCGCCTTACGAGGGCGGCTTTATGGACACGGCGCTTTCGTCGCTTGCCGAAAACAAGCTGCTGCAAAAAGGCGCGCGCGTCGTTTGCGAGATTCGAAAGACCGCGTCGCTTCAAGCGCCGAAGGAATACCGCGTTTTAAAACAGCGAACCTACGGCATGGCGCAGGTCGTCGTTCTCGAATACGCGAACGAGTAAAAGGGGGATCGTATGCGGACGTTTCTTTATCCCGGATCTTTCGATCCGCCGACGCTCGGCCATGTCGATATTGCATTGCGCGCGTCGAAACTGTGCGATCACCTTGTGATCGCCGTAATGGAAAACGCGCAAAAAAACGGGCGGCATTGCTTCGGCGTCGAAGAACGCGTCGCGATGCTTCAAACAATCTTTGAGTCTTCCGACAATATCCGCGTCGTGCAAAGCGGCGGGCTGCTCGTTGATCTTTATAAGAAATTGGATGCGTGTACCGTCGTTCGCGGCGTTCGCAGCATGTCGGACATGGAAAACGAATCCTTTATGGCCGCCGTAAATCAAAAACTCGGCGGTACGGAGACGATCTTCCTGCCGTGCCGCAGCGAATTTTCGCACATTTCCTCGAGCGTCGTACGCGAGATCCTGTCTTACGGCGGCGACGTCTCTTGCTTCGTTCCCGAAAAGCTCCTTCCGCTTCTTGATGCGAAATAAAAATGCACAGGTCGAGTGAAGAAGATAAATCATTTAAGGATGCAGATCACGGAAAAGAGGATGCAAAATGGATGTTCTGACGTTGCTGGATCTTCTGATTGACGAATTGAATCGCGCCGCACAGGTACCGCTTTCCGGCGGCAAGGCGATGGTCGACCGCGAAAAAATGATCGAGACCGTCGAGCAGATCAAGACCGCGCTGCCCGAAGATATCACGCAAGCGCAGCAGATCAAGCGCGAACGCGAGGAAATCATCACCGAAGCCAATCGCGAGGCCGAACAGCTCGTCTCCGAGGCACAGAAGCAGGCCTGTCAACTTTTGAGCGAACATGAGATCGTGCGTCAGGCCAACGCCGAGGCGCGCGCGATCGTGACGCATGCGCAGGAGCATTCCTCCAAAATTCGCCGTGCTGCCAACGACTACGCAGAGGAACTTCTTGCCAGCATGGACAATATCCTCTCGAGTCATGTCGAGCTTTTGAATCGCAACCGCGAATCGCTTCGGAAAATGATCAAATAAAACACGCTGCACGAAAAGGAGTAACGTCATGCATATCGTGCTGGATGCGATGGGCGGCGACAACGCGCCCGACGTCAATATCGATGGCGCCATCGCGGCGCTGGAAAAGAAAAAAGACCTTGTGATCTCGCTGACCGGCCCGGAAGCCCTGCTTCGGGAAAAGCTGTCCGAAAAGCGGTTCGACGCCGATCGGCTTTTGGTCGTCGACGCGCCGCAGGTCATCACCAACGACGAAACGCCGGTCATGGCGGTTCGCAAAAAGCGGGATTCCAGTATCGTCGTTGCCGCGAAAATGGTTCGCGACGGTGAGGCTGACGCGTTTATTTCCGCAGGAAGCACGGGCGCGGTGCTTGTCGCCTCAACTTTGGTGATCAAGACAATCAAAGGTGTGCTTCGTCCCGCGCTCGCGTCGCTCATGCCGACGACGAAACAGTCGGTTTTGATGATCGACTGCGGCGCGAACGTTGACGCAAAGCCCGAGCATCTTTTGCAGTTCGCATTGATGGGCGACGTGTATATGCGGACGGTCGAAGGACGCAAAAATCCGCGCGTGGGGCTTGTCAACATCGGCGCGGAGTCCGAAAAGGGCAACGAACTGACGAAGACCGTCTATCCGCGAATGAAAGAGATGCCGATCAATTTCATCGGCAACGTCGAGGCGCGCGAAGTGCCGCACGGCGAGGCGGATGTCGTCGTCTGTGACGCTTTTGTCGGCAACGTGATGCTCAAAATGATGGAAGGCGCGGCGACGGCCATGACCGAGCTTTTGAAGCGCGAACTTACGGCCAATACCTTCCGCAAGCTGTGCTGCCTCGGACTGAAGAGCGGCTTTCGCAGCTTTAAAAAATCGTTTGATTACGCCGAATACGGCGGCGCGCCGCTTCTTGGCTTGAACGGTTGCGTCGTCAAAGCGCACGGTTCGTCCAACGCGCGCGCCATTGAATCCGCTATCGGTCAGGCGATCCGTTTCGTCGACGGAAACCTGGTTGAGACGCTGCGCGGGCAGATCGAGAAATCCGCCGATCCCGCCTGCGCCGAATCATAAAGCTATCATCTTTTATACGGAGGTACTTTGTCATGGTATTCGAAAAAGTCCGCAGTGCGATCGTTGCGCAGCTTGGCTGCGACCCCGAAAAGGTCACGATGGACGCGCTTTTGATCGACGATCTCAAGGCCGACTCGCTTGACATCGTCGAGCTGATCTTCAATCTGGAAGAGGCATTCGACATCAGCATCGTCGAGGGCGAAGAGGAAAATATGGAGCAGCTCAAGAGCGTCGGCGACATCGTCAAATACATCGAAGAGCAGACGAAAGCGTAACGAATAAAACACAATACGACGATCGACGGACTGTTCCGCATCACGGGCGCTTGCCTTGAAACGGTTTTCAAAGGCGCTTTTTGTGCCGCGCGGGCCGGTCCGTCGCTCGTTTTGCCTGTTTTAGGAAGAGAGAATATGAATCTATGATGAATTTGCAGCGGCTGCAGGAAAACCTGCAATATACGTTCCGCGACGAGGCGCTTTTGCGCCTTGCGCTGACGCATTGTTCCTATCCGCACCGCACGATGGACGAATCGTCGCACAATCAGCGGCTTGAGTTTTTGGGCGACGCCGTTTTGCAGCTTTATTCCAGCACGCTTTTATACGCTAGGTTTCCGCAGGCGAACGAGAGCATGCTTTCCCAGGCGCGCGCCGCGCTTGTCTGCGAACAGGCGCTCGCCGTCTACGCCCGTGCGCTTCATGTCGGCCCGTGCCTTCTTTTGGGCAACGGCGAGATTGTCACCGGCGGTGCGGATCGCGACTCGATCCTGGCCGATGCCATGGAGGCGATCATTGGCGCCGTTTATCTGGACGGCGGGGAAAAGGCTGCCAAAACGCTGATCGAGCGGCTGCTTTTGCCGGGCTGCGATCGCGCGATCCGTCCGGAAAAGCGGCTCGACGCCAAAACGACGCTTCAGCTTGCCTGTCAGGACGCGGGCGACGTGCATTATGCGATCGTTGGGCAAAGCGGGCCCGATCATGCCAAGCATTTCGTCGCGCAGGCGCTTTTGGGCGACCGCGTGATCGGACAGGGCGAAGGGACGAGCAAAAAACACGCGGAGCGCAGCGCGGCGCTCGACGCACTTTCCAAACTTGAAAGTCTTAAGAATAAGAAAGACGAGAAAGGAGCCGAATAATTGCATTTAAAACGTTTGGAACTGCAAGGATTCAAATCCTTTCCCGATCGGATTGTCATTCGCTTTGAATCGGGCATCACGGCGATCGTCGGCCCGAACGGCAGCGGCAAAAGCAACGTTGCCGACGCGATCCGCTGGGTGCTCGGCGAACAGAGCGCAAAACAGCTTCGCGGCGTCAAAATGGAGGACGTCATCTTCAACGGAACGCAGAGACGAAAGCCGCAGTCTTACTGCGAAGTCTCGCTCGTCTTTGACAACGAAGATCACGCGCTCGGAATCGATTATACCGAAGTCGCCGTTACGCGCCGCATGTATCGCGACGGCAAAAGCGAATACTATATCAATAAAAACGGCTGCCGTTTGCGCGACGTGATCGATTTGTTCCGCGATACCGGCATTGGCAAAGAGGGCTATTCCATTATCGGACAGGGCCGCATCGACGAAATCCTGTCCAATAAGGCGGAGGACCGACGCGCCGTGTTTGAAGAGGCAAGCGGCGTCGCAAAATACAAGGCGGATCGCGCCGAAGCGCTTCGCAGCCTTGCGCGCACACAGGACAATCTCGTCCGCATCGACGACATTCTCGAAGAGCTGCGCGCGCAGGTGGAACCGCTCAAAGAACAAAGTGAGACGGCGAAACGCTATTTAAAGCTTCGGGACGATCTGCGTTATGAAGAGGTCAACCTGTTTTTGGTTCAGGCCGTGCGCAATCAGCAGCGCGTGCAGGAACAGCAGGCGCTGGCGGTCCAACTGGAAGAAGAATTGGCTTCCAACGAACGGGAAAAAACCATGCTTCGCCGGGAAGAAGAAGCACTGTTTGAAAAAGTCCGCATGCAGGAAGAAAACGCCGTGCATCTTCGGGAGACCATGGTCGAAGCCGCCGCGCAGGAACAGTCCTGCCGCGGAGAGATCAAGCTTTTGCGTGAACGCATCGCCTCGTCCGCGCGCGAAAAAGACCGTTTGAATGCCGACGGCGAGGCGAAAAAGAACCGCGCGGCGCAGATCAAATCGCAGATCGAAGCGCTGGAAAACGCGCAAAGCGACAACGATCATTCGCTACAGCGGCGCGACGCGGAGCTGGCAGCGCTGCAACGCGATTACGACGCACAGCAAAAAGCGCTGGAAGAACGAGAAGCGGCACTGGAACACGCCAAGGCGCAGGTCATCGTGCGACTCAATCGCATGTCTGACTTAAAAAGCCGCAGAAGCCAGCTGGAAACCATGCAGCAGAGCATTCGGCAGCGAAAGCAAAGTTGCGCGGCGGAGCTGGACCGCACGAAGAATCTTCTGGACACCGTCAGCGGCGATCTGACGCGCGAAAAACAGGCGGCGAACGAAGCGCGCGACGAACAGACGAGAAACGAGTCGCAAAGAAACGCGCTTTTGACAAAACTCGCGGAATTGACGCGCGAAGAGCGTGCCGGACGCGACGAAATGCACCGTTTGAACGACGCGGTCGCGCAAAGCCGCGCGCGGCTTAAAATGCTAGAACAGATGAAACGGGATTACGAGGGATTCTATTCCGCCGTACGCAATCTTCTGCGCGACGCGGATTCGGATTCCCGACTTTCGTCCTGCGTCTGCGGCGTCGTGGCGGAAGTCATCAACGTTCCGCAAAAATACGAAAAGGCCGTCGAGGTCGCGCTCGGCGCGGCGCTGCAAAACATTATCACGCCCGACGAGGCGAGCGCCAAGCGATTGATCGAACATCTGCGCGCGCATCAGTACGGACGTGCAACGTTCCTTCCCTTGAGCGGCATTCAAAGCCGCAGTCTGAACGCCCGCGAGGCGGCGAGCGCCAATTCCCGCGGCGGCTTCGGCGCGGCAAGCGAGCTTTTGACGTTTGACGAAAAATACCGCCCCGCGATCGAGAATCTTCTGGGGCGCGTCGTGATCGCCGAAGATCTCGACGCCGGCATTCGCATCGCGCGGGAAAACCGCTATTCGTTCCGCATCGTAACGCTTGCGGGCGATGTATTGAACAGCGGCGGCTCCATGACGGGCGGCTCGCTGCAATCGCGTTCGACGAGCATCCTTTCGCGCGACCGTCAGATCGAGGACGAACAGTCCCGCTGTGCGTCAATGCAGCGCCAGATCGACGAACGCACGCAGGAAGTCGCGCAGATCGCAAAAGAGGCGCAGCAGGCTTCGGAAAAGCTGAAGCGGGTCGAAGAGGCGCTCGGCGCGCTTCGCGTCACGCTCGGCCAGCACGAAGAGCGTGTCCATATTTTGTCGGACAACGAGGCCGATCGCCGTGGCGAACATCAGCGCATGCAGGAGGAAATGCAGGCTTTGATGGAGAGCCTGTCCGACGTGGAAAGCGAACTTTCCAAAATCGCGGACACCTCGCGCGACGAGCAGACCGCCTCGAGCGAGACGGACGAGGATATTTCTGCGATGCAGCAGGCGCTTTACGCGGCGCGCGGCGAACACGATACACTGCGCGAGACGATCTCCGCGCTTCGCATCGCGCTTTCTTCCGACAAGGCGGAAAAAGAGAGCATCGCGCAGCGGCGGCGTCTTTTGGGCGAGGAACTATCCCGCATTCAAAAAGAGCAGGAAACCTCCGGCGCGCAGATCCTGGACGCGCAGCAGAATGCACGTCGCGACGAAGAACTCTTACATCAAAAACAGCAGGCGCTGGCAGACATCACATCGACGCTTTCCGACACGAGAAGCGCACTCGACGCAGCCGATGCGGCGCGGCGCGAAACGAACGCGCAGACCGAAACACTGTCGCAAAAGCGCGCGGAGATGGAAGCGCAGGGCGAAAGCTTAACGCAGCGGCTGCATAAGGCGCAGATCCAGAAAACGCGGCTCGAAACGGAATTGGAAGCGCTGCACGCCCGCATTTGGAACGATTACGAGTTGACGTTCGCTTCCGCGCAGCCGCTCGGCGACGAGAATTTCCAGGTCAACGGCGCGCCGACGCGCGTTTCCAAATTGAAAGCCGATATTCGCGCTCTGGGCGACGTCAACGTCGGCGCGCTCGAACAATACGAGACCGTGTCCGAACGCGTGGAGTCCCTTTCGGGGGAGCGGGAGGATCTTACATGCGCGAAGGCGAATCTGGAAGAAGTCATCGCAAAGTTCGAAGTGGAGATCAAAGAGCGCTTCAAGACGCAGTTTGAGCTCATCAACGAGAACTTCAAGATCGTCTTCTCCCAGCTTTTCAACGGCGGCACGGCGGAACTTCGCCTGAGCGATCCCGACGATCTGATGGAGACCGGCATCGAGATCGCCGCACAGCCGCCGGGCAAGAAGCTGCAGGCGCTGTCGCTTTTGTCGGGCGGCGAACGCACGCTGACGGCCATTGCTCTTTTATTCGCGATGCTCAACATCAAACCCACGCCGTTCTGTGTGCTCGACGAAATCGAGGCCGCGCTCGATGAGGCCAACACGGGCATGTACGCCGAATTCCTGAAAGAGTATTCGCAAAAGACGCAGTTCGTCATCATCACCCATAAAAAAGAAAGCATGGAAGTGTCCGACGCCATGTACGGCATCGCGATGCAGGAACGCGGCATTTCAAGTCTCGTCTCCGTCAAGTTGACCGGGGCGGACGCGGTGGAAGGAGCATAATGCATGGAAAAGAAAAAGGGCCTGTTTCAGCGCCTGCGCGAAGGACTTACGAAAACGCGCGACGCGCTCAAAAGCAACATCGACAATCTGATCAGCTACTATAAGAACATCGACGACGATTTCTTCGACGATCTGGAAGCCGTTCTCATCACCAGCGACATGGGCGCTGAGACGGCAATGGCGCTGATCGAGGATTTGCGCGCCCGCGTCAAAAAAGAGAAGATCGGCGATCCCGCGCGTGTGCGCGAGCTTTTGATGGATGCGATCTCCGCGCGTCTGGAAGGCTATGCGCCGTTTGAACTCAAATCGCCCACGGTGCTGCTTGTCATCGGCGTCAACGGCGTCGGCAAGACCACGACGATCGGCAAACTTGCGGCGCAGTTCCGCGCGGACGGCAAAAACGTCATGATCGCGGCGGCGGACACGTTCCGCGCGGCGGCGATCGATCAGTTGAAGACCTGGGCGCAGCGCGCGGGCGGCGTTCCCGTCGTCGCGCAGAGCGAAAACTCCGATCCCGCGGCGGTCGTGTTCGACGCCGTCTCCAGCGCGAAGGCAAAGAGGGCGGACGTGCTTTTGATCGACACGGCGGGCCGCCTTCACAACAAAAAGAATTTGATGAACGAGCTTGAAAAAATCAACCGCGTCATCGACCGCGAATGGCCAGAAGCCAACCGCGAGACGTTCCTCGTTCTCGACGCGACGACGGGGCAGAACGCGCTCAACCAGGTGCGTCTTTTCAACGAAGCCGCGAAGATCACGGGCGTTGTGTTGACGAAGCTCGACGGAACGGCCAAGGGCGGCGTCGTCGTGGCGATCGAATCCGAACTCGGCGTGCCGGTGCGCTTTGCGGGCGTCGGTGAGGGCGTCGACGATCTTCAGGTCTTCGACAGCGCGTCTTTTGTCCGCGCCATGTTTGAATAAAGGAGGCTACCGATGCAGAAATTACGTTTTTTCCTTGCGCTGTGGTGCGCGAAAGCGGCGAATCTTGCACTGAAGATCTGCCATCGAAGCGCAAGCACGTTCCCCGGCGCCGTCGCGCTGAAGATCTGCCCGAACTATCTTTCCATTGCGAAAAAAGCGGACAAGACCGTCTGCGTGACCGGCACGAACGGCAAGACGACCGTCACCAACATGATCGCTTCCATGCTGAAAAAAGACGGGCGGCATGTGCAGACGAACGCTATGGGCGCCAATATCGGCACGGGCATCGCGACGGTTTTGACCAACAGCATGAACTTCTTCGGACGTGTGCGCGTCGACGTTCAGGTCTTTGAGGTTGATGAGCGCTATTCTCGCATCATCCTGCCCGCGATCGAGCCGGATTATCTCGTCGTGACGAACATCTTCCGCGACTCGCTCAAGCGCAACGCGCACCCGGAGTATATTTTCAGTATTATTAACTCTTATACGCCGAAAAAAACGCGCGTCATTTTAAATGCGGACGATCTTTGCTCATCGCAGCTTCTTCCCGAAAACGACCGCGTGTTCTTCGGCATTGGGCCGCTGCCCGGCGATGTAACCGAGCCGTATAATCTCATCGCCGATCACTGCATTTGCCCCAAATGCCATACGCGTCTGAAATTCCGCTATCTGCGCTATCATCATATCGGCAACGCCTATTGCCCCAAGTGCGGATTCCACTCTTTCGACGCGGATTATCTTGCCGAATCGATCGAAGAGGCGACGCATAAGCTCACCGTTCGCCACGACGGCAAAACCACGGCGTTCCCGCTCGTCAACCCGATCTTGTTCAACGTCTATAACGAGCTTTCCGTCATTACCTTTCTGTCGCAGTTCGGTCTGTCCGATGAGAAGATCTGTGCGGCGCTGTCGGATATGGGCGTCGTCAGTTCGCGCCTGAGCGAGACGCCCGCAGGCAATGCCGTCGTCGTCAAGGCGATGTCCAAGGGGCAAAGCGCCGTGTCCAGCTGCCGCACGCTCGATTTTGTCTCCAAAGAAAAGGGCAACAAGACCGTCGTGCTCGTCATCGACGACTATTACGAACGCAAGGATTCCAGCGAATTCATCGGCTGGATCTATGACACCGATTTTGAAGTTCTCGCAAAAGACGACGTCAAACAGGTCGTCGCGCTCGGGCCGCGCTGCATGGATTACAAGGTCCGTCTGCTCATGGCAGGGATCCCCGAAGACCGCATTCTCTGCGGCGCGGAGGAGTTTTCGACGATCGAGACCATGAAGACGGACGGCGTCGAGCGCATTTATGTACTTTACGACACTTCGACGTACGATCTTGCCTGCAAAGTCGCCGATAAGATCGGCGATATCTTCCGCATGAAGGCACAGAAGGAGGCTTGAAAGGAATGAAGATCGAAGTTTTATATCCCGAAGTCTGCTGCCTTTTCGGCGACAAGGCCAACGCGCGCTATTTGTCTTGCTGCATGCCGCAGGCGGATTTTGTCTATACCGCGTTAAGCGACGAACCCGCGTTCGTTCGCGAGGACGTTGCGATGATCTATCTTGCGTCCATGTCCGAATCCAGCCAGAGCATTTTGATCGAGACGCTTGTGCCCTATCGCGCGCGGCTTGCCGAACTGATCGACAAAGGCTGCGTGATCCTCGCGACGGGCAATGCGTTCGAGATCTTCGGAAAATCGATCACGACGGAAAAAGATGAAGTCATTCCGGCGCTCGATTTGATCGACATTACGACGAAACGGCAGATCCCCAAGCGCTCCAACTCGCTTTTCCTCGGTTTGTTCGAATCGCAGACGATCGTCGGCTACACGAGCCGCTTCGCCCATTCGTTCTACGGCCCGGACGCAAAGCCGCTGTTTCATGTCGAAAAGGGCTACGGCATGAACCTCGACGACAAAACGAACGAGGGCGTTCGAAAGAATAACTTCTTCGGCACGCATCTTCTGGGGCCTCTGCTCGTGCAGAATCCGGATTTTAATCTCTATCTGCAAAAGCTGATGGGAGTTGAGAATCCTTCGCTTGCCTGGGAAGACGCCGTGCGCGAGGCGCTCGACGTTCGTTTGAAGGAATTCAACCGCGACATCGTCTTTTATGATTAAAGCCAAAACGAAGGGGGAGTGTACCCATGCAGGATAAAGCGACTTTGATCACGATCGATCTCGGCGCGATCGAACGCAACGTTAAAAAGATCGTCGAAACCTACGGCGAGTATCGCTGGCGCGTTGCCGTCGTCAAATCGGATTGCTACGGTCATAAGGGCAACGAGGTCGTACGGCGCATTCTTCGCGGCGGCGCGAATTATATCGCCGTCAGCTTTTTGAACGAAGCGCTGCGCATCCGCGCGGATTTCCCCGACGTACCGATCATGCTTCTGGTTCCGCCGCCGACGGATCTTGTCGACTGGTGCATCGAAAACGACGTCGAGATTACCGTTCCCGATCTTGCGTATTTAAAGCAGATCGCGGACAAACCCGTCGGGATCCATCTGCGCCTGGACGGCGGATGCGACCTTTACAACGGTCCGCGCGACAAAGAGAGTTTCCGCGCGTTTATGGACGTTATCGACCGCGGCAGCGTCATTTTGCGCGGCGTGTATCTGCACAATTATTTTGTCGAAGACCGCGAGATTTCCGACGCGGAGTTTGCGGCGTTTGAAGAGATGACGCAGGGATTCGATCTTTCACGCATCCCCGTCGTCAGCACGCACAACAGCATGGCGCTCGTCGAATATCCGAAAAAGCCGTATTCCAACGCATTCCGCATGGGCAACATCATGTACGGCATCGAAAATACGTCCCTTTGCCTGGAAGATACGTTTCATTTGACGAGCCGGATCATTTCGATCAAGGATCTTCGGCAGGGGCAGGCCGTCGGTTATTCCAAATGCTGCGAGGCGACGGACGCTCCCGCGCGCATCGCCATGATCCCGATCGGCTACGGCGACGGATTTACCAAGTCCAACATCGGCCGCGACGTGTTCATCGGAGGGCGCCGCTATCCGCTCGAGGGCGTGACGATGGATATCAGCCTGATCCGCGTCGATGAGCGCGTCCATGTCGGCGACGAAGTGACGCTGATCGCGGGCGACCGTCATTTGGACGAGATCGCCGAGCATATCCATACGATCGCGGAAGAAGAATTGTGCTGCCTCAACACGCGCATCGAACGCGTTTATATCGATTGATGGAACCGGACGCAGAGCGCAAACATGCGCTCTGCGTTTTGTGTTTCAAACCAAAATTTGGCGCGGTGAATTTGTAAAAAAACAATGAATAAAACAGCGGCTTTTTCTTGACAAAAACCGCGTGCGGGGTTAATCTGAATTTAAGAATTGCGCCGCGGAAACGGCGAATGCGGAGGTGAGAACACAGTGGACGGAGGCGAGCGATGGCGCGAGTCGGACGACGCCGTGCCGCGAAGTCGGCATAAGGGCGTGGCTGTGTTCTGCGCCTTTTATGAAGATTGAGCGAGTGTAGTTTCGGCGGATTTTCTCGCAACCATTGTCGCTTCTTTACTTCTTTCCAAACAAAATTGGACTTGGAAACGGAGAAAGAGGTGCTTTTATTATGGATTTCAATCTGACGGTCGATCAGATCGATATGCTGATCGAAAAAAACGAATGGGGGACGCTTCGCTCCTATCTTGCGGAGGCGAACCCGGTCGATATCGCGACGCTTTTGCAAGAGCTCGATAACGACAAAATGCTTCTCGTGTTTCGGATCCTGCCAAAGGATATTTCGGCGGACGTTTTCTCTTATATGGATCCGGATCAGCAGGCGCACGTCGTCGGCTCCATCTCCAACGCGGAGGTGCGCAGCCTGATCGACAACCTGTTCCTTGACGATACGGTCGACTTTCTGGAAGAAATGCCGGCCAACGTCGTGACCAAAGTGCTTCAGAATACCAACGAAGCCACGCGAAAGCTGATCAATCAGTTTTTGAATTATCCCGATAACAGTGCGGGTTCAATCATGACGATCGAGTTCATTCAGTTCCGCCTTGGATGGACGGTTCGTCACGCGATGGACTTCCTTCGCGCCAACGCGACGGACAGCGAGATGATCTCGACCTGTTATGTCACAAGCGAACAAAGAAAGCTTCAGGGCATCGTCGAGCTGCGCAAACTGATCATGGCCGAGGACGATACGATCATCGACACGATCATGGAAGATGCGCCGCTTGTCGTCAACACCCTCGACGACCAGGAGTATATCGCGTCGCAGGCACAGAAATATGACCTGATCTCCGTCCCCGTCACGGACAACGAGAATCGTCTGGTCGGCATCATCACGATCGACGATATCGTCGACGTCATGCAGGACGAAAACACCGAAGACTTCGAAAAGATGGCCGCAATGCAGCCGTCCGAAGACGATTATTTGAAAACCGGCGTTTTCACCCTTGCCAAACACCGCATTTTGTGGCTTTTGATCCTGATGATCTCGGCGACGTTCTCCGGCCGCATCATTCAGCGTTATAACGGACTGCTTCAGCAGGCAATCATTCTGGCGTCATTTTATCCGATGCTGATGGATACGGGCGGAAACTGCGGCTCGCAGTCTTCGACGATGATCATCCGCGGCATGGCATTGGGGGAGATCCAGTGGAAGGATCTGTTCCGTGTCCAGTGGAAGGAATTCCGCGTCGGATTGATCGTCGGTGCGACGCTTGGCGCCGTCAACTTCGTCCGCGTCGCCTATCTGGAACACGCGGGCGCGACGGTCGCGTTTGTCGTTTCGATCAGCCTGTTTTGCACGGTTGTGCTTGCGAAGTTCATCGGCTGCACACTGCCGATGCTTGCAAAAAAAGCGAAGCTCGACCCCGCACTCATGGCGAGCCCGATCATCACGACGATCGTCGATGCATGCGCGCTGGCGCTGTATTTCTTTGTCGCGTCGCATATGCTGAATCTTACGGCATAAACGAAATTTCAAAGCAGCATCGGCATATGCTTTCATAGGAGGTGTGTGCGGATGCTGTTTTCGCAATTAAGAAAAAAACAGGTCGTAAATCTTGCGACGGGCGCATGTTTGGGTCAGGTGACGGATCTTGTGTTCGACGATATGACGGGCGTCGTCCGCGCGATCATTGTTCCCGACATAAAGACCGGTTTTCTTGCGCATTTAAAACCGCGGGAAGATCTGATGATCCCGTATAAGTGCATTGAGACGATTGGGAACGACGTAATTTTGGCGCGCGTCGACTCCTACGCGACGCGCGACGAAGAAAAAAGGAAATAGACTTTTTAAAGTTTCAAAGTTATAATAAACGACGAAGAGGTGATCTTATGAAATGCATGTACTGCGGCTGCAAAAACAGCAAGGTCGTGGACTCCCGCATGACGGAAGACGGCGCGGTGATCCGCCGCCGACGCGAATGCGAACAGTGTCAAAAGCGGTTTACGACGTATGAAAAAATCGAACAGGCGCCCGTTTACGTTATCAAAAACGATGGCCGCCGTGAGGAGTTCAACAGCGCCAAAGTGCGTGCAAGCATCATGAAAGCCTGTGCCAAGCGTCCCGTCCCGATCGCGCAAATCGAACGGCTTGTTCTCGATGTCGAACGCGGCGTCAACAACACGCTTTCTCAGGAAGTGCCGTCCAAACAGATCGGCGAATTGATCATGGCGGGCCTGAAAAAGATCGACGAAGTCGCCTATGTGCGCTTTGCCTCGGTATATCGTC
>CAKTSO010000023.1 GCA_934613185.1 uncultured Clostridia bacterium | reverse complement strand
AATCCACCGTGCCTTTTGTGAAATAAACATACGCTTAAACACAAAATGCCCGTTTCCCCAACGCATGGGGAAGCGGGCGTTTTCGTGTTTGATATTTGAAAATCAAAGACCGCTGACGTCGATCCACATCGCGGGGCGGACGCCGATACTATTAAAACTTCTGCGGTAACCAGAGATGAAACCGCGAACATTGACCGTATATACACTGTCAGGTCGATAGCTGCTGGGCGTTGACAGCCACCATTCCGATCCACATGACCTTGCTTCGTCACTGTCAAAGTATTGATTTGCTTCGTCAACGCTGAGACGGAATACTCTATATGTGGTGTTTCCTGTTTTCGAGACCTGGGAAATCATGGCCTGTTCCTCCGCACTAAAGGCTTCATTAATGAATGTATCCTTCAGCCAATGATAATAGTCATTGTATGATATGCGGTCAATCACATTATTGCTGATCACAAGGATTCGATTATCTTCTTTTGCAAGGACGCGCCATACGATCGGCTCCTTACCATCGGAACTGTCATCGTCCTGTTCATAGTTGCCGAAATAGATCGTATCGCCGATTTCGGCGGTGCGCAACAGCTCTGTTTTGAGTTCGAAAGCGTTTTGTTCACTGTCTTGATTCAATGTTTTAAGCACGGCACTTGCTTCTGCATAATTTCCTTCGTTTAAAAGTGCACGGACAGCATTATAACGACAGGACAGAATTTGCTCCGTACTGTCCCGATAGTCCCCCAGAGTTTCAAATTCGGCGATCGCTTCGTCGTAGTTTCCTTCGTTTTCAAGAGAAACGGCCGCACGGTACTTTACGGCCGGGATGATCACGGACTTAATGAGAAAGGGAACGACAAGGCATATGCATACAGCGACTGCGATCATGCCCGCTTTTTTGACTTTTTGAACGGTCTTCCTGCGCTTTTCTTCGGCAAGCTCGTCGGCGATCTTGCGTTCTTTCTCCGCCTCTTTAAGCGCTTCGATCTTCTCCCGGCAAAGATCGATCTGCTCGGCGGCGTCCTTCCAAGCGGGGATCGTCTCAAAATCCCGGATCGCCTCTTCGTAAGACTCGATTTGCGTGCCGTGCATCTTCACTTTTGCGGCGTTGTAAATCTCATCCTTGCGGCAGACCTCGGCTTTTTCGCGGCAGGCCGCGGCAAGCTGCTGTGCGTCCCGAAACGACGCGATGCTTTCAAAAAGCGACGCCGCATGCAGGCACGCCTTCTGCGTCTGCGCAGCTTCGTATCGGCGCTTGGCGTCGTCGTAGATCTCGGTCATCCGCGCCTTTTCGTCGCGCTCTCTGATGCGGGCGTTGTATCCCTCCAATGCGTCGACAAGCGCTTTGTCGCCGAAACGGATCGCCTTTTGATAGTTGCCGTCATCGTCGAACGGCACATAGCAGTCGGCAAGCTCCTCCTGCTTTCTCGCGTGCAGCTCGGCCATCAATTTGCCCAGATACGCCATGGCGTTTTCGGGCTCCTGATCGAGCACCTTTTCGCAATATTCGTCGGCTTCGCGGAAATTGCCGTCCTCCAAAAACATGAACGCGCGCTTGAGCAGCGGCGCGACGTTCGCGACGTTTGCGGCGGTCTCGCTGACTGCGACCGTTTTCCGCACGGCGGGTTTCGGCGCGTCCGTGCCGATGATTTTTTTAATGCCGCGGATCAGATCCTGCATGAACCCCAGGCGGGACATGTCCTGCGCCTGCAAATGCGAAAACTCCTCCGGCAGGTCGTAGGGATCCATATCCCGATAGGCGGGGATGAGGATTTTTTTGCCACCCGACTGCTTCACGAGCGCAAGGTAGCGGCTCCACTCGTTCCGCACCCACACGGCGTTGAAATACTCCGGCTTCGTGCCGAGCACGACCATGACCTTCGCGGAATTGAGCGCGGAGAAGATATAGGGCTCGTACGCCGTGCCGAGCTTGTCTTCCAGCGTGATGCGGCTGAAAAAGACCTTGAAGCCCTCCAGCGTCAGCTGGTGATACAATTCGTTTGCAAGCACGGAATCCCGCGTTCGTCTGCCGTCCGTGTCCGTCTCTTTATAGCAGATGAAGACGTCGAACGGCTCTTCCTTCGCGGAAATCCGAAGAATGCCCTTTTGAAGCTCGTCGATGGCGCGCGCCTCGTCTTCGTAGATCGCCCGCTGCGCCCCGTCCGCATATTGCAGCGCGGCCTTGTAGTCCTCGTCGGCAAAAATAGAGGTGAACTGCGCGCGGTTGACCGTCGGGATGCGCTTGCGGCTCACCGGGTCCTCCACATATTCGACGCCGTAGCGGCACAGCACGATGGACCAGTACGCCTCCGCGTCGGTGCTGTCTTCGTTTAAGATCTGCTCGTAAATGCTCATCGCCTTGTCGAAATCGTTGCTTCGACGGAAGCGGTTGGCGCGTTCGTAGAGCGCCGCCCTGCGGTCGTCCAGACGGGGCAGCGTCTGTTTCGTGCCGCACGAATCGCAGACGCCGACGCTTGCGCCCGGCTCGAACTCGATCGTGCCGCCGCACATTTTACATTTGAAAACTGCCATGATGCGATGTCCTCATTTTATCTGTTGGATACGTTGGATCGGTGCGGAGGATTCTTACTTGAGCGCCTTGCATTTCGCGTTCCACGCACGGATCAGCGCGACGAGCTCTTGCGCGGCGGCGTCCGCCTTTTGCGCATCGTCCGTGCGCACAAGCTCGGAAAACAGCGACAGCTTCAAGGCGATCTGCGCCTCGTCGCGGGAAAGCGCGGGGTCGCTCATCGGGTCGGAATACCGCAGCGCTTCGTATACTTTTTTGCACGCCGCCTTGACCTCGTCGCTTTCGGCGCCGTCAAGAAGATTCTGCGCGTCGAGCGTCGACGTTTTGATAAAGTCGGTCTGCGACTTGACCCGTTCGTCCGCAGACGAAACGATCTCTGCGGCGGCGCTCGCCTTGACTAGTGCGATTGCGTTAAACGTGAGGATCAGCATGCACAAAAGGCCGCCTACCCAATTCGGCAGGGCAGGGATCGCCATGCAAAGCCCGCCGAAGACGAGCATCAGGATCAGCCCCGTGTAGCTGATCGTGATCAAAGGCAGGTTGTAAAACAGCTTTTGGGCGGTTTTGCTTTTGAATGCGGTCGCCGCGCAGAAAAGCTGCCCGACAAATGCGGCCGTGATGAAGAAGTACCCCACCCAAAACGAGCCGCCGAGAGCTTCGAATTGGCTTGCCGCGACAAAACAGATCGCGTTGAACATACCGAGCAGGATCGCCCAAACGAGGACGTATTTGCGAAAACCTTGTTTCATTGCGTTTTCCTCCGATCAAGTGCTTTTCAAAGGATATTCTTAGAGAATGCTCTTCATAAGCTCGGATTTGATGCGGTTGAATTCGTCCTCGTCGATCAGCCCTGCCTCGTGCATCACCGTGAGCTTTTCCACCTTCGCCTTGAACGCCGCCATTTCGTCTTCGGGCTGCGCCGCCTCGGGCTGCTGCGCGGCGCTCACGGCGGTATTCACCGCGCCGCCGACCATGCCGCCGACCGCGCCGCCGACGCCCGCCATCGTGCCGAGCCCGACGCCCATGTTGGTGAACTGTGCGACGGCGTCGTTCTGCGCGACCTTTTCGGCGACGTCAAAGCCGCGCTCCTGCGCGTAGGTGTAACCCTCCTGCGTGCGCTTGGTTGCCTGCGCCTGAGAGTCGATGACGACCTTTTGCGCCTCGGTCCGCGCGTGGATGAGGTCGGTCTGCTGACGCAGCTTTGCCTCCGCAATGTCCGCATATTGACGGAAGTGCAGATCTTTGAATTGTTCAAATCGGCGCTCCCCGTCGGGTTTGACGATGTTCGTGACGAAGAAGCGCTCAAGGGCAATGCCGTAGTCCGCAAAATCGGGGATCAGGAGCTTATGAATGCTCTCGCTGAATTCCGTCAGATGCTCGTCGATTTCGAAAATATTGATGGCGCTTGCCTTCATCACCTGCGCGATATAGGTCTTCACGCGCGTCATGAGGAACGCGCGGAATTTCTGCACAAGGCCGCTTTGCGTCAGACTGCCTTCCGTCCCGACGAGCTTCACGAGCAGCTTTCGGCTGTCCTGTGCGCGGAGCGTCATTTCGCCGGAGGCGCCGACGGAAAGCGGGAATCCGTAGACGGGGTCAATGTATTGCACTTTGCTGTCCGTGCCCCATTTGATCGACATCTGCTCGGTTTTGTTGACGAAATAAACCTCGCAGTGAAACGGCGATTGATCGTCGACCGCGCGGCGTAGAAACTTCCCGATCTTCGGGATATTCTGCGTTTGCAGCGTGTATCTGCCCGGGCCGAACAGGTCGAGCGCCTGCCCGTTCATGAAGAAGATCGCTTCCTGACTTTCGTGAACGATCAGCTGTGTCAGCGAATTGAAATCCTCGCTCGGATGCTTCCAGACGAACGTGCTGTTGTCGCCTTCTTATTTGATCACTTCGGCAATTGCCGCCATGTTGCAAGTCCCCCTTTGATCACAGCAAAAATTCGAAAACGCAACGTTATGGATCGATTGGTGTGTTACCTAAAGTAAGTAGCTTCATTATGGAAGATTCCCTCTGCGGAATCAAGCATTTTTGATGAAATGTGATAAATTATTTTGGAATTTATCGAAAACGCGGAGCTTAACAGCGCAAAAATGACGATCGGCGGCGAACGAAACCGCCCGTCTCCCGGCTCTTTTTGGGATGCGGGCGTTTTCGCTTTTCGGGCGGCTGTGCTATAATAAAACCGCTGTGAAAAGAAGGGAAAGCGAGGGGGAAGACCATGGCGGGCTGCATGCTCTGTCCGCGTCGATGCGGCGCGGATCGCGCGGCGGGTGCGCGCGGCGCCTGCGGGGCGGATGCGTCGATCCGCGTGGCGCGCGCGATGCTGCATCGATGGGAAGAACCGTGCATTTCCCTCGGCGCAGGTTCGGGCGCGGTGTTTTTTGCCGGCTGCCCGCTTGGGTGCGTCTTCTGCCAGAACGAGGCGATCTCGCGCGGCAGGGCCGGCGCGGCGATCGACGAAGGCCGCCTGTTTGATATCTTTTTTGAATTAAAACAGCAGGGCGCGGAAAACATCAACCTCGTCACGCCGACGCATTATGCGGACGTCCTGTCCCGCGTTCTGCGGCGCGCCAAACGCGCGGGGCTGGGGCTCCCCGTTATTTACAACTGCGGCGGCTACGAAAGCGTCGAAGCGCTTCGGCTGCTTGAAGGGCTGGTCGACATTTACCTGCCCGATTTTAAATATTGGTCAACAACGCTCGCCGCCCGCTACAGCCGCGCCGGGGATTATCCCGCCGTCGCACGACGCGCGCTTTCGGAGATGACGCGTCAGCGCCCCGTCGCCGCGGTCGACGGCGAAAAGCTCGTCTCGGGCGTTCTCGTGCGGCATCTGGTGCTTCCCGGCTGCACGGAGGATTCCAAGGCGATTCTGCGCTATCTTTACGAAACTTACGGCGACGACATCTGGATCAGCATCATGCGTCAGTACACGCCGAGCGAAAAGCTCTCGGGCTTCGACGAGCTCGGGCGGCGCGTGACGGACGAAGAATACGAAGACGTTCTGCGCTTTGCGGCGCAGCTTGGCATTACCTGCGGCTACACGCAGCTGGACGAATCGGCGAAGGACAGTTTCATTCCCCAATTCGACCTTGCGGGCGTGCTTGCCGCGCGGGAGGATAAAAACGATGAACATTGAAACACGGCTTTACGACGTCCCGACGCTCGAATGCGCGGACGTGATCCTGCGCGCGATGGAGACCAGCGACGCGCCCGATATCTATGATTACGCCCACCGCGCCGACGTGACGCGTTATCTTTTGTGGGACGCGCATCGAAGCCTTGAGGATACGCTTCGTTTCATTCGTTTGACGGCGGAATTGAACGAATGCCGCAAGCGCATCGACTGGTGTATCGAAGACAAGGCCACGCGCCGCGTCGTCGGCGCCTGCGGCGTGGCGGCGCGCTCCCCCGAGGGGGAAATGATGGAATTGGGATATGTCCTTCACCCGGACTTTCAGGGCCGCGGGATCATGACGCGCGCGGCTGCCGCCATGCGCGATTATGTGTTTTCCAAAACGACCTGCCTGCGTCTGGAGGGACGTCATTTTGCGCCCAACGCGGCCTCGGGCGCGGTCATGAAGCACATCGGCATGACGTTTGAGGGAACGCACAAAACGGCGCGCGCCCTGCGCGGCGAGTGGCTCGACGAGTCCGTCTGGGCGATCACGCGCGAGGATTGGCAAAAAATGCAGCCCCGCGATCGCGCGGCGGGCGAGGAAAAACTGCGCGGCGCGAAGTGCTTTGCGCTGGACATGGACGGCACAATCTATCTTGGCGACCGCGTCCTTCCGGGCGCGCATGAATTGATGGGCGTCTTGAAAAAGCGCGGCGTGCGCGCCGTGTTTTTGACGAACAATTCCTCGCGCGGCGTCGCCGATTACGTCAAGCGCCTGAACAATATGGGCTTCGACGTCACGGCGGAGGACATTCTGTCCTCCGGGCAGGCGGCCGCGGCCTATCTTCTGCGGGAATATCCGAACAGGCGCGTGTTCGTCATGGGGAACGACGCGCTGAAGGCCGAGATGCGCGCCCATGGGATCGAAGTCGTGGAGGACGGCGCCGAAGTCGTCCTGGCGGGCTTTGACACGACGCTTGACTACGAAAAACTGACACGCACCTGCGACTACGTCCGCGCGGGGCTGCCGTTTATCGCCACGCACCCGGACTTGAACTGCCCCACGGATGGCGGCTTTATCCCGGATCTCGGGGCGATGCTGGCGCTGATCGAAAAATCCGCGGGCCGAAAGCCCGATATCATCATCGGCAAGCCCTATCGTGAGATCGCCGAATATTTGATCGAGCGCACGGGCGTGCCGCGCGAGAAGATCGCCATGATCGGCGACCGGCTGTATACCGACGTGGCCACGGGCGTCAACAACGGCATGATCTCCGTTCTGGTGCTCTCCGGCGAGACGAAGCGGGAGCAGCTTTCGGGAAGCACGATCCAGCCCGATCTCGTTGCAAGCGGCGTGGACGAGCTTTGCCGCATCTTGATGCGGGAGGCGTGACGGCAAATGTTTCATCCGGCGCTCGATCTTCATGTGCATACGACCGCGTCCGACGGGAAAAAATCGCCGGCGGACGTCGTGAAAACGGCGCTCGAAACGAGCCTTGATGCGATCGCGATCACCGATCACGACACGGTCGGCGGCGTGGAGGAGGCGCGCCGCGCCGCGGAAGGAACGTCGCTTTTCGTCGTCCCCGGCGTGGAACTGAGCATCGATTTTGCGGGAGAGCTGCATATTCTGGGGCTTTTCGTTGACACGGAAAACGAGAAATTCCGTCAAACCATGGCGCGCCTTCTGCACGGCAGACAGAGCCGCGCGCGGCGCATTGTCGAAAAACTGAACGACGTCGGCGTCCCGCTTTTGTGGGACGATGTGCAAAAACAGGCGGGCGGCGAAAGCGTCGGCCGTGCGCATGTGGCGTACGCGCTTGTGCAGCGCGGATTCGTCCGCGACACGGACGAGGCGTTCGCCAAATATCTGGAGCGCGGGAAATGTGCCTATGTCGCCAACGAGCGGCTGAGCCTTGACGAAGCGCTGACGCTTTTGAAGGAAAGCGGCGCACTCAGCGTCTGGGCGCATCCGATGAAAACGGCGCAGGACCAGCCGACGCTGCGCGCGCTGTACGAGCATATGAAGACGCTCGGCCTGGGCGGCATGGAGTGCTTTCATCCTTCCGCAGCGCCGGGGGAGTCGAAAATGCTCGAGCGCTGGTGCGCGCAGGACGGCCTTCTCATAACCGGCGGCAGCGACTGGCACGATAAACCGGGCGGCGCGCCGCTCGGCTGGCCCGCAAATGTGTACGATGCCGAAAAATACATTCCGCATTTGCGGGAACATCTTGCGAAAAAAGAACGATTTGTCTAAAAGACAAACGGAAAGGTGCGATAAAGTTTGAGCGATTGGTGGGAAAACGACCCTTTTGAAAAAGACGCACGATCCCGGGAGGAGTTTTATAAACAGGAAGAGGCGCGCATTGCCGACGAACTTTCGTTTCTGACGCAGGCGCGCGAGCAGCTTCGTCAGGAGGGTCTGCGCCACAGCGAAATGCTGCGCGGCGCGGACGATCCGTTTGACTCGCGCTACGCGTTGCCCGAGCGGCTGCCGCAGCAGAAAGAGCAGATCACGGATCTGGTGCGCTACGACGCTTCTGTACCGGACGAAGAGACGGAGAATGCGGCGAAGCCGAACGAGCCTGCCGCGCCGCGCCGCCGCGAAAGAAAGAAGCGCCGAAAAAGATCGATCTCGTTCGACGCGCTGTTTCAAAAGTTGAAAAAAACGCGCAAGCCGAAAAAAACAGAGGAGGAGAGCGGCAAATCCGCGGCCGGTCTCGACTCTGTGCCGCCCCGCGGCGGGCGGAACAAAAACGTCGTCCGCGCGAAACGCTGGTTTTACCATCTGTCGGCGAGAGCGCGCATCACGGCGATCGCGGGCGCGTGTCTTTTGATCGCGGCGATCGCGCTGATGATCCCGGCGCTTTCGAAAAACGACGGTGGCGAGGCAGTCATCCCGAAAAATGTCACGATCGACGGCGTGGACGTTTCGGGCATGACGCGGCAGGAGGCGATCGATTCCCTGCGGCGCACGCTGGACGAAAAACTGGCGGGCACGGTCGTCACGCTGAGCTACGCGGGAGAAAAATGGACGCTCGATAATCTGGAGCTCGGCCTGGGCGACGATCTTGAGGCCACGGTGGAACGTGCGCTGGAGATCAAGACGCCGACGCGCCTTTTCGACCGTATCGGCGAGCTGTTCAAACGCAATAAACAGGCGCGCGATTTATCCACGAGCGTGACGGTCAGCGAGGCGATCCTCCGCTCGACTCTGGCGCAAAAATGCGGCATCGTCGACGAGATGGTCGTCGAAGGTTCCGTTTCGTTCGATCCGACGGCGGTCGGGGAACAGGGGCTTTTCACGATCACGGCCCCACGCTCGGGGCGCACGATCGACATGACGCGCCTTGTGGCCGACATTCGTTCCGCCGTCTATGCGGGCGGCGCGCATGAGATCACCGTCCGATCGACCGTGGCCTATCCCGCGCATACGCTTTCGGAGCTGAAACAGAGCGTCAGCTGCATCGCCGAGGCGAGCGTGTCGCTTTTGTCCGCAGGGGACGCCGCCGGAAAAAATGCCGAGACGGCGGTCAAGCGCCTGAGCGGTTCGTCGGTCGCGGCGGGGCAGAATCTTTCATTCAACGCGGTCGCCGCGCCCTACAGCGGCGAGAACGGCTATACGATGCTGAAAGACGATGCGTCGGGAGATTATGTCGCGCCGGGCGTGGAACTTGTCGCGACGCTGTTTTACCGCGCGGGTCTTCTTGCCGACATGAAGCCGCTGACGCGCACCGCGCCGAAAACGCCGGTGGATTACGAGGCCGTCGGGCTGGACGCACAGGTCGGCCGGGGGCAGGATCTGGTGCTTAAAAACGCGTCGGATTATCCGATCTACATCTACGCGGCGGTGCAGGGCGACACGCTTTATATCGCGCTGTACGGCATGCCGCTTGCCGATTCGGCGAGCGTTTCGCTGCAAACGCAGGTGCTGTCCTATACCGAAACGCCAAAGGCGCAGATCGTTGACGACACGGCGGGCGCTTACGGTCTTGCGCCGGGGGAGACACTCGAGCTTTCGCCGTCGCATCCCGGCTGCCGCGTCAGCGTCTACCGCGTGACGATCGATAAATTCGGCAACGAAAGCGGCAAAGAGCTCATCAGCACCGACACTTACGAACCCGTGGCGGGAACGACCGTCCGCGCCGCGCAGTAAAGCGGTCAAAAAAGGAGAGAAGAACATGGCTTCGATGGAACTTGTGCCGTTTTTGAAAAGCGTCGTGGACAACGACACGGACGCCGTCGTCGTGTGCGATCTGTCGCATACGATGATCTATCTGAACCCCGCGGCGGTGAAACGCTACGAAAAACGCGGCGGCGCGGCGCTTGTCGGAAAGAGCGTGCTGGACTGCCATAACGAGCATTCGTGCCGCATGATCGAGCGCGTGATCGAATGGTATCAAAAAGACGCGTCGCACAATGTGGTCTTCCTCGGCTTTCAGGAAAAGCGCGGCGAGGATCTTTACATGATCGCGCTGCGCGACGAAAACGGCAAACTGATCGGTTATTACGAAAAGCACGCCTGCCGCGTTCGCGACGAGGCGCAGCCCTACGATCTTTTCGATTAAAAAAGCGAACGCGCCTGTAAGCCGCAGGCGCGTTTTGAGCAAAAGAAAAGCGGGAAAGAGTTTCTTTCCCGCTTTTTGTGTGTCGGTTTAGCGCTCGATGAGCGATTCGCCCGTCATTTCGACCGGCTTTTCCAGTCCCATCATGTCGAGCATCGTGGGCGCAAGGTCGGCCAGGCGGCCGCCGGAGCGCAGGGATTTGCCGATCAGCTTGTCGCTGACGACGATGCAGGGCACGGGGTTGGTCGTGTGCGCGGTGAAGGGCTGATGCGTTTCCTCGTCCACCATGCGGTCCGCGTTGCCGTGGTCGGCAGTGACGATGCACTGGCCGCCGCGGGCGAGGATCTCGGAGACGACGCGGCCGACGCATTCGTCGACGGTCTTGACGGCCTTGACCGCGGCTTCCATCACGCCGGTATGACCGACCATGTCGCAGTTGGCATAGTTCAGGATCATCACGTCGTATTTGCCGGAATCGACGGCCTTCAAAACGGCGTCGGTGACTTCATAGGCGCTCATCTCGGGCTTGAGATCGAACGTGGGAACTTCTTCCGCGGGCGGAGAGGGGATGAGGATGCGATCCTCGCCCTCGAAGACGCGCTCTTCGCCGCCGTTGAAGAAGAACGTGACGTGCGCGTACTTTTGCGTCTCGGCGATGCGCAGCTGCGTCTTGCCGCATTTGGAAAGATATTCGCCCATCGTCATCGTCAGCGCTTCGGGCGGATACGCCACGGTCACGTTGGGCATGGTCGCATCGTACTGCGTCATGCAAACGAACGTGACGGGAAAATAGCCCTTCTTACGGACGAAGCCCTTGAAGTCGGGGTCGACGAACGTGCGGGTGATCTCGCGGGCGCGGTCGGGGCGGAAGTTGAAGAACACGACGGAGTCGTTCTCCTTCACCATGCCGTTTTCGTCGGTCACGGTGGGCAGGACGAACTCATCGGTCAGATGCTTGCCGGTCTCGTCGACGACCTTGTAGGAATCAAGGATCGCCTGCACGGGATCGGTCGCTTTGATGCCCTCGCCGAAGACCATCGCATTGTATGCCTGCTCAATGCGCTCCCACGCGTTGTCGCGGTCCATCGCATAAAGACGGCCCATGACGGTGGCGATGCGGCCGACGCCGATCTTTTTAATTTCCGCTTCCAGCTCTTTGACGTATTCCGCGGCGGAATCCGGCGGAACGTCGCGGCCGTCGAGGAACGCGTGAACATAAACCTTGGTAAGTCCGTGCAGCTTGGCCATGCGAAGCAGCCCGTACAGATGCTCCTGATGCGAATGCACGCCGCCGGGGGAGACAAGCCCCATCAGGTGCAGCGCGGAATCGTGCGCCTTGCAGTTTTCGATCGCGCCCAAAATGGCCTTGTTCTCGAAGAAGACGCCGTCCTGGATGTCTTTGGTGATTTTCACCAGCATCTGATAGACGACGCGGCCTGCGCCGATATTGGTGTGGCCGACTTCGGAGTTGCCCATCTGGCCGTCGGGCAGACCCACGTCAAGCCCCGACGCGCCGATTTGGGTATGGGGATATTTTGCCGTCAGCGCATCCAGATGGGGCGTGCCGGCGGCGACGATGGCATTGTCCCGCGTGTCGGGATCGATGCCGAAGCCGTCCATGATGATCAGAGCCGTCATCGGTTTTGCCATTGGCTTATCCTCCGATCGGTCGAAATCAGAAATGCACCACGGCGGAGAAGTCGTCGGCCTTCAGGGACGCGCCGCCGATGAGGCCGCCGTCGATCTCGGGCATCGCCATCAGCTCGGAAGCGTTCTTGGGGTTCATGCTGCCGCCGTACTGGATGCGGACCTTCTGCGCGGTCTCGGCGCCGAAGATCTGCGCCATCTCGTCGCGGATGAAGCCGATAACTTCGTTGGCCTGCTCTTTGGTCGCGGTCTTGCCGGTGCCGATGGCCCAGATGGGTTCGTAGGCGATGACGGTCTTCTCGACGTCGGCGGCGTTGATGCCGGCGTAGGCAGCCTTGACCTGGCCGCGGACGAAGCTCTCGGTCACGCCCTCTTCACGCTGCGCGAGCGTCTCGCCGACGCAGACGATCGGGATCAGGCCGGCGGAGATGGCCTTGTGCATCTTCTTGTTGACGGTCTCGTCCGTCTCGGCGAAGTACTGACGGCGCTCGGAATGGCCGATGATGACATACTGCACGCCGGCTTCCACAAGCATGGGAGCGGAGATCTCGCCGGTGAAAGCGCCCTTGTCCTCGAAATGGAGGTTCTGCGCGCCAAGGCCGATGTTGCTGCCTTCCAGAGCCTTCTTGGCGACGGCGATGTCGGTGAAGGGGACGCAGACGACGACGTCGCAGGCGGCGTCGGCGACCAGGGGCTTCAGAGCGGTGATGAGCGCCTCCGCGTCGGAAGCGGTGTTGTTCATTTTCCAGTTGCCGGCAATAATGGGTTTACGCATGGGTAATACTCTCCTTTGAAATTTTGCTTTCGCGCCGCGGATTTTTCCGCAGTGCGTGTGTTTACACAAATCTTCCGCCGCGCGACAAACGCACGGCGGAAAATATGGATTCGTTATGGATTATTTGTCTTCCAGAGCCGCAACGCCGGGAAGGGTCTTGCCCTCGAGGAACTCAAGGGACGCGCCGCCGCCGGTGGAGATGTGGCTGATCTTGTCGGCGAAGCCGAGCTGCTTGGCAGCCGCTGCGCTGTCGCCGCCGCCGATGATGGTGATCGCGTCGGAGTCGGCCATGGCCTGCGCGACCGCGATGGTGCCCTTGGCGAAGTTCGGGAATTCGAACACGCCCATGGGGCCGTTCCACACGACCGTCTTGGCGTTCTTCACCGCGTCGGCGAACAGTTCGCAGGTCTTGGGACCGATGTCAAGGCCCTGCCAGCCGTCGGGGATGCAGCCCGCGTCGACGACCTTGGTGTTCGCGTCGTTGGAGAAGTCGTCGGCGATGACGGTGTCGACGGGAAGAAGTAGCTTGACGCCCTTGTCCTTGGCCTTCTGGATCATCTCGAGCGCATAGGGGATGTTCTCCTCGTCAAGCAGAGAATTGCCGATGGAAGCGCCCTGTGCCTTGGCGAAGGTGTAGCTCATGCCGCCGCCGATGATGAGGGTGTCGACCTTCTCGAGCAGGTTGTTGATGACGCCGATCTTGTCCGCGACTTTCGCGCCGCCGAGGATCGCCACGAAGGGACGGGCGGGATCTTCCAGAGCCTTGCCCATGAAGTCGAGCTCCTTGCCGATCAGGAAACCGGCCACGGCGGGCAGATACGCCGCGACGCCCGTGGTGGAAGCATGCGCGCGATGCGCGGTGCCGAAGGCGTCGTTGACATAGATCTCGGCAAGAGAAGCGAGCTCCTTGGAGAAGCGGGCGTTCTCTTCCTTGTCTTTGGAAGTTTCTTCCTTATGGAAACGGACGTTCTCCAAAACGACGATGTCGCCGTCCTTCATGTCCGCGCAAAGGCGCTTGGCGTCTTCGCCGACGACGTCCTTGGCCATTTTCACCTCGCGGCCGAGAATCTCGGAAAGACGCTTGGCGACGGGAGCCAGGGAGTACTCGGGCTTGAACTCTCCCTTGGGACGACCCAGATGCGAGCACAGGATGACCTTTGCGTTATGGTCAAGCAGGTATTTGATCGTGGGCAGCGCGGCGTTGATGCGCGTTTCGTCGGTAATGACGCCGTCCTTCATGGGGACGTTGAAGTCAACGCGGACGAGTACCTTTTTGCCGGAGACGTCGATGTCTTCGATCGTTTTCTTGTTCATAAATTCCTCGCTCCTTTTACTTTGCTTTAGAATCTATATGCCTTTTGGCAGTCGTAAAAAGTATACTACATTTCAATAGAGGAAAGCAAGAAAAGCCCCTCAAAATCGAGAAAAAAAGCGCGATTTGCTTTGAACGGCAGCCGTTTTGCGGCGTTAAAGAACAAAATAACAGGCGCAGTTTCGCAAAAAAGGAGAACTGCGCCTGTTTGAGGAGAAACAACCGGCCGATATTTCATCGGATCGGCTGAAAAAAGAATCGGAAAACGGGGTTGTGCGGGGCGATCACATTGTAAGATACGGTATCGCCGTGCGGTAGAGCACATCGTGCCCCTGCGCGTTGGGATGAATGCCGTCAAAGCAAAGCAGATCGGCAACTTTGCGCTGCGACAAAAACGCGTCGCGCATGTCGACGAGCGTCACGTCTTTTAAAGCGGCGATTTTGCGCACGGCATTGGCGTAGCGCTCCTGCCAGCGGTAGATATGCTGCACGTCGCCGAGCCAGGACAAGATCGCGTGAGGATCGAGCGAACGCGATACCCAGGCAAAGTAACGCTCTGCGTCGACGGGAAGCGGCGTGGTCAGAACGGGCTGCGCGCCCGTTTCCCGCACGCGCTCGATCAAAGCCGCCATGTTCTGCGTAAAGATCGGAAGCGGAACCCGTGCCGAATGCTCACTGTCGGGAGCCTGCGAAACTTCCTTCCAGGGCATATCGCTGTCGTTGCCGCCGTACTCCAACACGACGATCGTGTCTTTGTCCAGTTCGGCACGCTCCAGCGTCTTAAACGCATCCGCACAGGTTCGCCCCATGGAGGAGAGGTTTGTTATATCAACCCCTGTGTCGCGCGTCAAACGCTTTACACAGTTGTCTTCCAAAATGGTATAGCGGCGCTTGTCTTCGCTGTAGACGACGCCCTTTGCGATCGAATCGCCGAGGATGATGACCTTTTTATTGTTCATAATGAAATCAACCTCCTGAACTATGGATTGATAACAGTATATCTGGTATTGAAAACCATGTCAAGTGGTTTTGATAAAATCTTCTTGTGATTTAAGTTACGGCGTGATATGATATTCATGCGGGAGACCGCACTTTATGCGGCAGAAAAAAGGAGCGATCCGATCTTGGAAAGAAAAAAGTTTTTGGCGGCAGCCGGCGCGTTCGTGCCAATCGAGTGGGAAGCGATCCCGGACCTCGGGCTTTATATGGACCAGGTGGTCACTTACGTTGCCACGGCGCTTGCGCCGCTGTACGGCGAGGAGCCCAAGGATCTTCTGACCAGTTCCATGGTCAATAACTATGTCAAACAGTCGCTTCTGCCGCGCCCGCAGGGGAAGAAGTATTATCGGGAGCATTTGGCGATGCTTCTTATGATTACGTCGCTCAAGCGAACGATGGCGATGGATGAGATCAAGCGCCTCTTCGACGTCATGGTGCCCGACCGCCGCGCCTGTTATGAAACGTTCGCGGCGTGTCAGAAGTCGCTGACGGCGGCGCTGGCGGGCGCACGGGAGGACTGCCGCGCGGAGGCTGTGCTGCAAAAGGCGATCTATGTGGCGCTGCTGCGGCTGGAATGTCTGTCGATGCTCGAAACGCTGTACGATCGAAACTGCGCGGCGGATGAGGAGAAATCGGCGGAGAAAAAGCGACGCAGGGAAAAGGGCGAGGAGTGAAGTCCGTGGCGAAGATCACGCTGCGGCGCTGTGACATTCCGTTTGACGAAGCGGCGGCGCGCCGCCTTGCCGCGCGGCTCGGTACCGTGCTTTTGGAAGATCCGCCCGATGCGGACGATTCGCTTGATCTTGCGCGATTTTGCGAAATTCCCGATTTTATGGAACGCCGAAAGGCAATGCTGGAGACGCTCGACGCGATGCCGACGCCGCAGACCGTCCTGTTTTGCGACGCCGACGCTGCGGGACATTTTACGGCGCTGGGCGACGGCCTGACAGATTTTGACGCTTTGCTCTCCAAACTTTCGGAAAAAGGCTTTTGCGGTACGGCGGCGATTGCCTGCGTTCGCGGAACGGATGCATTGGAGCGCTCCGTCGCTTATTTAAAACAGAAGCTTTCCGCGTATGAAATTATATAAAAAAAAGACACTCGCATGAGTGTCCTTTTTGAAGCAAGAATTATTTGTCTTCGCCGTCTTCGGGCTCTGCGGCGCCTTCTTCGGCAGCGTTGCCGGACAGATGGCGCAGAAAATGCTTTTTGATGCATTCGAACGTCTCGGGGCTGATGTCGTGTTCGATCTTGCAGGCGTCCTCCAACGCGGTCTCGCGGCTGACGCCGAGTGACATGAGCATCTGAGAGACGACAGTGTGCCGCTCGTAGACGGAATTGGCGACGGCAAGCCCCTCTTCGGTCAGCGTAATGTGGTTGTTGATGTCGACGTTGATCAGGCCGCGCTCGCGGAACTGCTTGAGCACGATCGAGACGGTCGGTCGGGAATAGCCGAAGTAATTGCAAATATCCGTCGCGCGGACGGTATCCTGTCGCTTGGAGATGACAAGGATCGATTCAAGATAGTTTTCTGCCGATTCGCGCATTCGTAGTGATCTCCAATCTATAATAAAGGTGAGAAAATCGTTCCCTTCTGATAGCTCATTCTAACAAACAAAAAGGCAAATTGCAAACGCGCGCCGCCGAAAAACAAAGAGATACCGTTTTTTGAAAAAATATGAAAAAGGGGATTGACAATAACGTTAGATTAGGCTAACATATGTTTTGTTAGCGAAAGCTAACGATACGGCGAGACACCACCGCTCCATGAAAGGATGCGCGCAGGGGAAAGCCACCGATGAAAACAGGCTGTCAACGGTGTACGGAACCCTACGCGAAAGCGCATCTTGAAAACGGGAGCAGGCGTTCTTTGTTCCCCTCTGACGCACTGCGAAAAAAGCGGCGGTTGGATCGGCGTATTCCTCCTTGTAGTCGCGCGAAAGCGCGCAAAAAGCTGCACACGTTCCCACCCTCTTAAATGTTGTTCCTTACGTTGTTACCCTTCAAACGTTGGATGGTGCTACCCCAAAAAACCGCCGGTTTTGCAGCTCCCGGCGGTTTTTTCATATTCAAATTCATTTGAAATCGGAGATTTGATAAAATCAAAAGAAAAAGGAGCTTCCCCGGAAAAGGAAAGCTCCTTTTGTTATGCGATGCTTAAATTACGCAAGCTCCGCGAAGTACTTGATGGTGCGGACCATCTGAGAGGTGTAGGAGTTCTCGTTGTCGTACCAGGACACGAC
>CAKTSO010000022.1 GCA_934613185.1 uncultured Clostridia bacterium | reverse complement strand
CGCCATTTCGGCTATTCGTTCGGGCACGGCTGCTCCGTGCAGTCCAATGCGCTGGGCGCGCAGCTTTCCATGTCGGAACTTCTGCCGGGCGATCTGGTGTTCTTCGACACCAACGGCGGGCATAACTCGCTGGAGCACGTCGGCATCTACATCGGCAACGGCCAGTTCATTCACGCAAGCTCCGGCGGCGGACGCGTCATGATCAACTCGCTGACGTCGGGATATTACTGTGGGAATTTCATGTGGGGCAAGCGGGTCATTCCGCTGTAACCTCTTCCTTCTTAAGCGGGGGCAGGCGACTGCCCCCAATTTTATGGGAAAATCCGATTTTTGGGAGAAAAACGATGAGCGGAAAACTGATGCTCTGCGCCACGCCGATCGGCAATATGGGCGACATTACGCTGCGCGCACTGGAAGAAATGCGCGCCTGCGACGTGATCGCGGCGGAAGACACGCGCTGCGCGGGGATCTTATTGCAGCGCTACGAGATCAAAAAGCCGATGATCTCCTGCCATGAACACAACATCATGGCGGCCAAAGAGCGCATTTTGGATATGCTTGCAAACGGCAAGAACATCGTTCTCGTCTCCGACGCGGGAATGCCGGGCATTTCCGACCCAGGCGCGGAGATCGCGTCCTATGCGATGGACGCGGGGTACTGCGTGACGCTTCTGCCGGGCGCATCCGCGGGGATCACGGGACTCGTGCTGTCGGGGCTTGACGCGCGGCGATACTGCTTTGAGGGATTTTTGCCCGTCAAGGGAGAGGAGCGCCGCGAACGCCTGGAGGATATCCGCGCCCAGCGCATGACGATCGTCTTATACGAAGCGCCGCATCGACTGGAAAAGACGCTGCGCGACCTTTACGATGCGCTCGGGGATCGAAAGATCGCCCTCGCGCGCGAGTTGACCAAGCTTCACGAGGAGATCGAGCGAACGACGCTCAAAGCCGCGCTGGACGAGATCGGCGAAAAGCCGCCGCGCGGGGAATACGTCGTGATCGTTGAGGGCGCGCCGAAAAACGAGACGGACGCGCAGGCGGCCGATCTGGAAAGCGTCGTCGCCGAACAGCTTGCGCGCGGCCTCGGAACCAAAGGCGCGGCGAAGGAAGCAGCACGGCTTCTGGACATCCCCGTTCGCGATGCTTACGCCGCGGCACTGCGATTGCAGGAGAAAAAATAAGAAGAACGCCGAAGCGATACAGGCATGTTGACACGGTGCGAAAAAAAGATAAGTTGATAAAATAAGCCGAAAAGATCCAAACACGAATGAACTGCCTGGATGCTTTTCGGTTTTTGCTGTTTGATCTTAAAACGGATTTAAATGCGGACAATGTTTGTTTTGTTGAAATACGCCCGATTTGCGGTTCGGCAAATCGGGCGTAGACTGAATTGGGCGGAAAACGGAAGCGTTAATCGATCTGCGAGGCAATCACGGCATAGCGGCCGTTTTCGTCTCTTGAGAAAAATACAATATCCGCGTTTTCGGAAATAAACGTGCGGGGGATATTGTAAAAGAAAGCGCGGAATGTGCCATCTTCTTTTACTTCGGCACAGTAAGTGTATCGTTTGCCGTTAACGGTTAAATTGCAAAAAAGCGTATCGGAGAAAAGTGTTCCGTCCAGATGCCCTTCGATCATCCAGCAGTCGCTGTTGTCGCGAATGTCATAAGTGAAGGATGCGGAGACTTGCATTTGTTTCGACGAATGTACCAGTAGATTGTCGTCGACAGGCAGGAGAAAGCGACTGAACGAACGGCCGTAGATGACGCGTACAACGGATTCGGTGATGCGCTCGTCGTAGTGGCGTCGAAGAAAGTCTCCGAGGAAGCTGACGCGATGGACATAAATATGCTCCTTTTCAAAAAGCGCGCGGGTAGGATTATCGATGCCGCGTGCCTGCAGTGCGGAGATATTGTGAGGAAGACGTGCGTCCCAACCGCCGAGATAGAATAAGTTGGAGCAGAAATCGCCCGGTACGGCGGCCCATGTGCCGTTTATTTCCGTCAAAGGAAGCGATGTGGTTGCAGGCATGAAGAAATATACAGACTCATTATCTTCGTTGATTGCATCCAGGAGCATTCGCGAGGAGCCTTCAACCGATGCGCTGTCCCACGGACGTGAGCCGTCGCGCGAATCGGTGGTTGCGACGACGTTGGCGCAGTGATAGATATTTGCGCTTAAAAGACAGAAGAGGACAGCGAAACAGACGGTATTTGCAAGACGCACACAGTGCGGCGCTTTTGCGGTCGGGACCGTTGCTGCGACGGAGGCTGCGAGAATATAGCAGAGGGCTGCGCCGAAAAAGACGGGTTCGCTGACACGGCTCATCATGCGGCCTTTTAAAACGAGATAAAGCAACATGGTGCCTGCGACTGCGGGTGGTGCCAATACAGCGAAAATTCCACGCAGGAAGATACCTCGATACAGACATAAAGCAAGAAAGAAAAAAGCGTACAATGCGACGGACAGAACAAACCAGCGACTTCGCCTTACGAGAAGTAAAAGCTGATAGACTGCGGTTTTGAAATCGACATTGTGACCTTGGCGCTGCGTGGCGAGCAGGACATCTTCGGAGTAAACCTCCGTGTCCTCCGAAAACCATTTGTTCATGTCGTCAAGATCTTCGGATGCAAGTCCGCCGGGTGACTGTTCATAATCGACATAACGATCGGGGTAATCTTGAATACTGGCGCGCAGTTCGTTATAAGTTACAAACGAGCGCTCTTGTTCTGTCATAAGGATGGAATCCAACGCCATGCCGCCGAATGCAACCGCAACGGCTGCGAACAAAAGCACGGCTTTGGGAAACCAATCCCAGCGCTTACCGATACAAAACGTCCATTTCTCAAGAAACATCGTGCAAAGCCCGAAAGCTGCCAGAATTGCCAGCGCGATCAATGCGCATAAACTGCGCGTTTGTTGGCCGATCAAGAGCAGAACGCAGCCGATGACGTATTCCGCCGCACGAGGCTTCCTTTGATCGGACGGGAAGACTGCGTCGGCAATGAGTGCGCATCCGGCCAAAGCGACAAAGATCGCCGTGCGGGTGAAGTTCAGTTGATAAAAAAAGCACAACCAAATTGCCGGCGCAACCGCGACACTGAAAGCAAATGCGGGTTTTAATGCAAAGCGGCGAAAGAAGACAAAAAAGATAGCCGCAGCGCCGATGCCGATGAAAGCGCAGTTATAAATCAGCCACCAGTTCGGTTGCGGAAAGGTGCGGTAAAGTGCATGAACGAACGCGCTGCACAGTTGTCCCTGAAACGGCGCATAGCCGTTGTCGGAGCGGGAAAGAAGCCAAGCGTTGGCAGGATCATCGTTTGTTTCCCATACCAACCCGAAACAAATGGCAGCGCATGTCAGTACAGCGGCAAGCGCAAGGCTGATTATCACGGCGCGGAGCGCACAGCGGCGAGGCTTTTTCGACGACGCGGCTATTGTATGGACGAGATGTTCCAAAGAAAGACCTCCTGCAGGAAAGACAATGAAGACCGATGGCTACGAGCGTTTGACGATGACGCAAAACGGACGGTAACCAAACAAGAATACGGAAATTCCCGTAAAACAGCGGCATTTTATCATATTTGACTTTGAAAATCAATAGTGTCTGCATTGGGATTGCCGGAACAAGCATTTACGCATATTTCATGTGATAATTTGTATGGAAAAGACAGATCGTTGTTTGCGTGGAAACAGTTTGTTCCGGCGCTTTTTGTGCTTTTCGTGCCATGTTTGCCATAAAAATAAAGAAGCGGAGGTGGCGCATGAGCGTTTTGTTTTCGGTGTTGATGGTGATGGCGGCAGCGGCGGCGATCGCAAACGGCACGGCGGGGGAGCTTTGCAGCGCGGGACTGGATGCCGCGGCGCGGGCGGTTGCGCTTTGCATCGCACTTTGCGGCGGCTACGCGTTCTGGCTCGGGTGGCTTGAGACCGCGCGGGAGACGGGCGCGATGGACGCGCTGGCAAAACTTCTTTCCCCGGTTTTAAAAAAACTGTTTCCCGATACGGGACGACAGGCACGGCGGGATATCGCCGTGAATCTGTCGGCGAATATGCTCGGCATGGGCAACGCGGCCACGCCGAGCGGACTTTCCGCGATGAAAAAGATGCCCGTCGGCGCGCGCGGCGAGGCAACGCGCGACATGATTATGCTGGCGGCGGTCAACATTTCCTCCGTGCAGCTTCTGCCCACGGGCGCGATGACGGTGTTGGCACAGAGGGGCGCGTCCGCGCCGTCGAAGATCATTCTGCCGTCGCTTGCCGCGACGATCGCGTCGACGGCGACGGCGATCGTTTCCGTATTTTTGCTGGATCGATTTTGGAGGCGCGGGGCGTGACGGCGTCTGAGATTTCTTCATGGATCGCGCCGGTTTTGATGCTTGCGACCTTTTCGGCCGCGCTGATTCGAAGAAAAGACGCGTATGCGGCGTTCGTGCGCGGGGCGCGCCGCGGGCTTGAGACGGCGGTCTCGATCCTGCCGTATGTCGCGGCGATGCTGATCTTGTCCGAATGGGTGCGCGTGTCGGGGCTTTTGACGTGGCTGGAGGCGATTTTTTCGCCGCTTTTGCGCTTGATCGGGATCGATAAGAATCTTACGGCTTTTGCGCTCCTTCGGCCGTTTTCGGGTTCGGGCGCGCTGGCGCTTTTAAGCGGGCTTTGCGAAACGTACGGCGCAAATTCGCGCGAAGCGTTCACTGCGGCGGTCATGATGGGCTCGACGGAGACGCTGTTTTACACCTTTTCGCTTTATTTCGGCGCGGCGGGCGTGAAAAAGACGCGCTATGCGATGCTCGCGGCGGTGCTGTCGACGCTCGCGGGCTACGCGGTTGCAGCGTTTCTTTGCGCGCGCATCTTGTAAAATCGTCCCGCGCGCGGTACACTTGAGCCGAATCAAAGCGAAAGAAGGCGGATAGAATGCGAATCGATACCTGGCCGATCCCTTATCAAGTGGAAAACATTCAGGACGCGACGGCGGTCGTGATCGACGTACTGCGCGCGAGCACGACGATCATCACGGCGCTGGAAAACGGCGCGGCGGGCGTCGTTCCCGTGCGCGAAGTGGACGAAGCGTTTGAAGAGGCGAAAAAGACGCCGGGCGCGCTGATCGTGGGAGAGCGGAATGCGCTGAAGGTCGAGGGGTTCGATCTCGGGAATTCGCCGTTTGAATTTGATCGGGAAACGGTCGAGAACAGGACGATCGTCATGACGACGACAAACGGCACGCAGGCTGCTGCCGCGGGAAAGGACGCCGCACGGCTCATCGTCGCGGGATTCGTCAACGCGGACGCCGTCGTGCGCGACCTGAATGCATGGGGCGGGCATGTCGCCATCCTCTGCGCGGGCACGCGCGGACGCTATACGATCGAGGACGCGATGTGCGCGGGACTTCTTGCCGATCGACTGGGCGGGGAGGATATCTGCGACTTCACGCGCGCCTGCCGCGAATTGTACCGCGCGCATAAGGACGACTTCGCGCAGTTTTTGATGAACGGCGTTCATGCGAAAAATCTTGTGAGCAAGGGCTTTTCGCGCGACGTGGAGCTTGCGCTGACGTGCGATAAGTCAGACGTTGTCCCCGAACGCGGAAAAGACGGGGTGCTTCGGGGATGAAGGAGAACGAAGACGGAAAAGCGCTGCCAAAACGGGTTAAACGGATTTGGCGATGGCTTCAAACGTACGGGTTTTTTATTCTCTTTTTTGCGGCTTTGGTAATTGTGGGGGTAAAAAACGTAGAGAAAAAGACGCGTTCTGCCTATCAAGACGCGATTGCCTTTTTCCTGGATGGCGAATTCGAACAGGCGGGCGAAAAATTTGAAGAGGCAGAAGCGTATAAAAACGCCGAAGCCTATGGCAAACTTTGTCAAGCGATATTGACTTATGAGGAAGGGCGTTACGTTATTGCTTATCATATGCTGCCGAAAGATTCGGAAGTGGATTTTTCGGAAGCGGAACTGGAGGAACGAGCAGTTTATCGACAGTGGAAGAATGAGATCATTCAAAAGGGAGTAGAAGAAATTACAGAGCCGCATCTGCTGTATGAACGTTTGCCGTATGTGGGAATGAAGGAGAGCGTTATCGACAAAACGATGCTGGGATCCTATACAAAACGCTTCACTTACGGCGGGAAAAACGCTTACACATGGCAAAACAGCGCAGGCTACTATTTTTACGTCTACTGCCGGGACGGAGAGGTCGTCGAAGTGCGTGACTGCCGTGACGATCCGGTAAAGCCGATTCGCTTTGTTTCCCGTCCCCGCGCGTCGTCGACGCCGAACCCCTACCCGGGCGACATCTACGGCATCGGTTCGATCCGCGATGCGGAAGAACTGTATGAGGAGTACCCCGACGATTTTGAAAGCATCGACGAGGCCGAGGAGTATTTCAACGCCTATCGAAAGTGAAAAAACGACGCCGAAACCCCGCCGCGCGCGGGGTTTTGTCATGTGAGCGGGAAGACACTTGTTCAAATCTTGTTGACATTTCAACAATGATGTGATATCTTTTGTTTTGTTGAGAATTCAACAAGTGCTGTTGAGGAGGAAATGAATGCGGGAACGCTTTGAAACTTTTACCGTTTTGATCAATCGGATCAGTCGGAACATTCGAAAACTGAAAAACCGGGAAATGGCGGCGTATGGCTTAAGAAGCGCTCATGTCTCCTGTCTGTACTATATTTATTCTCTGGAAGGCGTGACCGCGACGGATTTGTGCGAGCATTGCGAAGAGGACAAGGCAACCGTTTCCCGCGCATTGGATCATCTCGAAGCCAAGGGATTTATCGTGCGTGCGCCCGGAAACGGCAAGCGGTACAAAAGTCCGCTGTATTTGACCGAAAAAGGGCGGGAGGCCGGAAAAAAGATCGCGGACAAGATCGACGGCGTTCTCGATGCGGTAAGTCGTGATCTTACACAGGAAGAAAGAGCGGCGTTTTATCGCACCCTCTCTGCGATTAGCCGCGGCTTGGAAACCGTTTGCAAAAACAGCGAAAAACTGGAGGCGTGAGTTCATTGAAAACGAGAATTATTGTCGATTCCACTGCGGATCTGGTTCCGCAGATCAAAGCGCGTGTCTGCACCGTGCCCCTGACCGTCCACTTTGGAGCGGAGGAATACATCGACGGTGTGACCATCGATCACAAAGCATTTTACGAAAAACTGATCGAAAGCGATGTGCTTCCCACCACCAGTCAGGCAGCGCCCGAGGCCTTTATAAAGGAGTTTGAAAAGGCGAAACGGGCAGGGGAGGCTGCTGTAGTGATTACGCTTGCCTCCAAGTTTTCCGGCACTTACCAAAGCGCCGTGATTGCGGCGGCCGACTATGAAAACATTCACGTGGTGGACGGTACAAGCGCGGCGATGGGTACCGGAATTCTGGTCGAATTTGCCTTTCGGCTTTTGGACGAGGGAAAGTCCGCAGAGGAAATTGCGCGGATATTGGAAGAGGAAAAGAAAAAAATTGTTGTCGTTGCGCTGGTGGATACGCTGGAATATCTCAAACGCGGCGGCCGCATTTCCAAAGCTGTTGCATTTGCGGGCGGCGTATTGAACATAAAGCCTGTTTTGTCCGTGATTGATGGCGAGATCCGCTTGCTCGGAAAGGCGCGAGGCTCCAAAATGGGGAACAATCTGCTGGTGCAGGAGATCGACAAAGCCGGCGGCATCGATTTTGAGCGGCCCGTCCTGCTTGGCTACAGCGGTATTTCCGACGCGCTTTTGCTGAAATATATCGAAGACAGCCGCCATATTTGGGAAGGAAGATTAAAAGAGGTTCGCTATACGACCGTGGGAAGCGTGATCGGAACGCATGTCGGCCCCGGCGCCGTTGTGGTTGCGTTTTTTAAAAAGTAATCATACGGTAAGCGATTTTTGAAGCGGGCGAAAGCGTCCGAAGTCTGCCGGGCGAAGCGCAAACGCCGGACAGCCGGGTATAGCCGGGTATAAAGGAATAAAACGATCAAAACCCCGCCGCGCGCGGGGTTTTGCCGTGCGCGTGCGATAGGCGTGCGTATTGACAAAAAACACTGTGAGAATTATATTAAAATGTGAAACCGTTCCCGGCATTCAAACGGAAAACGCATCGTTCATACAGGAGGACAAGTCATGGAACAAAAGCCGAAATTCTATTTGTCAACGCCCATTTACTACCCCAGCGATAAGCTGCACATCGGTCACACCTACTGCACCGTGGCCGCCGATACGATGTGCCGCTTCAAGCGAATGTCGGGCTATGACGTGATGTTCCTGACCGGGACGGACGAACACGGACAGAAGATCGAGCGCAAAGCCCAGCAAAAGGGCGTCACGCCGAAGCAATACGTCGACGAAATTGTCGCGGGCATCAAGGATCTTTGGAAATTGATGGACATTTCCTATGACAAGTTCATCCGCACGACGGACGAAGAACACGTCCGCGGCGTCCAGGAGATCTTCGTCAAGCTCTATGAACAGGGCGACATTTACAAGAGCGAATACGAGGGCTGGTACTGCACGCCGTGCGAATCGTTCTGGACGGAATTGCAGCTCAAAGACGGCATGTGCCCCGACTGCGGCCGTCCCGTCGAGCGCATGAAGGAAGAAAGCTATTTCTTCAAAATGAGCAAATATCAGGATTTCATGATCCAGTATATCGAGGATCATCCGGAGTTCATCCAGCCGCCGTCCCGCGCGAACGAGATGCTCTCCAACTTCCTTCGCCCGGGTCTGGAAGACCTCTGCGTTTCCCGCACGACGATCAAGTGGGGCATTCCCGTTCCCTTTGATCCGAAGCATGTCGTCTATGTCTGGCTCGACGCGCTGAGCAATTATATCACCGCGCTTGGATACGGCAGCGACGACACCACGCTGTTCGATCGCTACTGGCCCGCGGACGTGCATCTTGTCGGCAAGGAGATCGTGCGCTTCCATACGATCATCTGGCCGATCATGCTCCATGCGCTGGGTCTGCCGCTTCCCAAACAGGTCTTCGGCCACGGCTGGCTCGTTCTGGACGGCGGCAAAATGTCCAAATCCAAGGGCAACGTCGTCGACCCCGTCGTGCTTTGCGAGCGCTACGGCGTCGATGCGATTCGCTATTTCCTCATGCGCGAGATGCCCTTCGGCGCGGACGGCGTCTTCAACAACGAGGCACTTTTGAACCGCATGAACTCCGACCTTGCCAACGATCTCGGCAACCTCGTCAGCCGCTCGGTGGCGATGGTCGAAAAGTATTTTGACGGCGTCGTTCCCGCCTGCGGCGAACTGACGGATGTCGATCTTGACCTGCGCGCGATGGCGCAAACGCTGCCCGAGCGCGTGGAACAGCACATGAATGAGTTTCAGTTCTCGCTGGCGCTGTCGGATATCTGGCAGTTCATCGCCCGCTGCAACAAATACATCGACCAGACGGAGCCGTGGGTGCTTGCCAAGGACGAATCGAATCGCGAACGCCTCGGCACGGTCATGTATCATCTGATCGAGTCGATCCGCATCGTCGCGGCGCTGATCGCGCCCGTCATGCCGCACACGCCCGCGAAGATCTGCGAGCAGATCGGCCTTGCCGACGATTCGCTTCTGACGTTTGAATCGCTGCACACCTTCGGCCTGTATCCCGCGGGCCTTGCGGTGCATAAGGGCGAGGCGCTCTTCCCGCGCATCGACATCAAAAAAGAGCTGGAAGTGATCGACGCGCTGACGGGGCAGAAGAAAGAAGAGGCTCCGAAAAAAGAGGAGAAGAAGGAAGAAAAGAAAGCCGTGAAGGCGGAGAGAAAGCAGGAGAAGGCCGATGACGGGACGATCTCGATCGACGACTTTGCCCGCGTGCAGCTTCGCACCGCACGCGTCGTGGCCTGTGAGAAGCTCGAGGGCAGCGATAAGCTTCTGAAATTCACGCTCGACGACGGCACGGACAAGCCCCGCACGATCCTCTCCGGCATCCGCAAGTGGTATGAAAATCCCGAAGCGCTCGTCGGCAAGGACGTCGTCTTTGTGGCGAATTTGAAGCCGCGCAAGATGATGGGCATTCTGTCCGAGGGCATGCTTCTGTCCGCCGAGGCGGACGACGGCAATCTGTCCCTTCTTTCGCTCGAGCATCCCGTCAAAGGCGGCAGCAGCATTTCATGACGAAGTGGTTTGACAGTCACGGCCATTTGAACGACGAACGCTTCGATGAGGATCGCGAAAGCCTGATCGAAACGCTGCCGTCCCTCGGCATCGGCGCGATGGTCGTGGTCGGATATGACAAAGATCCCGCCCGATGCGCATTGCCCGTGGCAAAAAAAGCGCCGTGGCTGTATGCGGCGCTCGGCGTGCATCCGCACGAGGCGGAGGATTGGACGGACGAGATCGAGGAAGACTTGATCCGTCAGTGCAAAGACGAAAAAGTCGTGGCGCTGGGCGAGATCGGACTGGACTATCATTACGATTTTTCCCCGCGGGACGTGCAAAAGCGCGTCTTCGCCCACCAGATCGAGCTTGCAAAACGACTCGATCTTCCGATCGTCGTGCATATGCGCGAAGCGACGGCGGATACGCTTTCGATCATCCGCGCGGCGGGGGAGATCCCCGGCGGCATCATGCACTGTTTCGGCGGAAGCGTCGAGACGGCGCGTGAACTGCTCGAGCGCGGCTGGTACATCTCCTTTTCGGGGACGCTGACGTTCAACAACGCCGAACGGCTGCGCGCAGTTGCCGAAACGATCCCGGCGGAGCGCATGCTCGTGGAGACGGATTGCCCGTATCTTGCGCCCGTGCCGATGCGCGGCAAGCGCAATCAGCCGGACTTCGTGCAGTACACCGGCCGCGTCGCCGCCGCGTGCAAGAAGATGGAAGAGGACGAATTTGCGGCGCTGACGATGCAAAACGCAAAGCGCGTCTTCGGCATCAAAGAGTAAAAAAGAGCAAAACAAAAGCTCCTGCGAAAACGATTCGCGGGAGCTTTTCTGATTCTGGAGTGCGCTTTGTTACTGCACGTCGTCGCCGCCGGGCGTGATCGTGCTGTTTTTCGCGGCTGTTTGATCGTCGGTGGATGTCATGCTTCGCTGAGCGGTGAACAGGACTTTGGCAAGTGGCTGCACCGCGCCGCCCTGACGGGAGCGAACGTCGAGCGTGACACAGGCAAGCCGCGGATCGTCTCCCTCGGTCGTGAAGCCGATGAACCACGAATGCTGTCGGTTGACGCCCGTCTCCGCCGTGCCGGTCTTGCCGGCGATGCCGAGTCCGGAGATGTCGAGGCTCGTCGCCGTGCCGCTTTGCACGACGCCGCGCAGCATCGGTACGATGGTCGAGATTGCGGCGGCGGAGAAGACGTTTTCCTTCCAGACGGTCGGTTCGGTCGTCGATACGCGGACGTTTTCGCCGTTTTGCGTTCGGTCGATGTGCGCCACGACGTACGGCTGCATGATTGTGCCGTTGTTGGCGAGCGCACTGTAGATCACGGCCATCTGCATCGGCGTGCTGAGCATTTCCCCTTGTCCGTAGCCCAGGTCGGCAAGAAACTTGATGTTTTCGACCTTTGTGCGGTCATCGGAAGAGGAAATCTGTGTGTTGTAGACGTTGAGTTCAAAAGGAACTTTGTCGAAGAAACCGAATTTCGTCATTTCGTCGACGTATTTTTCCGCGCCGAGCTGCATGGCGGCATAGGCGAAATAGATGTTGTCCGAATACATCAGAGCGTTCGTCATGTTGACGGGGCCGGAATAGGATGAGTGGCGGACGATGCCGGGATAGTACCAGTCGCTGCGCTGCGGCGTCCATGTGTTGTTCGAGATCGCGCCGGGGAACACGTCGGAGGCCGAAAGCGTTTCGGTTTCGAGCGCGGCGGCGGCGGTCAGCGTCTTGGCCGTGGAGCCGGGGGTGTATAAACCCTGAATACAACGGAACAAAAGCGGGTGCCCGCTGTCTTCGTTGTTGATCGCGTCCCACTGCGCCTGATAGCTCGCCTCGTCGGCGGCGGGGAGCGTGAAGAAGTTGTTGTCGTACGTCGGCGCGCTGGCCATCGTCAGGACTGCGCCCGTCGTCGGATCGATGCTGATCATCGAGCCGCTTTGGCCGCTTGCGAGCTTTTCGCGCAGCGCCCGTTCGGCGGCAAGCTGCATCTGCGAATCGATCGTCAGCGTCAGATCTGCGCCGTTTTGCGCGTCGCGCCGCGCAAGGGTGACGCGTGTGTTTCCGCTTTCGTCGACAAGACTTAAGACGTAGCCGCTTTTGCCGCGCAGCGTCGATTCATAGGCGGCCTCCAGCCCCGTCAGGCCGACGGTGTCGTAGGCGCTGTAGCCGTTTTGTTCGTATTCGGAGAGCTTTTCCTCTGGGATCGCGCCGACGTAGCCGACGAGATTGGACAAAAGACACGCCTCGTCGCCGAGCGGATAGATGCGCATGGGCGACATGTAGCTTTCGTCGATCCCGACGCCGGGCATCTGCGCGATCGCCGCGCGGACGCCGGAAATGTCCTGCGCGGGGGAATAGGTGCGGATGATCGCGACGCCGTCGCGTTCGGCCTTTTCGGACGTCATTGCGGAGAGAATTTCGTCCGCGGAGACGCCGCAGATATCGCTCAGCGCATTCGCCGTCGCGTTTTTGTCCTCGATCGCCTCGGGACGGACGTAGAGCGTCGGCGCATAGGTGTTGCCCGCCGCGCGGACGCGGTCGCTCGTGAAGATCTCGCCGCGCGATGCGGTCAGCGCCGTGAAATTGACGCTATCGGTTTTCTGCATCTGCGGGAAGAGCAGATTCCAATCCCAGATCAGACGCCAGTCTTCGTCCACGCGCGTGAAATTTGCGCAGGCCTCGAACGAAAACGGATCGAAAAGCGAAGAGGTGTAGGTGATCGTCACTTCCTGCGCGACGATCGACGTGAACGCCGCGCTTGACGTAATGTTGGTGTCCCCCGCTTCGATGGTCACGTCTTCGACGCCGAGGGCGTCCATGATCTTGACGATGCGCGCGACGGTTTCTGCCGAATCGACGACATTGCCGTCCTTATCCGTCTCGATCAAAAGACGGGAAAGCGCGCCGCTTTCCATGCTGCTCCATTCGGCAAACACCTGCGTGGAGTCAAAATCGACCATGTTCGCGCAGCCGGACAGAACGAGAGAAAAAACAAGCGCGAATGCGAGAAGAATGGAAAGGCGCCTGTTCATAGCGGTGTTCGAGTCTGTCATATCAATAGGAAGGCCTCCTTATCGGCAAACGGCAATTGTAAACCGGATTTGCGGGGTTTACAATGGAAAACGCCGAATTTGCAGCGTGTTGTCTCATTATAGCTTTCTTTGCCGCAGGTGTAAAGTTGACGCAAAAACAGGAGAAAACGGGACGATTCGCGCGATTTGCGGTCGTATTTCGGGGAAAGCCGAATTGCTCCGGGCGGATCGGGTCGAACGGTGTCCCACGGATGGATTTGACAAAGACGTGTCATTTTTGTTACAATGTAAACCGTTGACAGACGGATCGGTCGATTTCGGGCGCAAAAGAGCGCGAAAGCGGGCGATGTGTTTTTAACGATCACACACGAATCAGAAAGGGGAATGCCGATGAATCGGGCGCTGGATACGACGGCGTATCGTGCGGGCGCGGCGGCGCATCGCTCCAAACGGCGGGGCGGCGCACATGCGATCTGTTCACGATCGATCAGACGCCGGCGGCGCAACGCGCAGCTGCATCGCGAATGGATCGCCGTGCGGGCGCGCGTGCTCGGCCGCGGCGGCGAGGAGAGCCTTTTTTCTTCGCTCGTGGCAAGCGCGAAGCGGCACTTTCTCTTTGTCCCGATTTTGGCGTCGCTCGTTGTTCTGGCTGTCGCGGTCGTTCTGTTCTGCGGCACGTCCGGCGCGGTCCATACGATCACGCTCGAACACGACGGCGTCAGTGTTCAGGTCGATTCCTTCAACGCGACCGTTCGCGAAATTTTGCAGGAAAACGGCGTGCGCGTCGGTGCGCACGATCGCGTGACGCCTTCGCTTGACAAAAACGTGCGGCGCAATGCAAGCATCGTCATCGAACGTGCAATTGCGATCGACGTGCGCGACGGCGACGGGGAAGCCGTGACGTGCTACGCGGTGGGCGGCACCGTGGCCGACCTTTTGAAGGACAACGGCTATACGCTGAACGAATTCGATGAGGTTTTTCCCGAGACGGACACGGAGATTTCGGCGAATCTCAGCGTTCAGATCGACCGCATCACGCACGAGGAAGTTTCCTATACGGAAGCGATTGCATTTGAAACGCAGGTGCAGCAGACCGATTCCCTCTACAGCGGCACGCAGAAGGTCTCCGTCGCGGGGCAGGAGGGCGAGAAGATCGTCAACCAGACAATCGTCTATCGAAACGGCGTGGAAGAAGCACGCGTGACCAATTCCGAAGAAGTGACGCGCGAGCCTGTGACGCAGGTCGTGCTTCAGGGCACGAAACAGCGTGCCGTCGCGGCGGTCGCCAGCGCGGGCGAGGGCGTTTTGAGCTTGAACGACGGAACGCAGCTTTCCTACCGCGCGGTGTACAGCGGCACGGCGACGGGCTACACCCATACGGGTCATAACACCGCGACCGGCACGGTTCCCGCCTACGGGACGATCGCCGTCGACCCGAGCGTGATCCCGCTTGGCACGCGCATGTACATCCCCGGCTACGGCTACGGCGTGGCGCGCGACACGGGCGGCGCGATCAAGGGAACGCGCATCGATCTGTTCTTCGATTCGTATGCGCAGGCGATCCGCTGGGGCCGCCGCAGCGTGACGATCTATATTCTGAACTGAATGAACTGTGTGGCGCTTGCCCCGAATGCGTCGGTCGTGATAAGATCGACGCGGGGCGGGCGCTTTTTGCGTTTCTACCCTCAGAAAACGCCGATTATAAACGCGGATCGACAGGATTTATCCTATTGCGGGTGACGGGGTTCCCATACAGGGTTCTCATAAAGAAAGGAAAGAAACAGTTTATGATGCGAGAATTTGCGCACGACGCGGCGCATCCCGCCGTGATCGCGGCGCTTTTGCACGATCATCATCTGCAGCCGAAAAAAAGCGCGGGGCAGAATTTTTTCAGCGACGCGGGTCTGCTTGAAAAAATGGCGAACGCCGCACAAATTACGCCGGAAGAAGCGGTTTTGGAGATCGGTCCGGGCCTCGGCGCACTGACGCAGCGCTTGAGCGTGCGCGCGCGCCGCGTCGTCTGCGTGGAGCTGGACGGCGACCTTCTTTCGCCGCTTGAAAAAACGCTGGCCGAGGCGGACAACGTGACGATCGTCCATCGCGACTTTTTAAAGATGAAGGACGAAGAACTCTGCGCGCTGTTTGATGGAGAAACATCGGTGCGCATGGTGTCCAACTTGCCGTATTGCATCACGACCGACGCGATGCAGAAGCTGTTTTTGTCGCGCCTGCCGCTTGCCGGGATTACGGCGCTTGTGCAAAAGGAGGCGGCGCAGCGGATCACGGCGCAGCCTGGGCAGAAACAATACGGCGTGACGGCGATGATGTGCCGGTATTACTGCGACGCGCGCATTCTCTACGACGTGCCGCCCGAGGCGTTTTTCCCGCGGCCGGGCGTGACGAGCGCCGTGATCCGCTGCGATTTTCGCACGCCGCGACCCGAACCCGCATGCGGCGAAGCATTTTTGTGGCGCGTGGCGCGCGCGGCGATCGCCATGCGGCGAAAGACGATCCGAAACAATCTGTGCGCGGCGGGATTCGAAACCGGAGTCGTGCTGTCCTGTTTGGAACAATGTGAAATTGAACCGTCCGTTCGTGCAGAGACGCTCGATATTTTTCGAATTGAACGCCTTGCGGAGACGATTTTTGCACAAACGGAAACAAAACTTGCAAAATAAACGTATATTTAGGCGAGTTTTATGCGCACGGCGTCTTGATTTTAAAGCGCCGACAGTGTAAGATGATAGGGCAGGAAAAAGCGTACCCCGTCTGCCGTGCAGGCGATGCGCGGAGGGGTTCAATTTTTAGAAAGAAAGAGGTTGCTAATTATGGCTAAGCTGGATCTGACCAAATACGGCATCACCGGGACTCCCGAAATCGTTTACAACCCGTCCTACGAACAGCTCTTCGAGGACGAGACCAACCCCGCGCTCGAGGGTTACGAAAAAGGTCAGCTGACCGAACTGGGCGCCGTCAACGTCATGACCGGCATCTACACCGGCCGTTCGCCCAAGGACAAGTTCATCGTCATGGACGAAAACTCCAAGGACACCGTCTGGTGGACCTCCGAGGAGTTCAAGAACGACAACCATCCCGCGTCCCCCGAGGCGTGGCAGGCTGTCCGTGATCTTGCGGTCCGCGAGCTGTCCGATAAAAAACTCTACGTCGTCGACGCGTTCTGCGGCGCGAACCACGATACCCGCATGGCCATCCGCTTCATCGTCGAGGTCGCGTGGCAGGCGCATTTCGTGAAGAACATGTTCATCACGCCCACCGCCGAGGAGCTTGAGAACTTCGAGCCCGACTTCGTCGTTTACAACGCCTCCAAGGCGAAGGTCGAGAACTACAAAGAGCTCGGCCTGAACTCCGAGACGGCGGTCGTGTTCAACATCACCTCCCGCGAGCAGGTCATCATCAACACCTGGTACGGCGGCGAGATGAAAAAGGGCATGTTCTCCATGATGAACTACTATCTGCCTTTGAAGGGCATCGCCGCGATGCACTGCTCCGCCAACACCGACATGGACGGCAAAAACACCGCGCTGTTCTTCGGCCTGTCCGGCACCGGCAAGACCACCCTTTCCACCGATCCCAAGCGCCTTCTGATCGGCGACGACGAGCACGGCTGGGACGATGAGGGCGTCTTCAACTTTGAAGGCGGCTGCTACGCCAAGGTCATCAACCTTGACAAGGAGTCCGAACCCGATATTTACAATGCCATCCGTCGCGACGCGCTCCTTGAGAACGTCACCGTCGATGACAACGGCAAGATCGACTTTGCCGACAAGAGCGTGACGGAGAACACCCGCGTGTCCTACCCGATCGATCATATTGAGAACATCGTGCGTCCGATCTCCGCGGCGCCCGCTGCCAAGAACGTCATCTTCCTTTCCGCGGATGCGTTCGGCGTTCTGCCCCCCGTTTCGATCCTGACGCCCGAGCAGGCGAAGTACTACTTCCTGTCCGGCTTCACCGCGAAGCTGGCGGGCACCGAGCGCGGCATCACCGAGCCGACCCCCACCTTCTCCGCGTGCTTCGGCCAGGCGTTCCTCGAACTGCATCCCACCAAGTATGCCGAGGAGCTCGTCCGTAAGATGGAGATGTCCGGCGCGAAGGCCTATCTGGTCAACACCGGCTGGAACGGCACCGGCAAGCGCATCTCCATCAAGGATACCCGCGGCA
>CAKTSO010000021.1 GCA_934613185.1 uncultured Clostridia bacterium | reverse complement strand
CTCCAAGATGGACGAATTTGACGCGATCGCCTTCGGCTGCCCGTCGATGGGCAGCGAACAGCTGGAAGACAGCGAGTTCGAGCCGATGTTCGACGGCTGCCGTGCGAAGCTTTCGGGCAAAAAGATCGCGCTGTTCGGCTCCTACGGCTGGGGCGACGGCGAGTGGATGCGCGAATGGGAAGCTTCCTGCAAGGGCGACGGCGCGCTGTTCGCGCACGAATGCGTCATTTGCAACGAAGCTCCCGACGATGACGCCGCCGCGGCCTGCGCGGCGCTCGGCGCGGCGCTTGCGTAAAACGGCATAAGAAAATGACGGGCTTGCGATCGATCTCGCAAGCCCGTTTTTGATAACCGATTTTATGATGTTTGATCCTTTATTGTCGAAACGAAACATTTGGCAAGGCGATTTCTTAACGCGTGTTTAACGGAAAAACATAATGTTTTTTGCGTTTCAGACTATGGAAATCCGCCGAACGGGCGTATTCTCAAGAAAACGACAAAAGGGGGACGACAACATGAACGAACGGCCGAACGGAAAACGGGACGGACAAAACTTCGAACGGAGGGCGGCGGAGCAAAAGGCGGCGCGTCCCATGCGATTGACGCTGCGCGCCGCGCGCGTACTTCGCTGCATGACGCAGGCGCAGGCCGCCGAGGCGATCGGCATTTCCGCAAACACGCTCAGCAGCTATGAAAACGGCAAAAGCTACCCCGACGTGCCGATGCTCCAGAAGATGGAACAGGTCTACGGCGTCCGCTACGATCAATTGATTTTCCGACCGCGCACGCCGTGGTAATTGTGCGGATTTCGGGGGCGGGCGAAAAACAAAAGAAAAAACACTTGACAGATGACGGGGCAGACGCTATAATACATAGTGTTTCCGAAAGGAAACCCGCCATATCGCGGGGTGGAGCAGTTGGCAGCTCGTCGGGCTCATAACCCGGAGGTCGCAGGTTCGAGTCCTGCTCCCGCAATTCTGAAAGTCCTGAAATCCTAAGATTTCAGGACTTTTTTGTGTTCACAAGGCTTTCCGGCCGCGCCCGTTTTTCCGAAACCCGCGCCGATCCGAACGCGAATTTCACGGAAGACGGAATTTGTCCGACGGAAGTTTACCTCCATTTTACACTGCCCGGACTGTGGAATTTACATTCATGTCCTAAAATACTTGACGTAGACGAAACAAGCAGAGTGTATCGCAAAGAGAGGAGAACACAATGAAAGCAATCAAAAGAATCGTCTGCGGCGTGCTGTGCGCAGCTATGCTGCTGACCGCCGCGGCCTGCTCCGGCACATCGGCAAACAACACATCCGATGCGGATCCGACGCAAGCACAGGAGCTTGCCGCTCAGACGAAGGCAGAAACATCGCCCAAGTATGTGTTTTTGTTCATCGGCGACGGTATGAGCTACCCGCAGTTCCAGGCGGCGGCCGACTATCTGGGTGCAGTGGCCGACGAGGACTATGTGCAGGCGCTGCCCAGCAACAGCTACGACGATCGTGCGGGCGCGGTGCTGGACGGCCCCAAGGCGCTGAATTTCATGAATTTTGACGTTGCCGGCTCTGCCGTGACCTTTGATTCGTGCAGCTTTGCTCCCGACTCCGCTTCCACGGCGACCTCTATCGCCACCGGTTACAAGACCTATTCCGGCATGATCAACGTGGACGTCACCGGCGCCACGCCCTATGAGACGATTGCCGAGAAGCTCCATGAGCAGAAGGACTGGAAGATCGGTATCATCAGTTCCGTCAACCTCAACCATGCCACGCCCGCCGCGTTCTACGCGCACCAGGCAAGTCGCAACAATTACTACGAGATCGGCGAGGAACTGGTAAACTCCGGCTTCGAGTACTTTGCGGGCGGCGGACTGAAAAAAGTCACCGGTCCCGATAAGGACAAGACCAGCCTTTATGATCTTGCGGAGCAGGCGGGCTACAAGGTCACCTATACGCAGGCTGACGCCGAAGCCGTTACTGCGGCGGATGAAAAGGTCATCCTGATCGACGAGCATCTGGCAGATTCCGACGCCATGGATTACGAGCTGGATCGTCAAGGCGACGAATGGGCGCTGGCCGATTACGTCAAAAAGGGCATCGAGGTTTTGGACAACGACACCGGCTTCTTCATGATGTGTGAGGGCGGCAAGATCGACTGGGCCTGCCATGCCAACGATGCGGGCGCGACCGTTACCGATACTCTGGCGCTGGCCGACGCCGTGCAGGTCGCCATCGATTTTGCCAAGGAGCACGCGGATGAAACGCTGATCCTCGTGACCGGCGACCATGAGACCGGCGGTCTGACCATCGGCTTTGCGGGCACGGACTACGACACCTATCTTGACAGCCTCGCCAATCAGACCATCTCCTATGCGCAGTTTGACGAACAGTATGTGGCCGCCTACAAGGAAAACGGCACCGGCTTCGAAGACGCCATGAAAGATGTGGAAGCGCTCTTCGGCCTCAAACTCTCCGGCGAGGCGGATGATCGTCTGGTGCTGACGGACTACGAGGTGCAGCGTCTGCGCGACGCCTACGAGCTGGCCATGTCCGACACGGCTGCCGACGAATATACGCAGGAGCAGTATGTGCTCTACGGTACCTACAACCCCTTCTCCGTCACCGTTACCCACATTCTGAACAACAAGTCCGGCGTGGACTTCACCAGCTACTCCCATACGGGACTGCCCGTTGCGGTCTTTGCCGACGGCGCCGGTGCGGATGCGTTCACCGGATACTACGACAACACCGAGATCTATCAGAAGATGGCTTCCTTGCTGGAAGTGAAGTAAGAGAACCGACCGAAGAAGGCAGGAGGCGAAGGCCTCCTGCCTTTCTGAGATTGATGAGGAAAAATGAAAACGATCGGAACAATCATGAAATCCAATACCTTTTGGCCGGTGGCGGTATCCGTTGCCTTGATGCTGATCCTGCTGATTCTGCCGACGGGCTATGAAGGTGCGCTCTCCTATCAGAACGCCGACCGCGTTCCCGCGCTGGTGCTGTCCGCCGATGAAAGCGACGTCTACGATACCGGTCTTGTCCGCACCGGCGACCAGCGCTGCCGCGTGCGCATTTTAAAAGGTCAATTCGCGGGGGTAGAAACGGACGCCGTCAACCGCTTGAGCGGCTCGCTGGCGCAGGACAAGCTCTTTTTGATCGGAGATAAGGCCTTTGTCGTGGTAAGCCACAGCGCGGGAAAGATCACGACCGTCTATATGACGGATCATTTCCGGCTGGATAAGGAGGCGGTGCTGGCAGGGCTGTTTCTGCTGCTGCTTCTGGTGTTTGCGAGAGGTACGGGGCTGCGCGCCGTTTTGTCCTTTATCGATACCATCCTTCTCATGTGGAAGGTGCTGGTGCCGAGCCTTTTGAACGGGTATAACCCCGTGTGGGTCTCCTTGGGAATGGTGATGCTGCTGACGGCACTCATCTTAATGCTGATCTACGGCTGGGACAGACGCTTCCTCGCGGCCGTGTCCGGCGCTGCGCTCGGCATTGCGGTAACGGCGGTGCTGGGCTATGTGTTCACCGACTTTTTCAAAATTCACGGCGCGGTGATGGAATCCGGCGAAAGCCTGCTCTACGCCGGGTATCAGCATCTTGATCTGACGAGGATTTTTGTCGCATCCATCTTCCTCGGCTCGTCCGGGGCGGTCATGGACTTGTCCGTCGATATCTGCTCGGCGGTTTATGAGGTCGTACGCAAGAAGCCGGACATCGGCGCCCGCGAGGCCATCGCCTCCGGCATTGCCGTGGGACGCGCCGCCTGCGGTTCGACGACCACGACGCTGCTTTTGGCGTATTCGGGAAGCTACATCGCCCTGCTCATGGTCTTTATGGCGCAGGGTACCCCGGTGGAGTTGATGCTGAACTACAAGTACGTCGCCGCCGAGATTGTCCACACCGTCGTCGGCTCTTTCGGGTTGGTGACCGTCGCGCCGCTGACGGCCGTTACCAGCGGCTTGCTGCTGTGCGGCCGCGCATCGGCCAAGGCGTGACAAACGGCGATTTCTTTCGATTTGATATTTCAAAAAAGAAAATCTCGAAAAGAAGATTTCAAGATGAGAATTTCGAAAAAGGAAATTTCAAAACGAAGGAAAGAATGTCTTGAACGTTCTGCTCGATGATCGGCTTTGCGAAACGCAGCCCGAACATCGGCGGCAAAGGGGCAGCCCGAGAGGCTTGCGTTCTGCTTTCGCAGCGCTGAGCGCCGAATCGTTCGGCGCTTTTCTTTTTGTCCGCTTTGCGGAAACGATCGTCCGTGCATAAACGGCCATACTGTGTTTTTGCGGCAGCAAAAAGGACTGCGCGCATCGACGGCGAAAAAGACAATGACGAGAGAATCACGACGAACATAAAAAGGAGACGGACGGTGAAAAGACGGCGGCTTTTGTTTTTGATGATCGGTTTGCTTTTGATGTTGAGCGCGGCGCTTTTCGGCTGCGGGAATTCCGTGGACGAGAGGCGCGGCGTGCGCGTTCGGGAGATCTATTCTCAGGACGGCGCGGTTTCAATCGACGGGGCGGAGGTTTCCTATTCTTATCACGTCCCGCAGCTTGCGGGAGAGGGCGATGCGCTGCGCGAGATCAACGCGCGCTTGACGCGGGACTACGGCGCACTCGTCACGCGGGCGATCGCGGATATCGAGAAAGGAAACGAACCCGAAACGCGTTCGGTGACCTATGCGGCGCATTGGACGGGCGAAGTGCTGAGCCTCGTCGTGGAATGCGAAGGTTCGGACGGCGCGCTGCAGGCGCAGGCGATCCACTTCGACGCGGAAAACAAGGAGACGCTGACCAACGCGCAGCTGCTCACGCGCCTGGAAATCGGACAGGCGGAACTGTCCGAAGCGCTTGCCTGCGCGGCGGTGCGGACGTTCGACGCGCTTCATGCGGACGATCCGGTCGAAAACGCGGCGGAACTGGCGGCGCGGCGCGCTTGGGTCGTTTCCAAAGAAAATATCGATCCCAAAAGCGCGGTCTTTTATCCCGACGGGGAAGGTTTGACGGCGTACGTTCCGCTTTCGCAAGCGAATGCGGCGCGCGTGATGCTTTCGGAATTGAAAAAAGAAGCGGGATGCGCGAAGACGGCGCGGTGCGAATTCGTCGAGGCGACGCTGACGCAGGACGGCGCGGTCGAGGTGCGTTTTCTGCGCATCGGCAGCGCGGAGGCCTATCGCGATATGGTCGGGTTTTCCTATGACACGACGTATCGCGCGGAACATACCTACGGCGACTACGTCGATATCGCCGTCGGCAGCGTCGGGCGCGACTTTCGACCGATCGTCTTTTTGACGACGCGGGACGGCGGCGTGGAGTGGATCGACGTGTTCGGCGGCCTGCAAAGCGGCGCGCTCACGGGCGGCGGCAGGCTTTGGGGCGTGAAAAACGCGGCGCGCCTGGAACCCGTCTTCGCGGGCGACGGCGCGGGGCTGTGGCGAACGGTCTACGCCGAGGATGCGGACGGCGCGCGCTATGATCTGGGCGCGGCGCTGCTCATGCAGTGTGCGGATATGCCGCGGCTTTTTGCGGGAAATTGGGCGCGGGAGGACGGCGAAGCGATCGCGATCGGCGAGGACGGCGAACTTGCGCTGACCGACGCGCAGGGCAATGCGGCGGCGGGAAGGCTGGAATTCCTCGGCATGGACGACACGGGGCTTATCTTCGCCTTTTCGTTGGAAGACGGCGCGCGCGGCGCGTTGGCGCTTTTTGAAAAAGACGGCGCGCTCTTTGTCCGCGCGGCGTCGGGGGAGAACTTTTTCGATACGCCGCGGAACGTTTTGTCGGCGTTTTCGAGCGTCTCATAAGAAAAACGACAAAAACAGTGATACCTTTTGAAAGAAGGTGTATGGTATTCTTTCGGGGGGGGGAACGAAACGGTCGTCCCCGCGGCCGAACCGCGAGAAACGTTATCCCGTGCGCGCCGCGGCGTTCGCGCCCGAGAACAAGATTTGAAAAAAAGGAGACGGAAACGATGGACGGTTTGAAAAACATCGAGAAAAAACAGGTCATGGTCTTAAAAGACCGGGTGGCGTATCAGGCGGGGCAGGTCGTCAGCCGCACGCTTGCGCAGAACGACGCGCTGAGCGTGACGCTGTTCTCGTTTGACAAGGGCGAGGAGATCGGCACGCATTCCTCCGGCGGCGACGCGTTCGTGACCTGCCTGGACGGCGTCGGCCGCGTCACGATCGACGGCGAGCCTTACGTTCTGCACGAAGGCGAGTCGATCGTCATGCCCAAGGGACATCCGCACGCGGTCTACGCGCAGGAGCGGTTCAAAATGCTTCTCGTTGTCGTGTTTTAAAGAAGTTGAAAAACGCCCGTCGCGCAGCGGAATCGCTGTTCGGCGGGCGTTTTGTTTTGGCTTTTTAATCGTAGAGCGCGCTGTTGTCGATGATGCGGCGGCAAAGATAATACGACGCACCGCGAAGGCTCGCCTCCTCGGGAGAACCCTCGGCGTAACAGACGGGAAGGTCCGCGCCGGTGCGGAAAAAAGGTGTGGAGGAGACCATGCTGTGCAGCGTTTCGAGAAAATACCGCCCGGCGGTCTGATAGACGCCGCCGATGATGATCTTTTCCGGATCGTGCGCGATCATGATCGTGCGGATCAGCACGCTGAACCAGTGGATGACGTCGTCCATCAATCGGCAGGCGAACGAGTCGCCGCTGTTGGAAAGATCGAAGATCATCTGCATCGAAAGCGTTTTCTTGTCCAGCGCTTCGCAGATGGGGGAGTCGGGGTATTCGTCCCGCCATTTGCGCGCGTTGCGCAGCACGTTTTTCTCGGACGTCATGACCTCGAAACAGCCCTTGGAGCCGCAAAGGCAGGTGTGATGCGACGCGGGATTGACGACGATATGCCCGAATTCGCTCATGAAGCCGTGCGCGCCGTGGACAAGTTCGTGATTTTTCAAAACGCAGCCGCCCGAATGGACGCTTCCGGTCAGAAGATACACAAGACTCGAGGAAGCCTGATTGTCCTCCTCCAAAAGCTGTGCATAGCCGCGCATGGCGGAGGCGTTTTCCACATAGACGGGAACGTCGACGGGAAGCTTTTCGGCAACGTCGCGGCAGATGGGCAGGTCGCGCCGCCAGGGGTGCTGCACCGAATAGCGGATCACGCCGTTATCCACGTCGAGAATGCCGTCGCTTGCGACGACCGCGCCGCCGATGCGCACGCCCGCGTTGCGGGATAAAAGCGTCCGTGCGGCTTCTCCCGCGGCCCGGGGAAATGCGTCGTAGTCACCCTCGGCCAGTCCGTCCACCCGGATCGAGTCGAGGCAGCGGCAGTTTAGGTCAAGAAGCGAAACGACGACCGCGGACAGATCCAGATGGATCAAAAACCCGCAGCGGCAAGTCGGGTTGAAGCTGAAAAGCTCCGGCTTCTTGCCGCCCTCGTCGGTGCTGTCGCCCTTGCCGGCCGATTCGATCAGGCCTTTTTCGAGAAAATCGCCGATGATCTTGGTGATCGTCGTCTTGCTCAGACCCGACTGGCGGGCGATCTGGCTGACGCTTAAACATTCCGCGTAGCGGAACATGGACAAAACGAGCTTTTGATTGTTGTGCTTGATCGTGCGCGGCTTGCTGCATTTGCGGCGAAGCCCCGCGTTGCGGCGGTTTTCCATAAAGGGGCCTCCTTGCACAGTAGTCGATATTCCTATTATTTCCCGACGGCGCGTGATTGTCAAGCAAAGTGACGTTTCGTTTTTAAATTTCGTTGACAAACAAGCTCTGCATCCGTATAATCTAAAGAGAAGAAGGCGTTCCGCGTCGAAAAAACGAGCGTTTTTGCGGCGGGACGAACGACAACCGGGAGGAATCCGAACGATGAAAAAGTATCAGATCGCGGGCGCGGACGGTCCCTGTGTGGATTTCGCCGTCGCCGTGCCGACATTCCCCGAGCCCAACGGCACCATGCGCATGACCGGCGCCAGCTGGCAGGGCGGCGGCAAGGTCGCCACCGGCATGGTCGCCTCGGCGCGCCTGGGTGCAAAGTGTGCGATTTTGGGCGCGGTCGGCGATGACAACTACGGTAAGTTCTGCATCGAGGACTTCAAAGCGCATCACGTCGACGTGTCGCATTTAGAGGTGCAGGAAGGCAAGACGACGTCCCTTTCCGTCGTCATCAGCAATAAACAGTCGCAGGAGCGCAGCATCGTCTACGATCCCGGCACGGCGCAGATGCCGAACCTCGTGGAAAAATATGCGGACGTTCTGGAAGACTGCGAATATTTCTTCGTTTCCCGTCTGGACGACGTCGTTCAGGCAGCGGCGAAGCATGCCAAGGCCGCGGGTGCGAAAATCTTCATTGACGCCGACAGCCATTCCGAGGAGCTGGAATCCTTCCTGCCCGAGATCGACGTGTTCGTCGGTTCGGAATTTGTCTACGGCGCCATGTTCGGCGACGATAAGAATTATGAAGCGAACTGCGCGAAAGTGCGTGCGCGCGGCCCGAAGATCGTCGTGTTCACCTTCGGCGGCGACGGCTGCGTCGGCCTTTGCGACGAGGGGTACTTCACCCTGCCCGCATTCCGTGTGGACGTGGTCGACACCGTCGGCGCGGGCGACGTGTTCCACGGCGCGTTTGTCGCGGGGCTGCTTCAGGGATGGAGCGTGAAGGATATCTGCCGCTTTGCAAGTGCCGTGTCCGCCATCAAGATCACCCGCCAGGGAGGCCGCGCCGGCATCCCCGACATGAAAACGGTTCAGCATTTCCTCGAGACCGGGGAAATCGATTATAAGGAAATTGACGAACGTGTCAAATTTTACGGGAGGAGTCTGCAATATGTATAAGATGCCCAAACTGATCCTCGGCGTTGCGCCCACCAAGCGCAGCTTCCTGAGCATGGAAGACGCCAAAGCCCACAAAGATGCCTTTATGGCGCGCATCCGCGAGATCGACGCCGATGCCGTTGAGATCGTCGACATCGACGATCTGTGCGAAAACGGCATTTTGACCGCGACTGCCGATGCGGCCGAGACGATGGAGAACATCCAGCGCGTGATCGATAAATTCGTCAAGGCGCGCGTGGACGCTCTGTTCATCCCGCACTGTGACTTCGGCGAAGAACAGTGCGTGACCACCGTCGCCGCGGCGCTGAAAGTTCCCACGCTTCTTTGGGGCGCGCGCGACGAACGCCCCAACTCGTTCGAGGCCCGCGGCCGTGACACGCAGTGCGGCATGTTCGCCTGCTCGAAAGTCCTGCGCCGCTACAACGTCAAGTTCAGCTACATCTGGAACTGCGAGATCGAAAGCGACGACTTTGCAAACGGTTACGACAGCTTTATCCGCGTGGCGAACGTCGTCAAGACCGTCAAATCCCTTCGCATCGCCAAGTTCGGCGCGCGTCCGCAGCCGTTCATGAGCTGCATGGACAACGTCGGCGAGCTTGCCACGCGTTACGGCGTGACGACCGTTCCGATCTCTCCCGTTGCCGTTGCGAACCTGGCCGATGAGATCATTGCCGCAAACGAAAAGGAATATGTCGACTATCTTGCCGATTTCTCCGCGCGCTTTGAGACGGAAATGCCCAAAGAGAAGGTCGCGCGCAGCGCGGCGCTGACTCTGGCGGCCGAGCGCCTGATGGAGAAAAACAACTGCACCGTCGGCGCGATGGAATGCTGGCCCGCTGCGGCGATTTACGGCGCGCCCGTGTGCCCGACGCTGGGCGAGATGGCCGACCGCGGCTATCCCATCAGCTGCGAAACGGACGTCAACGGCGCGATCACCATGGCGATTCTGCGCGCGGTGGTGCTCAACCGTCAGGCGGAGTTCCTGGCCGATCTGACGATCCGCCATCCCGAAAACGAGAATGCCGAGTTGCTGTGGCACTGCGGCCCGTTCGCCTACAGCCTGAAAAAAGAAAGCTCCGCCGCGCGTCTGGTCGACGGTCAGGAAAGCTTCATCCTGCGCGACGGCGAGCTGACGCTTTGCCGCTTTGACGAAGTCGACGGCAAGCATTATCTGTTCTGCGGCGAGGGCCATACGACGGACGGCCCCGAAACGACCGGCACGTATCTTTGGCTGGAGGTCGACAACTGGAAGCGCTGGGAAGAGAAGCTCATCTTCGGACCGTACATCCATCATGTCGGCGGCACTTACGGCAGCTATAAAAAAGAGCTGCGCGAGGCCGCGCGCTATCTTGGCATGATTTTCGACGACGCCGACGAGCAGGGCATCGCCAGCCTGTAATCTGAAAGTGAAAAAGCGCCATGATTTCATGGCGCTTTTTTGATGCGGATATTTTTAAAATCGACACGAGGGGTTCTTCGTGTCGTTCCGAACGTATGGACAAGACGCTATCATGAAACCTGTCCGAAGGGACGAAAAAATACTTTGGAGGGTTTTCCATCATGAACACGGATAAAATTTACGCCGAACATATCGCCAACGAATACGCGCCCAAAGACACTTCGCGCGTCACGGCGCTTCGAAAGCTCGACGCGCGCGCAAAACTTCCCGCAAACGTCTGCGCCTATTCGCTCGGCGTCGTCTCGGCGTTGGTCTTCGGCCTCGGCATGTGCCTTTCGATGGGCGTGGTCGGCGCGGCGACGACGGCGTCGGCTGTGCTCGGGATCGCGCTGGGCGTGATCGGCATGGCCGGCATGGGCGTCAATTATCCGCTTTATTGCAAGCTTCTTGAAAACGGCAAGCGCCGCTACGCCCTGCAGATCATGGAACTGGCGCGCAAGATCAGCGAAACCTGACCGCGCGCTTGCGCACGGGGCGTGCGGAATGCTAAGATGGGATCGAAAAAGAAACGGGGGAGGGACGTCCGATGCGGGAAACGAGCGGCGCGAAGGGACGCTATTTTGATACGGCGGCGCGGATGGACGAGGCGTTTCTTTCCTTGTTGGAGGAAAAGGACTTTGCGTATGTCACGGTTAAGGAGATCTGCCGCCGCGCGAATGTGAACCGTTCGACGTTCTATCTGCATTACGAGACGATGGACGATCTTCTGCTGGAAAGCGTCGAATGGATGACCGGCCGGTTTCAGGAGCATATGGCGCTGGACGCGGCGGACGTGATCGAGCGCATCCGAACCTGCTCGCTTTCGGAGCTTTCGTTCATGACGCCGCGCTATCTTCTGCCGTATCTTTCCTATCTTGAGAAGAACAAGCGCCTGTTTTTGACGGCGCTTCGAAACGCCAAAACGCTGGAGCTGGAAAAAAGCTATGCAGGCCTTTTTCGGCATGTGCTGTCGCCCGTATTGGAACGATTCGGCATTCCCGAGCGGCAGCGGTCGTATCTCATGGCGTTTTATATGCACGGATTGATGGCGATCGTCACGCGCTGGATGGAAGACGACTGCCGCGAATCGAAGGAAGAAATCATGCGGATCATGATGCTCTGCGTTCCGAGCACGCACACGGCGGACGCTTCGAACGGGAAAGAAATTTGCCCCGATGATGTAAGGATGGTATAATATTCGTATTATTCATTATTCCATCATTTTCGGAGGAAATGCCCATGCGAGCGGACGGCAGGCGCGTCAAGAACGCAAATCCCATGTACACTGTGGCGGCTTATATCATGAACCAGCGCAACGACGCCATGAATATGATCGAGGAGTTCATTCCGGTCGAACCGATTCAAAACTACATGCGCATGCGCAGAAGCGAAGGCCGCCCCGTCAGCCACTTGGCGGTCGTGATGGCGGCGTATATCCGCACCGTCGCGGAGTATCCCGAATTGAACCGCTTCGTCGTCAACAAGCGCATCTACGCGCGAAACGAACTTGCCGTCGGCATGGTCGTCCTGAAGCCCGGCGAGACGGACGGCACGATGAACAAGATTTATTTTGAACTGGAGGACGACGTCTTCACGGTGCAAAAGCGCATCGACGAATACGTTGCCGCCAACCGCGAGTCCGGCGACACGAACTCGACGGATCGACTGATCACGATCCTTTTGAAGATCCCCGGACTGGTCAACTTCGGCGTCGGCGTGTTCAAGCTGATGGATCGCTACGGCCTTTTGCCCAAATCGATCATCAAGGCAAGCCCGTTCCATACGAGCCTCGTCATCACGAACCTTGCCAGCATCCGCACGAACCATATCTATCATCACATCTATAACTTCGGCACCACGAGCATGATCATCGCCATGGGCAACCTGCGCGAGATCCCCACGCGCACGAAAAACGGCGTGGAGTTTGTCCGCTGCATGCCGCTGGGGGTCGTGATGGACGAGCGCATCTGCACGGGCAGCTATTACGCCCGCGCGTTTGCGAAAATGAGAAAGTATCTGAACGACCCGACGCTTTTGGAAGGTGAGCCCGAAGTTGTCCGCCGCGAGTGGCTGGAACAGTAAATAAAGAAGCGATCCTTCGAACAAATTCGTTCGAAGGATCGTTTTTTATATTTGCGTTATTTCGCTTTTCTCACGGGATAGCAGGCCTCCGTCACGAATTCGTCGGGGTTGTTCGTCTCGTGTGGGCTGACGTGATAGACGTTGAACATCGCGCCGCAGCATTCGTAACCGTTTTCGGCGATCCAGGCGACGATCGCGGCATAGACGTCGGTGATCTGCGCATAGCTGCCGCGGAACGTGCAGCTTGCGGCCGTCACTTCGGGCAGCGTCTGAAATTTGACGTGTTCCGTGTCGGGATAGCTGCCCTTCACGGTCTTCCACGCCATTACCTCCACGTCTTTTTCCTTGTATTCGCCGTCGAGGAACGTTACGGCGCAAAGGCAGGGGTCGGCGGGGACAAGATGCAGCGGCGCGGTCTCGCCGACGAGAATGCTCCAGACGGAGCCTTCTTCTTCATAGCGGGGGATGGTCGTGGAAACGGTCGCGGCGTAGCGTGCGGGGAACGTTTTGAGCGTAACGTCGTATTGCATATTCTCTTCCTTTCTCAGCCTCTTTTGGGCTGCGCAAAGAAGCGTCAGTTTCTGCTGCGTCTCGTCGGCCTGTTTTTGCAGCTCGGCTTTTTGTTGGGCGTACCAGCGAGAAAGCGCGTCCTTATCCTCATAGATTTCGAGAATGCGGACGATGGAAGCCAGGGAAAACCCCATCGCCTTCAAAGCCGAAATGCGGCCCGCGATCGGAAGCTGCGATTCGTGATAATAACGATACTCGGTGAAGCGGTCGATTTGCGCGGGCTTGAGCAGTCCGATCTCGTCGTAGTGACGAAGCATCCTGACGCTGACTCTGGAAAGTTTTGAAAATTCGCCGATTTTCAGCATGGCGTCCTCCCGGGAAGATTGGTTTTCTTTGAGCTCACGACCATCGTAATGCCTGACACGGTGTGAGGGTCAAGCGCGAATTTGAAATTCAATAAGAAAAAGCGCCCGAAGGTTGGGCGCTTTGTTGGCTGCAATGAAAACGATCACGCGAACGGCGCGTTGTTGGCGCGATGCAGGCGGATTTCGTCGACGACGGCGTTCGTGCGGTGTTCGACGAAGAACGCGGCGGCCTCGGCGATGTCCTCCGGCAGCATGCAGACGGAAGGATCGAGGTCGGGGCGCACCTTGGCGACCATTTCGGTGTAGACGCCGCCGGGCGCGATGACGTGGACGCGCACGCCGTCGGTGTAGACTTCGTTGGCAAGGGATTTGGAAAGCCCGAGCACGGCGTGCTTGCTGGCCGCGTAGATGCTCTGCCACGGATAGCCCTTGTGCGCGACGACGGAGGCGATGTTGATGATCTCCGCATAGTCGGACTGCTTCAGATACGGCATGGCGTATTTGCACATCAAAAACGGCGCGCGCACGTTCGTGGCGAAAACGCGGTCAAATTCATCGGCGTCGACGTCGACCATGGGGCCGGCCTGCGCGATGCCCGCGTTGTTGACGAGAATGTCGATCCCGCCCATGTCTTCCGCCGCGCGGCCGATCGTGCGGATGATGGACGCCTCGTCAAGCAGGTCAGTCGGATAGACGAACGCCTTCACGCCGAGGGCTTCGCATTCCTTCGCCGTCTCTTCCAGTTTTTCCGCCGTGCGTGCCACGAGCGCCACGTTGATGCCGAGCGAAGCGAATTTTTTGGCGATGGCGCGGCCGATGCCGCCGCCCGCGCCGGTGATGATCGCGCGTTTGCCCAAGAGTTTTTCGTTCATAAGAGTGTGACCTCCCGAAAAAGATTTCTGAAAATATTATTACACGGTGCGCGGAACGTGTCAACGACTTGACAAAACGCGCCCGAAAAGTCATGCTTAGAAAAACGAATCCAAGCAGTGCCTTACTATAGGAAAGAGAGTGAATCGCACCATGGAACCCGTCGTCAGTATCATCGTTCCCGTATACAACGCGCAAAACACAATCCGTCGCTGTGTCGACAGCATTCTCGGCCAGACGTTCCGTGACTTTGAACTGATCCTCGTCGACGACGGCAGCTCGGACGAATGCCCGGCGATTCTCGACGAGTACGCGGCGCTCGACGCGCGCGTGCGCGTGATCCATCAGAAAAATGCGGGTGTTTCCGTCGCGCGGAACTGTGCGCTCGACGCGGCGAAAGGGGAGTATCTTCAGTTCCTTGACAGCGACGACTGGATCATCCCCGACGCGACAAAGCTTCTCGTGCGCACGGCGCAGGAGAATCGCTGTGATCTTGTCGTGGCGGATTTTTACCGCGTCGTCGGCGAACGCGTCAGCCATAAGGGCGACATCGGCGAGACGGGTGTGCTGAATCGCACGCAGTACGCTGCGCACATGATGGACAATCCCGCCGATTTTTACTACGGCGTTTTGTGGAACAAGCTCTATTCCCGCCAGATCGTCGAGAAGAATCGCCTTCGCATGGATCCCGCCATTCGCTGGTGCGAGGATTTCATGTTCAATCTGGAATACATCCGCCACGCGCAGACGTTCTGCGCATTGCAGGTGCCGATCTATTATTACGTCAAGACGAAGGGTTCGCTCGTCAGTCAGGGAATGCGCGGCGTGTCGAATACGATCGCCATGAAGCGCATGGCGTTTGCCTGCTATCACGAGTTTTACAAATGCCTTCTGGACGAAGAGGAATACGAAAAAAGCCGTCTGAAAGTCTATAAATTTCTGATCGACGCCGCGGGCGACGGTGCGGTTTTGCCGTCGATCTTCCCCGGCACGCAGAAACTCGGACACGAACGGTTGAACGTCGACGCGGACACCGTCACGGGCGGCGGCGCGCTGATGGATCAGATGCGCAGCCGAAGGCTTTTGGAACATTATTTGGAGATCGCCGCGATCAAAAACGATCTGTCCATCGAGGATTGCGCATTGCTTTTATACTGCGCCGACGCAAAGCGCGTTGCGCCGCGGGAGGAGCTTTCCAAAACACTTTCGATTCCGCGCAGCACGCTTGCCGCGTCGATTATGAAACTGACGAGCCGGGGCTTCCTCGCCCAGCAGGACACGAAAGACGAAAAAAAACAGCTTGTCCTGCTGCCGCAGGCAGACCCGATCCTCCGCGACATCCGCCGCGCGCAGGACGACTACGAACAGGCCGCGCTCGAGACGCTCTCGGACGACGAACTGGAGATCTACGCCGCTTTGCACGAAAAAATCCAGCGCGCCGTGCTGGATCGCCTCGGAGAATGAGCAAATAAAAAGACGCTTCGTTGTTTTTGACGGAGCGTCTTTTTTTATGGGACGGAACGATACGTGTCGAGCAACAGGCGAACGCAGCTTTTCTGCTTGGCATTCAGCGAGCGGAACTGCTCGATGATTTTGATTTCGTCCTGATTGAAATCGCGGCGTTCGACGGATTCGATCACATGATCCACCTGCGTGTGACCGACCAGATAATCGACCGACGTTTGAAAATAATCCGCCAGCGCACAGAGCGTCGCGACGTCCGGTTCGACGTTGTGGTTTTCGTATTTGTTGATCGACTGCTGACTGACGCCGACGATCTCGCCCAACTGCTGCTGACTGATCCCGGCACGCATTCGCAGCTTTTTTAAATTGACAAGAATGAAAATCGCCTCCCTTTCCAGAGGGCCAGCGCCCTCTATTTTTTAACGGCATAAGCAAACGCCGATTGTTCCTGCTTTTCAAAAGTAATTTTAGCATAGTTGCTGTCCGATAAAAATTCCTCATCAGAGAAATGCTTCAAAAACATTTTTCAAAAGAACGGGATGCACACTTCATTGCCACACAAAGGTGTTGCGAAACAAAACCCAAGAATATCCGTGCGTTCTCTCTGCTATCCGTTGAAATTCGGCATATTATGCGGTATAATGTATTTGTAATATTGTGTGGTAATTGCAAATAATGGGGGTTCCACTATGTCGGTAAGCTACAAACGGTTATGGCATCTTCTCATTGATAAAGATATGAAGAAAAAGGATCTGATGGAAAAAGCGAATATCAGTGATTATACCATCCGGAAGCTCAACCGTGGCGACAATGTAACAACGGACGTTCTGGTTCGGATCTGTCATGCGCTGGACTGTCATATTGAAGATATTATGGAGGTCCTGCCGGAGGACAAGAGAGAGTGGTTCAAAATATGCTGAGATACAGCGGAAACGAGGGCGGGTATGGGAGATTATACGCAATTTCTGTCCCAAAAGGGCAATAGCATTTCTCCGGAGGATGAGAACTACATACAGGAGCTGCTTGAGATAGCTAGTTCCTTCCGGACATTTGACGCCGCACTGGATGAGTTTATTGTGCAGAAGGGCTATACCGGCAACCTTGCAGACACGGATGCCAAAGTCAGATTTATTAAACGTAAATTTGATGAGGCGGGCATCCCGATAGAAGCACGCATTCTGAAAGGCTGGTTTCAAAAGCACACACAGGCCGAAAAACGGGATTATGCGATTCAATTTTGTTTTGCATTTCACATGACACTGGAGGAAACACAGGATTTCTTCCGCCGTGTGTATTTGCAGCGGAATCTGGACTGTCACACGATTCGTGAGGCGATTTACTATTATTGCATTCGCCACCGGCTATCCTATTCCGAGGCACAGGCACTGATTGAAAAAGCCCCGAAGGAGAGCGGAAAAGGGCCGGTTGATCTTCATTCCGATGTTCTCTTTACCGGCACGATTGTCAAGGAATTGAACCGGTTTCAAAGTCCGGAAGAACTGCTTGCGTTTTTAACGGCGAACAGCAGCCAGTTTGGCTATAACAACGCAACAGCGAAGAAGTATATCTGTGAACTTTGGAGAAGAATTGCCGGTGAAAATGGACTGGCTGTTCAGGAATTGAAGCACCGCTATCCGAAAGAGACTTTCGCTGAGAAATCCCGGTCGGCATGGGACATTTACCGGCAGATTTTTGGACTGCTGGATTTTGATGAATCCAACGGCGAAAAGCTGTACCCCATAAGCGGCGACCGCACCTTACAGCCGCTGCTGAAAGCAAACGCCATGATCCATCCCCTTGTGAGCAAATCGTTCCCGGATCGGCAGGGCTTGGAGGCCATTATCGGCGGGAACTGGCAGTCGGATGAGGTCGTCCGAAAAACAATGATCTTGCTGGCCTTCTATCGCTTCTGGACAGAACTGCTTCTCAAGGGAACGGAGCCGGAATATGCGGCAAAGCCGTATGACGGCCCGAGATGCATTGCATCCATCAACCGACTGCTGTTGGATGCCAGCTATCCGGAACTGTATGAGGGGAATCCCTATGACTGGATTTTCCTCTATGCCTCGCAGGATGCCTACCCGCAGGATGCGTTCCGTTCCTTTATGCGGGAGGCCTATCTGAATAAAATGGCTCCTGAGAATGCCCTGCACTGAAAAAACCGCTTTCTAAATTTTCGGTGTTAGAATCTAAGCGTCGTAATATGCGTGCAAGGTTAGGATGTGAGAAAATGGACTCTAGAACTGCACTTAAAGCAGGCACTACGCTTAGATTCAATGACGGATGGGAATACACAATCACCGATGAGTTGGCCCGTGGCGGGTCGAGCATCGTTTACAATGCTTATTACATCGACAATCTGGAAACGAAAAAAACTGTAAGAATCAAGGAATGTTACCCCTTCAGATGCAATTTGCGAAGATTGTCGGATGGAAACCTGCTGATCCCGGAGACAGAGCGGAAGCTGTTCGCACAGACAAAGC
>CAKTSO010000020.1 GCA_934613185.1 uncultured Clostridia bacterium | reverse complement strand
GCCCGCGCCGCCCCAGAGCGCCTCTTTGATCTCGGGGCGGTCGGCGTGGTTTTCCATCGTCGACGCGTCCGCCTTGTTGTCAAATTCAACCGTCCCGTCCGACGCGACGAGTGTGATGCGCTTATCGTCCTCGCGGAAATTCTCGAGAAAATCCGCGGTCTGCGACGCCATTCCCCTTGCAAGATACGACGCTTCGACGGCCAGTTCGTTCGTCATCTTTTTTGTAAACGAATCCGACAAAATGCCCGTGATCATCAGGATACAGGCGAGCATGCAGCAAAGCGCCGTCAATGTAATGCTGCGAAAGATCCTGCTGCGCATGGCGCGCCTCCTTTCTTGATTCCTAATTTTAAGATTTCGGTTTGATCGATCAGCGGCCGCCGCGCACGTCGTCGCGTTCGGGCAGCGTGCCGTGCAGACGGTAGAGAACCCAGCGGGCGATGTTCTCGGCATGGTCGGCGATGCGCTCGAAATACTTGGCGATCATCAGAAGATCCATGCACGCCACGCCGTTTTGATCCTGCCGCGCGATCAGCTCGATCAATTCCTGCCGCACGCGCACGAACAGTTCGTCCACCCGATCGTCCGCGGCGATGACGCTTTGCGCAAGCTCGTCGTCGCGCCGCACGAACGAATCGATCGCGTCGGTCACCATTTTGGACGCCGCCTGCGCCATTTTGTCGATATGCGTGCCGCCCGCGAAGACGCCGGAATCCCAAAAGCGCAGAATCTCCGTGACGTCCGCGGCCTGGTCGCCGATGCGCTCCATGTCGCCCGCGATCTGCATCGCCGCGGTCACGGCGCGAAGGTCGCCCGCCACGGGCTGACGCGTCAGGATCAACCGCAGGCACATATCCTCCAGCTCATGATGCATATGATCGATCGCCGCGTCCGTCCCGAAGACGGCGGAGACGTTCTCTTTTTCTCTGTTTTGCAGGCAGCTCGCCGCCCCGGCGATCGCCGTCTCGCACAGCGCGCCCATGCGGATCAGCCGCGCGCCCAGCTCGTTCAACTCCCGATCCATGCTCGTTTTCATTATCCGAACCTCCCCGTGATGTAATCTTCGGTGCGTTTGTCGCGCGGCGCGTGGAACATCTGCTCCGTCGAGGAAAATTCGACCACTTCGCCGAGCAGGAAGAACGCCGTTTTGTCCGCGATGCGCAGCGCCTGCTGCATGTTGTGCGTGACCATGACGATCGTGTATTTCTTTTTCAGTTCGCTGCACAGTTCTTCGATCTTGCCCGTCGAGATGGGGTCGAGCGCGCTCGTGGGTTCGTCCATCAAAAGCACCTCCGGCTCGACGGCCAGCGCGCGGGCGATACACAGCCGCTGCTGCTGACCGCCGGAAAGCCCCAGCGCGCTTTTTTTCAGGCGGTCTTTCAGTTCGTCCCAGATGGCGGCGTTTCGAAGCGACTGCTCGACGATCTCGTCGAGTTTGACGCGGGAGCGGACGCCGTGCGTGCGCGGGCCGTAGGCGATGTTGTCGTAGATGCTCATCGGGAACGGATTCGGCTTCTGGAAGACCATGCCGACGCGCTTTCGCAGTGCATAAACGTCCATTTTGCTGTCATAGATATCCTCGCCGTCGAGCAGGACCTTCCCCTCGATGCGGCAGCCGGGGACGAGATCGTTCATGCGATCGAGCGTCTTCAAAAGCGTCGACTTGCCGCAGCCGGACGGCCCGATGAACGCCGTGATCTCGTTTTCGCCGATGGCGAGGTCGACCCCCTTGAGCGCCTGAAACGCGCCGTAATAAAGATTCAGCGATTGAATGTCAAATTTGGCCATATCCAATTTATCCTTTCGTCATTCGCCGCGCGATGCGCGTGGAAAGTGCGTTGATCAAAAGCACGAGCAGCATCAGAACGACCGCCGTGGCATAGGCCTGCGGAATGTACAGGCCTTCGGACAGAAGCGCATACATATGCACCGCAAGCGTCCGTCCGGACGACAGAAGATCGTGCGGCAGGCCGCTGACCGTCCCCGCCGTGTAGATCAGCGCCGCCGTCTCGCCGACGATGCGGCCGATGGCGAGGATCACGCCGGACAAGATTCCCGGCATGGCGGAGGGCAGGATGATCTTCACGACCGTGCGAAGCCGCCCCGCGCCGAGGCCGAAGCTGCCTTCGCGATAGGAATCGGGCGTGGCAAGAAGCGCCTCCTGCGTCGTGCGCATGACAAGCGGCAGCACCATGATCGCCAGCGTCATCGCGCCGCCGAGCATCGAATACCCCCAGCCGAGCGCGACGTTAAAGAACAGATAGCCGAACAGGCCGTAGACGATCGACGGGATGCCCGCAAGCGTCTCCGTCGTGACGCGGATCACCGGAACCAGGCGGCTCGTGCGCGGGGCGTACTCCACAAGATAAACCGCCGCGCCGACGCCGACGGGCACGGCGATGACAAGCGTCAAAAGCGTCATGGTAATCGTGTTGATGATCGCCGGCATCATCGAAAGATTTTCCGACGTGTATTTCCACGCGAAAAGCTGCGGCGTCAGATTCGGAATACCGCGGATCAGGATATAGGCGACGATAAAGATCAGCGTCGCCGCCGTAATGACCGCCGCCGCCTTGACGAGGATCATCAAAATGAGCGATCCGAAATGCCCGCGATAGGACGGGCGGCGTTTTTTCGCCGATTTCACCGCTTCCATCACGCTTTCTCCTTTCCTTTGAGCGCCGAGAAGCAAAGATTGATGAGCAGCACGAACACGAACAGCACGACCGCCGTGGCGATCAGCGCCTCGCGGTGCAGCCCCGTGGCGTAGCCCATTTCCAGGACGATGTTCGCCGTCAGCGTCCGCGCGCCCTTCAAAAGTCCCGCGGGAATCACCGGCTGGTTGCCCGCGATCATCGCGACCGCGGTCGTCTCGCCGATGGCGCGGCCGACGCCCAGGATAATCGCCGCCGTCACACCGGATTTCGCGGCGGGCAAAAGCACGCGGAACACGCTTTGCTCATGCGTCGCCCCCAGCGCCAGCGCGCCTTCGTAATAGCTCTGCGGCACGGCGCGGATCGCCGCCTCGGTCACGCTGATGATCGTCGGCAATATCATAAGCCCCAAAAGCAGACAGGCCGTCAGAATGCTCTTGCCGCTGCCGCCGAACGCCGTTCGCACGAACGGCACGATCACGACGAGCGCGAAGAATCCGTAGACGATCGACGGCACGCCCGCCAGAAGCTCCGTCATGGGCTTCATCACGCGATAGACCTTCGCCGGGCAGAAGCGCGCCATGTAGATCGCGCACAGCACGCCGATCGGCACACCGATCAAAAGCGCGCCCGCCGTGACGTAAAGGCTTGCCACGATCATCGGGAAAATGCCGTAGATATCGTTGCCCGGCTTCCACGTCGTCCCCAGAAGAAATTCCGGCACGCCGATCTTCGCGATGGCGGGGATGCCGTTTGCAAACATGAAGATGCAGATCAAAACGACGGCGGCGACGCTGACGCACGCGGTCAGCAGAAACACGACGCGCATGATCGTTTCTTTGACTTTCGTCGGCACGTTCTCCTCCTCCTTTATCCCTTCTCAGCCCTTTTCCGTCCCCCCCGCATAACAGGACAGGCCCGAAGCCTCGAGCTTCGAGCCGTGCCTGAAGGTTTGGGAAGGATGGATCAGATCACAGCGCGTCCCATTCGGTGACGTCGCCGGTGTAGATGTCGCGAACCTGGTCGCCGGTCAGCTCCTCGAGCGGGTTATCGTTGTTGACGATGACCGCGATGCCGTCCATGGCGATGACGGTGGGGACAAGGCCTTTGTCAAGTTCTTCCTGCTTGAGCTCGCGGGAGGCCATGCCGATGTCGCTGATGCCCTCGGCCGCGTCGTTCATGCCGGTGGTGGAGTCGCTCTGCTGAAGCTCGATGGTGACGTTGGGGTTCAGCTTCTCATAAGCTTCCTTCAGGGCTTCCATCAAAGGAGTGACGGAGGAAGAACCGCTGATGGTGAGTTTGCCGGAGGCATCCTTCGCTTCGTAATGCTTCGCGCCGTCCACGCCGATGTAGCCTTTTTCCTCGATGATCTCGTTGGCCTCGGCGCTCAGAACGTAGGTGATGAAGTCCGCGGCGACGCCGGTCGCTTCGCCCTTGGTGGCGATGTTGAACGGACGGGCGACGGTGTAGGTGCCGTTGGCGACGTTCTCGGCGGTGGCTTCGACGCCGTCGATCTTCAAGGCCTTGACGTCATCGCTCAGCGCGCCCAGGGAGATGTAGCCGATCGCGGCGGGGTCGCCGGCGACGGTCGTCAACATGACGGACGTGGAGTTCGTGATCTCGGCGGCGTCGGTCGTGTGGTCGACCTTCTCGCCCGCGTCGTTCTTCTGCTCAACGCCGAACAGCTCGATGAACGCGCCGCGCGTGCCGGAGCCGTCCTCACGGGAGAGGACGTCGATCGCGCCGGTCATGGTTTCGGGCTTCGCAGCTTCCTGCGTTGCCTGCGTCGTATCCGCGGCGGGCGTCGCAGTGGTTTCTTCAGGTTTCGCCGCGTTCGAGCAGCCCGCCAGGGCGGCCACGACCATCACGGCGCACAGTGCAAATGCAATCAGTTTTTTCATTTTCAATTCCTTCTTTCGTTGCCTTCCGTTTGTTCTTTCTTTCCTCTTGAGCCCTTCCCTCGTGCTCGAGACCTATCATAGTCCGCGCGTGTTAAGTTCAAAATCGCGCAATTGTTAAAGGTCTGTAAAGTGTGTGAAGTCATGTTACGCCCGCAAACATGCGCAAAAAGAAGAAACAAAAAAGGCCGAAGGCTTGCCGTGCGACACGATGCGTCCGCTTTTATTCGGCAAAAAGGCGATATCAAAGGGCCCGCAACCGCTCCGAAACCTTCAAAAGTCCCATCTTCGGGAAAAAAGAGCTGCAAAAGAAGCCGCGTCAATCCGTCCGCAGCGGTTCCGACAGGCGCGGCTGCGCCCACTCCCCGTTTTTTTTGCACAAAGCCGCGCCCCGTTTCTTTCCGAAATTTTGGCAAATCCTGAAGAATCCCTTAAGATCGCATCTGTGAACGCAAATTTCCGTTTTTGTTCACATATCGGTCAACTTTCTTTGGCATACTCTCCTTGTCGGAAGGAAACACCCCCGCCGACCGACAACAACGCTTTTCGCGGCGCTTCCCCTTGCGCCCGCACAAGCGATTGGATAGATTGCAAACCCGCCCGCGCGGGGCGAACCCGCTCGGGCTACCTCCTCCAAACAACGATCTTTGACGGCGCATTGCACACCCCCTCGTGCGATGCGCCGTCCCTGGTTTTACGGGAAAAACTGATTTTGCAAAAAAATCCCGCCGACGATTTTAAAACGATTCGACGGCGGGATTATCTATTTTAGAGGCGCATACAAAAAAAACGGCATTTGCACGAAATGCCGTTTTTTTCAAATACAATTATTTCTGCGCGTTTCTGGCGCGGACGGCGGCGCGAAGGCGGTTGGCGGCGTCCAGCTCCTTTTTGCGGATGCGGATGTGCGTGGGCGTGATCTCGACCAGCTCGTCGTCGTTGATCCACTCCATCGCCTGCTCCAGCGAAAGCTGGCGCGGCGGCACGAGGCGCAGGGCTTCGTCGCTGCCGGAGGCGCGCATGTTGGACACGTGCTTGCGCTTGCAGACGTTGACGTCGATATCCTGATTGCGCGGGTTCTCGCCGACGACCATGCCGGCGTAGACCTTTTCGCCCGGGCCGATGAACAGCACGCCGCGCTCCTGCGCGTTGAACAGGCCGTAGCTGACCGCCTCGCCCGTTTCGGTGGCGACGAGCGCGCTGTTGCGGCGCTCGACGGGAAGGTCGGTGATCGGCGCGTAGCCGTCGAAGACAGCGTTGATGATGCCCTCGCCGCGCGTCTGCGTCATCATGAGCGAACGGAAGCCCATGAGCGCCTGCGACGAGATCGAGAACTCAAGGCGCGTGCGGCCGCCGGGGCCCGCGGACATATTGAGCATCTCGGCCTTTCGCGCACCCATCAGCTCGATGATCGTGCCGGAATATTCCTGCGGCACGTCGATCAGGACCTGCTCCATGGGCTGCTGCATGACGCCGTCGATTTCCTTCAAAATGACGTTCGGCTTGGAGATCTGGAATTCATAGCCCTGGCGGCGCATCGTCTCGATCAAAACGGACAGATGCAGCTCGCCGCGGCCGGAGACGCGGAACGCCTCGGTCGTGTCGGTGTCCTCCACGCGAAGGGACAGGTCGCTCTCCAGTTCGCGATACAGACGCTCGCGAAGGTGGCGGCTGGTGACGTAAGTGCCCTCGGTCCCCGCAAAGGGGCTGTCGTTGACGGAGAAGACGACGGACAGCGTCGGGTCGGTGATCTTCGCAAAGGGCAGCGGATCGACCGTGCCGAGCCGGCAGAGCGTATCGCCGATGTTGACGCCGTCGATGCCGGAGATGGCGACGATATCGCCCGCCACGGCTTCGTCGACCTTGATCTTGCCGAGACCGTCGAACTGCTGAATGTCGAGAATTTTGACCGCGCGGGACAGGTCGGTGTCGTGGCGGCAGAGCGTCACGGTGTCGCCCGGATGCAGGCGGCCGTCCAGGATGCGGCCGATGCCGATGCGGCCGACGAACGTGGACGAATCGATCGTCGCGATCTGCGCGCGAAGCGGCGCGTCGGGATCGCCCTCGGGCGCGGGGATATGCTCCAAAATGGTGTCGAACAGCGGCACGAGCGTGTCGGTGATCTTATCGCTGGAAAGTCCGGCGCGGCCCTCGCGCGCGGAAACGAAGACGAACGGCGCGTCGAGCTGCTCGTCGCTTGCGTCAAGGTCCATCAAAAGCTCGAGCACTTCGTCGACGACTTCGTCGCAGCGGGCGTCTTTGCGGTCGATCTTGTTGATGACGACGACGATGCGAAGCCCCTCCTGCAGGGCGCGCTGCAACACAAAGCGCGTCTGCGGCATCGGGCCTTCGAACGCGTCGACGACGAGCAGAACGCCGTCGACCATGCGAAGCACGCGCTCGACCTCGCCGCCGAAATCGGCGTGGCCGGGGGTGTCGACGATGTTGAATTTCACGCCCTTCCAGTGCAGAGCAGTGTTTTTGGCAAGGATCGTGATGCCGCGCTCACGCTCCAGATCGCCGGAGTCCATGACGCGTTCGGCCACGACCTGATTGTCGCGGAACGTGCCGCTTTGGCGCAGCATCGCGTCGACAAGCGTCGTCTTGCCGTGATCGACGTGGGCGATGATGGCAAGGTTTCTCAAATCTTCTCTGATCACTGGTTTCATCTCCGAATTGGTTTCTTAATTATATAACACAAGCGTCATTTTAAAGCATCATATCCGCAATGTCAAACGCCGCGGGCATTTTTTTCGTCACTTTGTGCGATCGGGCGAAAATTACGCCGCAGCGCTGTTCATCTCCTCCGCTTCATGGTATACTGAAAAGCGAAAAAACACATCGAGCACGGCGCTTTCCCGTATTTCGCACAGGCGAAGGAACCTGCGCCAAGGGAGGTTTTCATGTCTTTTGTCATTCACATCGATTCGTGCAGTGACCGTTTCCCCGCGCCCGCACCGATGATCTATATGCACATCATGCTGGGCGACCGGGAGGTCACCGACGAGATCATGTCCGCGGGCGACAATTTCCATGCGTTTTACGAGCGTATGCGCGCGGGCGAGACGTTCACCACCGCACAGCCGACGCCGCAGGAATTCGTCGAAAACTGGACGCCGACGCTCGAGGCGGGCAAAGACGTCCTGTACCTTGGATTTTCCTCCGCACTTTCCGGCACAATCCAGAGCGCGAACATCGCAAAGGCCGACCTTGCCGAGCGCTTCCCCGAGCGGAAGATCGTCGTCGTCGACACGCTGTGCGAGTCGGGCGGTCTCGGTCTTTTGGTCGAATACGTTCTGGAAAAACAGGCCTCCGGCGCAAGCCTTGAAGAGACGGCGGCCTATGCCGAGGATATCAAAAACCGCATCAACCACATCTTCACCGTCTCCGACTTGAAATATCTGCGCCGCGGCGGACGCCTGACGGCCGCTGCCGCCGCGTTCGGCACGATTCTCAACATCAAGCCGATCCTGAAATGCGACCTGCAGGGCCGCCTTGTGCCGCTTGCCAAGTGCAAGGGGATCAACCGCGCGGCCGCATTCATTGCCGAGTCGCCCAAAAAGCGCGGCGCGGTCGAGCTTTCGCGCATGGTGCTCTGCCACGCGGACGACATCGCGCTGGCCGAAAAAATTCGCGGCATGATCCTCGAAGAATACCCCGAGGCGAACGTGCGCCTTGACAACATCGGCCCCGTCATCGGCTGCCACTCCGGCCCCGGGACGATCGCGCTGTTCTTCCTCGGCGACCCCAAGGATCGCAACGAAGACTGATTCGAATCGCAAAAAGACCGCCGCCGTGCGGTCTTTTTCAAAATCAAAAACGTTAAAGGAGTCTTTCCATGCAGCTTTCGGATTTTTCAAGCGCAGCCGAGCGGCTTTTAAGCGTCTACGGCAGCGACGCGCTGCCCGCGCAGTCCGCGCGCTATGAGCGTGCGCTTGCCGCGTTTTGCGAACGCTTCGGCGAACTGCCGGGCACGATCGTCGTCTCCGCGCCCGGCAGAACGGAGATCGGCGGCAATCACACCGATCACAACTGTGGGCATGTGCTCGCCGCGGCAATCAGCCTCGACGCCATCGCCGTGGTCGCCAAAAGCCCCGACACGCTGACGCACGTCGTCTGCGAAGGGTACGGCGCGTTCGATCTGGATTTTGCCGACCTTGCGCCGCGTCACAAGGAGGACGGCACGTCGGCGGCGCTCGTGCGCGGCGTGGCGTGCGGGCTGCGCGATTTCGGCTATGAAATCGGCCCGTTTTGCGCGTATGTGACGAGCGATGTGCTCGTCGGCTCCGGGCTTTCGTCCAGTGCGGCGTTCGAGTCGCTCATGGGCGCGGTCTTCAGCCATCTTTACAACGGCGGACGCGTCTCGGCGGTCGAGATCGCCGTTTCCGGCAAGCGCGCCGAAAACGAGTATTATAAAAAACCGAGCGGCATGATGGACCAGACGGCGACCGCGAACGGCGGGTTCGTCGCCATCGATTTTTGCGACACGGCGCATCCGGTCATCGACGCGGTGCAGTTCGACATTCACGACGCGGGGTACGATCTTGTCGTCGTGGCCACGGGCGACGATCACGAAAATCTGACGGATCAGTACGCGTCCATGCCGCTTGAAATGAAGCGCGTGGCGGCGCTGTTCGGCGCAGACGTGCTGCGGCAGATCGATAAAAAAACCGTCTTTCAAAACGCGGGACGCATCCGCCGCGAGTGCGGCGACCGCGCGCTGCTTCGCGCTGTGCATTTCTTCGACGACGACGCGCGCGCCGTAGCGGAAGCCGAACGCCTCCGCGCGGGCGATTTCGACGGCTTTTTGAAGCTCGTGCGCGAATCGGGTCTTTCGTCGATCCGCTATTTGCAGAACATCTCCGACGTCAACACGCCCGAGCATCAGGGCATCGCCGTGGCGCTCATGCTGGCGGAAAATGCGCTGTGCGGGCGCGGCGCGTGCCGCGTCCACGGCGGCGGCTTCGCGGGCACGACGCTGAACTTCGTGCCGCACGACCTGCTCGAATCGTTCATTCAAACGATGGAAGGCGCGTTCGCCCCCGGCTGCTGTCATGTGCTGTCCGTGCGCCGCGACGGCGCGGTGCGCGTGCTGTAAAGCAAAACCAAAAGCCCCCGATGGGAACCGAATCCCATCGAGGGCTCTTTTTATTGCCCCATGACGACGTCTTTTAAATAAGCGGCAAACGCGTCGTATCGGTTTTTGTCGATCGGCGCGGGCGCGGTCATGACGACAAGTTCATGCCCCGCCGCGCTTTGTTCTGTCCGTTATAGCTTCGAAGTGTTACTTCAAAATGCGAATGCCGCCGATGAGCGGAAGCTCTTTGGCCTGCCCCTGCGCGGCGTTGACGATGCCGAGCACGACAAAGACGATATACGTCACGCCGACCGCGGCGTCCAGAATGCGCAGCACGACAAACAGCGGCCAGACAAAAGCAAAGACCGCGCTCAAAATGCGCGAGACAAGGATCCAGCCGGTGTAGAAGATCGACAGCGTCAGCCCCTGATTGGCGTGAAAGCGCGCGAACGCGGAGTCCTTCGCGGCGAAGATCGGCACAAGCACAAGCAGATAAAGATACGCAAGCACGGCGAAGGGCTTGTTTTTGTCGATATCCTGCGCCGAATAGCCCGCCGACTCGTTCGGCGTGTTGTTGAAGTCGTTGAACTGCTGCGAAACGCGGTCGGTGAAGTTCTGAGCGTTTTGATTTTGATTCTCCGCGGGCGTGCCGCAGGACGGGCAGTACGCCTGGCCGTCGGAAAGCTGCGCGCCGCAGTGGCTGCAATATTTCATGGTTTATCCCCTCTCGTTTTTCTTCGTTCCGTTTTATTATCGTCCGAAACACGTTTTCTGTCAACGAAAAAAGCCCGTGCGGAGATTTCCCGCACGGGCTTCGTTTCGATTCGGTTTTGGAATTACACCTTGAAGTTGACGCTGGTGTCGCCCTGGAGATCGTCGCCGAACTCATAATCCTTGCCGGGCAGGACAGCGTTGAGCACGATGCCGACGAGCGCGGCAACCGCAAGGCCGGAGAGGCTGATGGTCACTTCGCCGATCGGGATCTGGATGGCGCCGTTGTAGTTGATGCCGATGGCAAGAACGAGGATCAGCGCGGCGATGATGACGTTGCGGCTCTTGGTGAAGTCGACCTTGTTCTCCACGACGTTACGCACGCCGACAGCGGAGATCATGCCGTAAAGCACCAGGCTGACACCGCCGATCGTGGCGGTGGGCATGACGCGGATGAGCGCCGCGAATTTCGGGCAGAAAGACAGAACGATCGCGAAAACCGCGGCAAGGCGGATGACGCGGGGGTCATACACGCGAGAGAGCGCAAGCACGCCGGTGTTTTCGCCGTAGGTCGTGTTCGCGGGCGCGCCGAACGCGGAGGCAAGGCTCGTGGCAAGGCCGTCGCCCAGGAGCGTGCGGTGCAGGCCGGGGTCGGCAATATAGTTGCGTTCGCAGGTGGAGGACACGGCGCTGATGTCGCCGATATGCTCGATGATCGTCGCGATGGCGATCGGAGCGATCGTGATGACGGAGGTCAGAAGAACAGAGGTGTCGGCGTTGCCGATCAGGGAGAAGACGGTGTCGCTCATTTTAAAGGGCACGCCGATCCACGCGGCTTCCTTGACAAGCGTGAAGTCGACGTTGCCGGTAACGGCGGCGATGATATAGGAGGCAAGCACACCCAGAAGAATCGGAACGATCTTGACCATGCCGCGGCCCCAGATGTTGCAGGCGATGACCACGACGATGGCGACCAGCGCGATCCACCAGTTGGCGGAGCAGTTCGCGATCGCGGAGCTGGAGAGCGTCAGGCCGATGGCGATAATGATCGGGCCGGTGACGATCGGCGGGAAGAAGCGCATGACTTTCTTGGCGCCGAAGGCCTTAAACAGCCCGGCAAGCACGACGTACAGAAGGCCGGCGATCATGACGCCGAAGCACGCGTAGGGAAGAAGCTCTGTGTTGGGGACGTTGAAGTTGCCCGTGGCGGGATCCTGAAGCATGGGCGCGATCGCGGCGTAACCACCGAGGAACGCGAAGCTGGACCCCAGGAAGACGGGAACTTTGCCGCCGCTCAAAAGATGGAACAGCAGCGTGCCGATGCCGGCGAACAGCAGCGTCGCGGAAACGCTCAGTCCGGTCAGCGTGGGGACGAGCACCGTCGCTCCGAACATGGCGAACATGTGCTGCAGTCCGAGCACCGCCATGCGGGGAGCGCCTAAGGTTCTGGCGTCATAAATCGGCTCGTCGCCGATCGAGGTCTTCTTCATTTGTGTGCCTCCTTATTCTTTTTCCAGAATCGATATATTTGTCTCGCCGTCGATCTCGCGGAGATTGACGGATACGACCTCATTGTGTGACGTCGGGATGTTTTTCCCGACGAAATCGGGCTTGATGGGAAGCTCCCTGTGCCCGCGGTCGACCATGACGGCCAGCGCAATGCTCGCGGGGCGCCCGAGTTCAAAGACGGCGTCGATCGCCGCGCGGCAGGTGCGCCCGGTGTAGATCACGTCGTCGACCAGGACGATCTGCTTGCCCGTCACGTCGAAGGGAATGTCGCTTGCGTTGATCGTCGGCATGTCGCCGAGCTCCGACAGATCGTCGCGATAGTGCGTGATGTCGAGCATCCCGACGGGAAGCGCCGTCCCCTCGACCTGCTCGATAATCAGCGCGATCGTGCGTGCCAGCGGCACCCCGCGGCGGCGGATGCCCACGAGGCAGACGTCCCCGACGCCGTGATAGCGCTCGATGATCTCATGGCTCATGCGAATGAGCGCGCGCTTCATTGTTTTGTCGTCCATTACCACGGATTTGACGCGCATCGGTCCGCCCCCTTTTTCGCATTTCGGCCCAAAGAAAAAGCCCTGCCGCGCGCGGCAGGGCAAACACATCAAATTCATTCATGACAACTTCGTTCATGACGACGCGTGATGGTTTCGTCTTGCAGCCTCGCGGGACCGTCTTAAAGACCTTAACCGTGTTAGATTCTATCACGCTCGCCATGCGCTGTCAACGGATCGAAATGGCAAAAAGCCGTGAAATCCCATATTTTTACGGTTTTTCCCGCGATTTTTCGCTTTATTTTTCGTCCGGCGTTTCGGTTTTATCGCGCGTAAAGCGGTTGAGCGCCATCATGCATAAAATGATCACGGCGGCGACGATCAGCACGCCCGCCATGCCCTTTGCCAAAATGCCGAGGCAGATGCGGAAAGTTTCGATGTTCGTCATGGTTTTCTCCTTTCAAACCTCACAGAACCTTCATCACGAGGCTCAGGATCAGCCCGCCCGCGATGACGGAGGCGACCTGGCCGGAGACATTGACGCCGATGGTATGCATCAAAAGGAAGTTCTGGCTGTCCTCCTTCAAACCCATCTTATGCACCACGCGCGCCGACATCGGGAAGGCGGAAATGCCCGCCGCGCCGATCATGGGGTTGATCTTCTTTTTGGAGAACAGGTTGAGGAACTTGGCGAACAGCACGCCGCCCGCCGTGTCGAAGATGAACGCCACGAGCCCCAAGCCCATGATCATCAGCGTCTCGACGCTCAGGAAATACTCCGCCTGCATCTTCGTGGCGATCGTAATCCCGAGGAAGATCGTCACGAGGTTGGCGAGCACCTTCTGCGCCGTCTCGGAAAGATTGTCCAGCACGCCGCATTCGCGAATCAGATTGCCGAACATCAAAAAGCCGACGAGCGCGACGCTGCGCGGCGCGACAAGGCCCGCGATGACGGTGATGATGATCGGGAAGAGAATGCGCGTGGTTTTCGAAACCTCTTTGGGTTCGTAGGGCATGCGGATCATGCGCTCTTTTTTCGTCGTCAAAAGCCGAATGACGGGCGGCTGGATGATCGGCACGAGCGCCATGTACGAATAGGCCGCGACCATAATCGCGCCGGTGTAGTTGGAGTTCAAATACTGCGCCACAAAGATCGACGTGGGGCCGTCCGCCGCGCCGATGATGGCGATGGACGCCGCGTCCTTCAGCTCAAAGCCCAAAAGCGCCGCCATGCAGAGCGTGAAGAAGATGCCGAACTGCGCCGCCGCACCGAAGATCATGAGCTTCGGGTTGGACAAAAGCGGGCCGAAGTCGATCATCGCGCCGATGCCGATAAACAGAATCAGCGGGAAAAGCTCGTTGGCGATGCCGGCGCTGAACAGTTCGTCCAAAACGCCGATTTCTGTGCCGCTTTCGTAGATCTGCGTGACCGCGCCGGACAGCGGAAGGTTGACCAAAATGGCGCCGAAGCCCATCGGCAAAAGCAGCGACGGCTCCATCTGTTTTTTGATCGCAAGATAGATCAGGACCCCGCCGATGATCCACATGACGACCTGTTTCCAGTCAAGCATCAGAATGTTTTCGTATAATACTTCCATGTGCCGATTCTTCATCCTTTCCCCCGCGCCCGAGGCCGATTGGCCGCGTGCCTTTGTGCGGGCATGGCAATAGTGTTATTATATCGGATATGAGCGCGCATCGGTAGCTTGAATTTCGGCTTTTTAGCAGTTCTTTAACAGCCCCGCGTGCTATACTTTCCTTATTGTATGACGTTCGCGCGAACGCTCACCCATCTTCTTATCGCGCGAACGCCGCGCAAGACGGAACGTTCGGGCCGCGGACGCGGCGCAGTTTCTCTTTCCCGGAGGCAAAATCCCATGAAAACGACGTCCCGCAAAAACGATTCATTCTTCCGCACGCATTTTCCCCTGTCGACGCGCGACACATTCCTGACGCTCGGCGTGTTCGCCGCGGCATGTCTTTTGTGCCTCGTGCTGCAGCTGGTCTTCGTCGGAGAGGATTCGCACGTTCCGCTGATCTTCGTATTCGCGGTGCTTGTGATCTCCCGCTGCACGGACGGGTATTTCTACGGCTTCGCCGCGTCGCTTTTGGGAACGATCGTCGCCAACTGCGTGTTTACCTATCCGTATTTGAAACTGAACTTCACGATGAGCGGGTATCCTCTGTGCTTCACGATCATGCTCGCCTCGTCGATTCTGACCTGCGCGATGACGACGCGCATCAAGCAGGCGGAGAAAATGCGCGCCGAAACGCAGCAGGAAAAAATGCGCGCCAATCTGCTTCGCGCCGTGTCGCACGACCTTCGCACGCCGCTTACGTCGATCATCGGCTCGACGAACGCCGTTTTGGAAAACGAGGACACGCTTTCTCCCGAAAAAAAGCGGGAGCTTCTCGTGGGTGTGCGCGACGACGCGCAATGGCTCATCCGCATCGTGGAAAATCTTTTGTCGATCACGCGGATCGACAGCCAGGCCACGCATCTTAAGACCGAGCCGGAGCTGGGCGAAGAGATCATCGACGAATCGGTCCGCAAGTTTAAAAAGCGGTTTCCGGAAATTCGCGTGCGCGTGAGCGTCCCGGACGAGATGCTCTTCATCCCCATGGACGCGACGCTCATCGAACAGGTCATCATCAACGTCCTTGAAAACGCCGCGCTGCACGGCAAGACCACGACATGCGCGGACGTGACGCTGCGAAGCCGCGGCGCGCAGGCCGTCTTCATGATCACCGATAACGGGCAGGGCATTGCGCCGGAGGATCTGCCCCGCCTGTTCGAAGGCTATTTCGTCCATTCCGACGACTCGCGCAACATGGGCATCGGCCTTTCGGTCTGCATGTCGATCATCCACGCCCACGGCGGCGAAATGACCGCCGAAAACGTCCCCGGCGCGGGCGCGCGCTTCACCTTCACGCTGCCGCTTTCCGCCGCGGCGCAGTAACTTTTCGCAACATTCCGAATCTTACAATCGGGAGGCCCTGATTTTGAGCATTAAAGACAAGATCCTCATCATCGAGGACGAACGCAGCATCAGCAGTTTCATCGGCGCGATTTTGTCCGCCAACGGCTACGACGTGCTCTACGCCGACAGCGGCAAAGAGGCGTTGTCGATGATCTCGTCGCACTGCCCGAATCTGATCATTCTCGATCTCGGGCTGCCGGACATGGACGGGCTTCAGGTCATCCGCACCGTGCGCGAATGGTCGCATCTGCCGATCGTCGTCGTCTCCGCGCGGACGTACGAAAAAGACAAGGTCGCCGCGCTCGACCTGGGGGCGGACGATTACATCACAAAGCCCTTCGGCACGGACGAGCTTCTCGCCCGCATCCGCACGGCCATCCGCCACACGCGCACGCAGAACACGAACCCGAGCGTCGCCAAAAGCGGCAAGTTCCACGCCGGCGGCATGACGATCGACTACGACAAGCATCACGTCTACATCGACGGCGAAAACGTGCATCTGACGCAGAACGAATACCGCATCGTCGCGCTTTTGGGACGCTACGCCGGGAAAGTTCTGACGTACGACTATCTTCTGCGCGAGCTTTGGGGGCCGGCCTCGCGCGGGGACAACCAGATTCTCCGCGTCAACATGGCCAACATCCGCCGCAAGATCGAGAAAAACCCCGCCGAACCGACGTATATCTTCACGGAGGTCGGCGTCGGATACCGCATGATCGACGGCGACTGAGCGTCTTTCGGCGCGTCTTCCCTTGAAAAACGGGGGCGGCGCGCCTTTTTTCTTTGATTCGGGGGCTTTCCCAACGCCGCCGAAACGTGGTAAAATAGAGGTGTTTATACCTATAAATAGAGGGAGTTCATCAGCCATGGATTTTGCACTTGAAATCGCAAAACTGCTGAACGCGGCAAACGACGCGCTTTCGGCGGAAGAATATGAGGCGCTCTTCGAGACGCCGCCCGAGCGCGCGCTCGGCGATTACGCGCTGCCGTGCTTCAAACTGGCGCGCACGATGCGCAAGGCGCCGCCCATGATCGCCGCGTCGCTCAAAGAGGCGATCGACGCGCAGGGCGTCCCCGCGTATCTTGCCCGCGTGGAATGCGTCGGCGGCTATCTGAACTTTTTCCTCGACCGTGAGAATTTCGCCCGCACGACGCTGGAAAAGATCGCCGCAGAAGGCGACGATTACGGCAAATGCAACGAAGGCCGCGGCCGCGTGGTGTGCCTTGACTATTCGTCGATCAACATCGCAAAGCCGTTCCACATCGGCCATCTGTCCAGCACCGTCATCGGCAATTCGCTGTACCGCATTTACAACTTCATCGGCTACAAGTCCGTCGGCATCAACCATCTGGGCGACTGGGGCACGCAGTTCGGCAAGCTCATCGTCGCCTACAAAAAATGGGGCGACGAAAAGACGATCGAACGCGACGGCGTCCGCGCGCTGCTTGACATCTACGTCCGTTTCCACAACGAGGCGGAACGTGACGAGTCTTTGAACGAAGAGGCGCGCGCCTGGTTTTTGAAGATCGAGCAGGGCGACCCCGAGGCCATGCGCCTGTTCGACTGGTTCCGCGAGATCACGCTGCGCGAGGTCGCGCGCGTGTACGACCTTCTGGACGTGCATTTCGATTCCTACGCGGGCGAGAGCTTCTATAACGACAAGATGGACCGCGTCATCGATGAACTGACCGAAAAAGGCCTTCTCGTCGAAAGCCGGGGCGCGAAGGTCGTCGATCTTTCCGACTGCAATATGCCTCCGTGCATGATCCTAAAGGCCGACGGCGCGACGCTCTACGCCACGCGCGACATCGCCGCCGCGCTGTATCGCAAGGACACCTACGACTTCGCCAAGTGCCTCTACGTCGTGGCCTATCAGCAGAACCTGCACTTTGCGCAGTGGTTCAAGGTCATCGAAAAGATGGGCTACGAATGGTCGAAGGATCTTGTCCACGTCGCCTTCGGCATGGTCTCCCTGCAGGACGGCACGCTCTCCACGCGTCACGGCAAGGTCGTCTTCCTGGAAGAAGTGCTGCAAAAGGCGATTGAAAAAGCCGCCGAGATCATGAAAGAAAAGAATCCCGATCTGGAAAACGCGGACGAGATCGCCCGCCAGGTCGGCGTGGGCGCGGTCGTGTTCAACACGCTGTTCAACGCCCGCATCAAGGACATCACCTTCTCCTACGACCGTGCGCTCAACTTCGAGGGCGAGACCGGCCCGTATGTGCAGTACACCCACGCGCGCATCTGCAGCGTTTTGAAAAAGGCGGAGAACGTCCCCGCCGCCGCGCCCGATTACGCGAAGCTGGACGACGAAGAATCGCAGGCGCTTTTGAGCGTCCTGGCCCGCTTCGGCGACGTCGTGCTCGACGCGGCGCACGAATACGAGCCCTGCCGCATCGTCCGCTACGCCGTCGAGGTCGCGCAGGCCTACAACCGCTTCTATTACGAGCACCGCATTCTGTCGGACGACGCGGGCGAGACTGCCGCGCGCCTTGCCGTCACCCGCGCCTGCCGCGGCATTTTGAAAAACGCGCTGTATCTTATCGGCGTCGCCGCGCCGGAGAGGATGTAATCCATGTCCGCGCGAAGCGGCGGCAGCGCCTACGCCCGATACGTCTGCCTGCCGCTGGAATACGCGGGCGCGGGATATTTCTGCTCCTACGTTCTGGGGCTGTTCGTCGCCATGCTTGCCCGCATCCCGGCGCTTTCGATCTTAACGAGCATCGCGCACGTCCTGTCCGCCGACTCCATTTTGATCGGCGCGGTCATCGGCGCGGCAGTGTCGCTTGCGTTTGAAACGCTGCCGGTGTGCGTGTTGTCCGCCGCCGTCGCCGGGGCGATCGGCTATTCGTTCGCCGGATTTTTGACGGCGATCCTCGCGTCCTACGCC
>CAKTSO010000019.1 GCA_934613185.1 uncultured Clostridia bacterium | reverse complement strand
CCTTTGATCATTGCAAACTACCTCCGTTGGATTGGAATTGTTAAAGCCATTATACCACCCGAAGCGCATTGTCTTCAAGGCGATTGTGGCTTCATAAAAAACGAGGCCTATCGTTTTTCAACGACAGGCCTCGCACAGCTTGCTTTTTATGCCGCCCTCTGCGCGGATTTGTCAAGATCGCTCATGTCGTACAAGGGCGTCTTTTCCTGCGTCATGCGCCAATAGGCCGCGAGGGCGTAATAGCCCTGCGTCGTGGCAAGCTCGTCGCGCTCGCCGCGCATCGTGTGGCGGAAGCCGCCGCCTTCCACATAGAAGCTGCAGAGGGAATCCAGCGCATTCACGCCGTTTTTGACAAAGCGGGCGTCCGTCTGCGGATCGATCCCGAGCGCCGTCAGCGCCACAATAACCTGTGCTGCGGATTCGGGCGTCACGCTGCCGCCGCTGGTGAAGCCGCCGGTCGGCGTCTGCATCTTCGACAGGCATTCAAGCGCGCTGTCCACAGCCTTTGCAACCGCTTTTTCCTGTGTTGTCTTCGCGTCTTCGGCGACATACGGCGCAAGCGCCTGAAGCACGATCGCCGTCATGTCCGCCTCGGCCGTCTCGCCACCGTAGGCCCAGCCGCCGTCTTTCAGCTGCGATTTGAGAAGATAATCGACCAGCGCGTCGCGCGTCGTCTGTTTCGCGCCCTTTTCCGCCTCGGAAATTTCGTAATCACGGCTGTCGAGCGCAAGAAGCGTGTAGGCGACGCCGTTCAAGCCCTGCTTCGTGACATAATCGAAATCGGAGAACGCGCGCAGCAGATCGTGCCCCGCGACGTTCGTCACGTCGTATTCCAGCGCCGAAAGCGCCAGCACAAGACGCGCGTTGACCGTCACACGGTTCTCGTCGAGACGTCCGTCTTCGCCGATGTTCTCCCTGACATAGGCCTCGACCGCTTTTTCATACGCGCGATAGACCGTCGGCAGGTCGCGTTCGCTTCGGGCAAGCGCGAAAATCATCCATTCGCTGCCGAACGCGCACAGTTCCTGCGCATCCGTATTTTGGATGAAGTCGCCCGTTGTCCGATAGAGATCCGTCGCCGTTTGCGCCGCATCGGCAATGAGCGCCGCATAAGCCTTCTCCGCCGCAAAGAGCGTCTCGCGGTTGGAGACTTTTTTCTGATCTTCCGCACTCAGAGCGTCATAGGCGCTGCGCGCCGCATTGATCTTATCGCCGCTTGACTTGTCAACTTTGCCGATCGCGTCAATCAGCTTTTCGACCTCTTCGACCGTGTATGCGGGCGTCTGTTCGCCGACGATATTGCGGTAATCGTCCGTATAGAAGAACACGATCGCGTCGCCGTCTTTGATGTGATATTCGCTCATGACGACGTTCGGAACGCTGCCGTTGACCGAGTACATCCAGCCGGAATACGCGCCGCGGTCAAGATTGCGCAGCGTGACGCCGCGGGCATTGGTGATCCCCGTGACGAACTTGCCGCCCTCGGCGCGGAAACCGCTATTCGCAATCGCCCGGCGGAAGACGTCGTAAACGCTCGTTCCGCGGGAAAGGTCGGAGAATCTCGTCGAAAGCCACGTCGAAGAATTGTCGCGCAGCGTGAACGTCGCGCTGAGTTTCTGCACCACGGGTTCCTGCTGCGTCGGCGCGGTCCCGAGGACGATCAGCTGCGCGGACACGGGCTGGCAATACAGCGCCGCAAAGCGCGCGTCGTTTGGATACTTCACCGCATAGCGGCCGAGCGCCTGACTGGACAGCCAACTTGTGACCGTCACGGCGCGGTTTTCCCTGTCGCGCGTGACAAGAAGCGTCTCGTGCGCGATCGACTGCGGATCGGAAGAACGGAACAGCCGCCAGGACTCCTCCGCCTCCCAGCCGTCCATCGCCACGGGGACGATGCCGTCGCCGGTCATCGTGTCGTAAGTGTAGGACCAGACGAGTTTGCCGCCCTCAAGATGCGCCTCCGTAAAGGGATGAAGGTCCGTGGTAATCTTGTCCGGCGAAGTGTTGGCGTTTTTGATGCCGTCGAAATAATGCGCCTTGACCTGCGCCATCAGCGCCGTTTCCGCGTCGATCTCGCGCTGCGTCAGCGGCTGCACGGTTACGTCGATCGAACGCGACGCCGCCGCGCCCGTCGCCTTATCCGTGATCGTCAGCGTCAACGTCACAGTCTCTGCTTTTTCGCCGGGCAGCGGACGGTACACCTCCACGCGCGCGGCGTTGTTCACGTCCGGCGCGACGATCACGTTTTCGTTGGAGCTCGTGATCGTGACCGGCTGATATTTGCCGTCGACGCCGATGTCGCGCGTCGTCGGGAAGCGCACGTCGCCTGTGACGTTTTCCACGTCCAGCGCCGCGCCCGTCGCAAAGTCGCGAAGGCCGGGATTCTTCAGCGCCGCGTCGAGCTTCTCGCCGAGTTCGCGGGCGATCACATCGCGCGGGTCTTCCTGCGCCGCCTTGACCGTCACCGTGTAAACGCGCGCGATGCTGACATTCACGCTCGGAACTTCCGCGCGCACCGTCAACGTCACGCGATGCGCCGTCTTATCCTGCAGCACGGTCACGCCGTAGGGCGAATAGACCGGCGGGATCGCGGGATCGTTCACGCGAAGATGCGCGGAATCGGAGCTCTGCCAGGTCATCGAGGCCCAAGTATTCAGGTCCGTATTTTTATTGTAGTCGATCTCGTCTTCCTTCACGCCCTCCTTGACGGAGTAGCGCGGGAGCGACGTAAGAACATCCGCATCGATCTCGGTCGGAATCTTGATGCGGTCAAGTTCGGCGGAAAGCACAGCTTTGGCGCGTTCCGTGTCCCACACAAGATGCGTATACAGTTGTTTTTCCACGCTCGCGCCGTTCAGATGCAGAACGAATGTCGTGTAAAAATACGCGCCGCTGCCCGTCATCGCGGGGTTGAAATAGTAATGAATCGTGCCGTCAGAATCGATCTGCGCGTTGCCGTCGTAGGATTTCGCGGCTTCTTTCACGCTGACCGTGACGTTGGAATAGCCCTTCGCCGCCAGCAGTTTTTCCACCGCCGCGCAGGCGTTGACGTCCGTCCCGTAAGTAGGTTCCAGCCGATAAGACAGCGCCGAAGCCGCGGCGTTCAGCGTTTTTTCCGCCTCCACGGCCTCTTTGGACAGGAGCGTCAGCACATACTCGCGCGTCTTGCTTTCCCCCGTCGCGGTATTCGTCACGACCGCTTTGACCGTCACGGACACGCTTCCCGTCTCGGGCAGCGCAAGCACCTTTGCATTGTTGTCGATCAAAGACGGGTCGCTGCTTTCATAGCGTGCCGTCCAGCCGCTGCCGCTCGCAGGCAGACCGAGCGCCCCCGTCGCGCGCACGGCGTTGCCGGAGGGCAGTTTCGCCGAGATGGCGCTGAACGCCGCGCCGAACACCGTCTGCTTCCAGACTGCATAGAGCGGATACGACTCGCCATCGTCGTTGTCCCAGCTGTCGAATTCGCGATTGATCACGCCGCCGTCGGCGTATTTGACGCTGCTGCTCCACTTGGACGTGCTCCATCCCATGAAATCATAGTCTTCGCGGGTGAAGCCGCACGCGGGCAGCGTATGATCGACGCCGAATTCCACCGTCTGATCGGCCATCGTGCCTTCGCCGCCATTTGCGTTGAACTTCAAAATGTAGCTATATCGACGATAATGCGCGTAGAGCGTCGTGTCGGCGGTAAACGGCGTATCTTTTTCGATCTTCTCGCCGCCCGTGCGCTCGGTATACCAGCCTTCAAAGACCATATTGCTCTGCGAGGCGCTCGGAAGATAACCGAGGGAGTCGCCTTTTTTGATCAGCTTGGTCTTGGTGTAGCAGCTGCCGCCGTTCGCGTCGAACGCGATCATCACGGCCTGTGTCCAATGCGCATAAAGCGTGACACCATGTTCCGCATCGTCGCCGTCAAACTTATCCTGATAGGTGATCTCATTTCCGCCCTCGGGCGCGTCGAACCAGCCGGTGAAAAGATAGCCGTCGCGGGTGGGATCCGCAAGCTTGCTGTACGTTCCGCCGCCCTTGGTCTCGTCCCAGATGAAGTTGTAATTCTCGCCGACGACGCCGATGCGCTTCGTCGGTTCGGAACCGTCGTTCAAGTCGACGCACACTTCCACCCGGCAGCCCTGCCAGACGGCCTGCATCGTGACGACGCCACCGTCCTTATCGGTCAGATTCTGCACCAGATCTTCGTCCGCATACGTCGTGCCGCTCAGTTTCCAGCCGCCGAAGGTGTAGCCCTTGCGCACGAAGACGTTCTTCGGCAGCGCGGCGCTTTGGTCGTAATCAAGCGTCATGTCCACCATCGTGCCCACGCCGCCGGTTGCGTCAAAATGAATCGTGTAGCGAATGGGCGACCACTTGGCCGTATAGGTCATATCCTCTTTGACGGCGGCGGAAGCGTCGAGCGCCTTGCCCGCGCAGAACCATCCTTCAAAGCGATAGCCTTTTTTGCTTGCCTGCGGCACATTGGCCGCGCCGAGCGCCTCGCCGCGCGCGACCGTGACTTCCCGGTCGACGTCGTCAAAGCGCACGATCCATGCGGGCGTCCAGACCGCGTAAAGCGTCAGATCCGCCTCCGGCTTTTCGATGCCGGCGCCGTCGGAATAGACAACCTCGCCGTCCGCCGTCAGCGCCCAGCCCGCGAAGATGGCATGATCTTTCGTGAAGCGGTTGGCGGTCAAGTTTGCATTGCCGTAAATATTCTGCGTGTAGGACGCGCCGTCGCCGCCGTTCGCGTCAAACGTAATCACAACCGGATCGTCCGCCGAGAAATTGCGAAGGTAGACGCAGTCGTCGCCCTTGTCGCCCGAAGAGTCTTTTTTGTAAGCGATCGCGATCACGTCGCCCGCTTTGGCGTCGATCTCGCAGACCGTCCAGTCGATCTCGCCGCTGACGCCGCTGACGATCGTCTTGCTTCCGTGCGTGATCGTCAGTTTATCGCAGCCTTTTTCGCTCGAAACTTTATATTCAAAGCGGAAGACGGCATCGCTTTGCATCGTCAGTGTGAGCGTGCTGGTCGAATACGCTTTTCCCGCGTTGCCCGAGCAAAAATAGCCGTTCTTGACGCCCCACTTCGTCGTGCCCGTGCCGGGATTCGCCGTCGCGGGAACGCCGTTCAAAAGCGCCGTGTTAAACGCGCCGAGCGCATAGGCGACGGGCGCGCCGAACATCCGAACCGTCAGTGCCTCCGTCTGCGCGGGGATCGTCTCCTGCGGCGCGGCTTCCGTCGTCTCACTCGGCTGCGCCTCGCTCTCCTGCGTGCCGTTCTGCGCCGAAGTTTCTTCCGGCGCAGGCGGTTCCTGCCCGGGTTCCTGCGTCGGCACTTGCGCATCGGGTTCCTGCGTCGCGGCAGGCTGCTGTTCATCGGGCGCGGCGGGCGTTTCGACGGGTGCCGCGATCTCGCTTTCCACCGCTGCCGGTTCCGCCGCGGGCGTTTCTTCGTCCGGCGCGGCGAGCACGGCCTGCGGCACAAAGCTCAGCAGCATCGTCGCCGCCAGCAAAAATGCCATGATTCTTTTTTTCATGCTTCTCCTCCGATCTATATTCTTCAAATCCGATCTTTCGATATCAGTCGCCGGCAGTTTTCCCGGGCCGCTTCGATCCGTCCTCGCGCATCATGACCACTCTCCTTCTTTTCCAAGAATCATTGCATATCCGAAGGGCAATCTAAAAAACGGCCTCTTTCCCATGGAATTTCCCACAGAAAGAAGCCGTGCACGTCAAAATCGACCCGATTTTCACCGTGTCAAAAAACGCCGCCGCTCCTCCTCGGGACGGATGACATTCCCCCTTCGCGGTAAGTCTTCTGGCTTACGGTTCTGCCTCGGGCAAGCCTTCCCGCGCAAAAGTCTTGCGCAGTGACGTCATTTGCCTTCGTCCCCGAATACAGCAGCGGGACTGCTCCGGATTCGCACCGGATTCCTTGTTCGGCCGATCATTACGATCGAGCGCCGCGAAAGATATGCAATTGTCATTATCGTATCATAGCCGCGCGGCAAATTCAACGCGCCGTTTTTCAATTCCGGCTTGCCGCATTTGAAAAATCGGGGTATGATGAAGTTGATTTGTTTGAAGTAAACGGAGGATTGTGCCGTGGCCGTGGAATATTTGAAAGTCGATTCGCCCGAAGCGCTTTTGAATGCAAGCGAAACGCCGCTTCTCATTGCGTTTTCGTCGTTTGACTGCCCGCCCTGTCTTTTGATGGAGCCGGAGCTTTGCGCCTATGCAAAAGATTGTGCGCCTGTGCGCGTCGTCACGGTCAACGTGGATTCCTGCCCCGCGGCGGCCGCGCATTTCAGCGTCCGCGTCACGCCCGCGCTCGCCGTTTTGTATCGCAAAAAAGTACTCGCGATGCGATACGGCGCGATGCGGCAGAGTGAGATCGCCGAATTTGTCCGCGCCGCGCTTGAAAATTGACGCGCATTTCGGCAATTTTCACTTGACGCTTCCGTGTTTTATGGTCTATAATAGATTTCGTGCTTAGGGGAGTAGCTCAATTGGCAGAGCAACGGTCTCCAAAACCGTAGGTTGCGTGTTCGATTCGCGTCTCCCCTGCCAATGATTGCAAAATCGTGTAGCGGTTTCAATATTCAAAGCCGAAACAATCGGAATTTTGCGAAAGAAAAGCCGTCTTTTAAAAGACGGCTTTCTTTTTTGTTTTTCTTTGAGTTCAGTTTTCCATCTGTCTTCCCAAAAACAGCGCCGCCGATTCCGCAAGCTTCTGATCGGTGAGCGTCATGTCCTCTTTCTGCGAGACGAGCGCGACCATGCCGATCAATTCGCCCTCGCTCAAAATCGGCGCGATCACCGCGGCGTGATAGTCCTCCTGTGCGCCCTCGCAAAGCGGCGGCAGCGCGCCGTCGTTCTCCGTCAAAGAAACCATGCGCCGCGCGTTCAAGAGCTCCTCGACTTCTGCGGACACGGGCCGATCGAGCAGAAGCCGCCGCGCCGCGTTCCCCGCGGCGGAAACGATGACGTCCCGATCCGCAATCAGCGCCGTATGCCCGCTGACGCGATGCAGCACCTGCGCATAATCACCCGCGCTGTCTCCCATTTCCCCGAGCGGCGAATATTTTTTAAGAACGATCTCCGCGTCCTTGCCGACGAAAATCTCCAGAGGATATCCTTCGCGAATGTGCAGGGTGCGGCGGATCTCCTTAGGGATCACAACGCGCCCAAGTTCGTCGATCCGCCTGACGATGCCGGTAGCTTTCATAAAAACTCTCCCTTGTCTTGTTCGTTGCGGTCTTAGTGTTTGAAAATCGCGCCGATTTATCCTGTTTTTTCTTTGGCAATCATTTGGAAATCGCCGTGCGAAGGTTCGCACGGCTTTTCATTGACAGCCGTTCGGAAAACTGTTATGTTATTTTTAGTTCATTGATCCATCGATTTTTGAGGTTTTCTTTATGTCCGATACTATGATCGTTGTTTGTCAGCAGTGCTTTACCCAGTTAAGAGTCCCCAATAACAAGGGGAAAATTATGGTTACCTGTCCCAATTGTCACGAACGTTTTTTATACATTGGAACAGCCGCGCCGCCCCCGCCTCCCATCACGCATACGCCGCAGTCAAATCAAGCAATAACCGATTTCAAAAAGAAAAAACCTTCTGTCATTGAAAAGATTCGCTCATCCGTAAAATCATTTTTCCGTTCGTTGGATCGCCGAGTCGTTCCCACAATTATCGTCTTTTCCGTCATGGCATGCGTATTCGGGCTCGCCATATATTTTGGACAGGATCGTCAAAGTATCACGTTATCTTCCCATTCTTCCCATTCTTCCTGTTCTCATAATTGGATCGCCGCCACCTGCGCCGCGCCGCAAACGTGTTCAAAATGCGGCGCGCATATCGGTTCGGTCGGCGAGCACAGTTGGATTACGGCCACGTCAACTACGCCGAAAACCTGCAGCGTATGCGGAAAAATGCTGCCGATGAGTCTGCCCGCAAACGGCCAGGTCTTCACCGACATTTTCTCTTACAAGGAATCCGAATTAACCATTCACAGTTCGTCGCACACTTCATGCTTCATTAAGTTAAAAGACGCCTCGAATACAACCGTACTATCATTCTTCGTACAGCCAAATCGCAGCTTGACAATTTCCGTACCCGACGGCTATTACCGCGTATTCTTTGCATACGGAGACGACTGGTATGGCCCGGATTATTGTTTCGGCGACGACACCTATTATGGCAAAGATGACAATCTTTTAGATTTCTATAACTATACTTACGAATATACGTTGTATCCGGTTGAAAATGGTAACTTCAAAGAAACGCCCATTTCAGCAGATGAATTCTAAGTAAACCAAAATCGCCGTGCGAAGGTTCGCACGGCGATTTTTTACTGCTGCATAGGATCCGTTTTCATCGGTTCGACGATCAGTGTCTGCTGATGGGTATACGTCACAAATCCCGCGGCCGCGCCGTTCGGCTTATGGACGTATTTCTTTTTGGTGTAGTCCACGGCCACACGCGTGTCGTTTTTCGCCGAAGAGTACGCCGCGGCAATGCGCGCCGCCTCGATGATCGACGCGTCGTCCGCGTCCCCGCCGTTCGTCTGAATGATGACGTGGGAACCGGGGCGCTTTAACACATGAAGCCAGACGTCCTCCGGCGCGGCGCTCTTGGTCAGCGCGTCGTTTTGGCGGTTGTTCCGCCCGACGAGAACGCGCAGTCCCGCCGCCGTGGTAAATTCGTCGAAGACGAAAGGCGCGTTCTTTTTCTTCTGCTGCGGCCGGCCGTTTTTCTGCGGCGCGCGGCGAAGGACGCCCGACTCGACCATTTCGCGGCGCACGTCGTCGATCTCCGCCTCGCTGCGGCATTCGGAAAGATTGTATTCATGCTGGCGCAGCGTCTCGAGTTCTTCCTCGCTTTGCGCAATGCGCCCCGCAAGCTGATGCTGCGCGGATTTGGCACGGGTATAGCGGCGGAAATACTCCTGCACGTTCTGCGACGGCGACAGCGCGGGCGAAAGCGGGATCGTGATCTCGGGCTGATCCTCTTTCGTGTAATCCGGCACGGACACGCTCGGCGCGCCCTTTTCGATCATGTAAATATACGCCGAGAGCAGTTCCCCGTAAAGCCGGAGGGACTCCGCATTTTCCGCCTGCAAAAGCTCCGCCTGCTGAAGCGCGAGCTTCTTTTCGGCGCGTTCGATGCGCGTCTTCAAAAGATGCGCAAGATCGGCGCTCTTCTGTCCGACGCGAAGCGCATGCGTGCGCCCGTAGAAAAACGCCTCCGCCGCCTCGGACGGCGTGTCGAACGGCTTTGTCTCCCACTGCGGCGTAGAGCAATAGGCAAACGGCTGCACGTCGCGCGGAACGCCCTGCGCGTCGACGCGCACGACCGGCGCGATCTCGTCTTTTTGCAGTCGGCCGAAGAATGCGGCAAGCGCCGCTTTCAGCCGCCCCGTCGCCGCGCCTTCGAGCTTCGAAAAGCCCGCGTCGTTCATCTGCGCCAGCGTCAATATCTCCCGCGCCGTGCCGGGCGAAACGCCCTGCAACGCGCCCATGAGCTGCTTTTCCCGGTCGCCGTCGGGCAGTGAATCGACCAGTTCGCCGAAATCCCGCTCGTTCATCGTGAGCGGGTCGCGCTTGACCGCGCCCGGCGGCGCGGTGTATTCCATCGCGGGCAGAACGGGACGCACACGGCTTTTTTCGGGATACACGCGCTTGATCGCGTCGACGATCGCGCCGTTTTGGTTGACCAAAATGATGTTGGAATGCTTCCCCATCATCTCGACGGCGATCGTCCAGACCGCCTCGTCGCCCAGTTCGTCGTGCGCACTGAAATCAAAATACAGCACGCGGTCGAGCCCGAGCTGGCGCACGCGAAGGAGCTTTCCGCCCGACAGATGCTTTCGAAGAAGCATGCAGAACATCGGCGGATGATCGTCCTGCCGCGTCGCTTCGCCGCTGACATAGACGCGGGCAAACTGCGCGTTGCTCGACAAAATAAGCCGCGCCTTTTTCCCCGGCGCGCGAAGAACCAGATGGATCTCGTCGCGCTCGGGCTGGAGAATGCGGTCGATCCGCGCGCCGCACAGCGACGCCTCCAGTTCGCGTGCAATGGTATGGATCATTACGCCGTCGTATGGCATCGTTACACCTCAAAATCAATCGGAATCGCTTTTTATTATAAGGCTTTGGCGGCGCTTTGACAACAAACGCGGCTTCGCACGCACGAAGCCGCGTTTTGGATGGGCATCCGATCCGACCGTTATTTTCGATTGGGCGAGACGGAGGGCGAAGCGCTCGGGCGCGTCGACTGAGACGGCGACACGAGCGGCGTCGTCGGCTGCGGGCTTCGCCTCGGCGTTTGGCTCGGCCGGACGGACGCATCCTCCACCGCGTCGTTTTCGATGGCATCTCCCGTTCCCGTGCCGATGGTCTCCAATGCGCTCAAGCGTTCGACCGCCTCGTTCAGCGCGACGGGAAGCACCTGCCCGATGCGGTCTTCTCCGAGCGCCGTGCCGCCCGCGCGGATGACAACGTCGAGCGCATCCGTATCCGCCATCGCCGTATAGATCAGCGCCTTGGCCGCCGTTTTCATTTCCTGCGCGCTCAAATCGGCAAATTCTTCGGACATGTCGATGATCGCCGTGTCGTCCGAAACATTCGCCGAGACGACGCTGCAATTGTCGGGGATGGCGCTTTGCAGCGCACTGTCTTCGCCCGGATCCGTCAATGCGGCAAGCGTCGTTTCCAGCGATGCGTCCTTCAAGGCGCGCGTCACGGGAATCAGAAGCCCACTTTCGGAATCAACGAATGCCAGACGGCAAAGCGCGACGCTCTGCCCCGCCGAGACGCTCAGCGCTTCGTCCTCGGCATTGACGGCGGCCTGTGTCTGCGCCTCGGCGATCGACGTGCCGAAGGGCAGCATCGCCGCGGCCTTTCCGTCGACCGTATAGTGAACCAGTTCGACCTGCGGCAGATCGAGCAGCGTCGCCGTCATCGACTCCACGGCAAGTGCCTCGCTTTTTTGATCCGTGCAGACGAGGCCGTGCAGGTCGACCTGCGCGATCCCGCCCGAAACGTTGACGCTCGCCGTCGCGCCCTCTGGCAGCGTTGGCATCACGCCGAGCATCGACGCGTCCGACCAGTTGGCCGACGTGTCGTGCAAAAGATCGAGCGCCGCCTGCGCCATGTTGTCGCTCCTGGCAAGCTGCCGTGCGACGGGTGCAAGATAGCCCGTGGACGTGCGGTAATAAATGTTCAGGCTTTCCGTTCCCTGCTGCGACATCGTCGGGATCTGTTCCTGTTCCTGCGGCGCCTGCGTCCCTTTTCCGCCGCAGGAGGAAAAAGCGACGATGACAAGCGCCAGAGCGACGGCCAGCGCGACGCCGAGCGGAAGGTATTTTTTCATCGGTTTTCCCCCTTTTGAGCCTTTGACAAAACTTTTGGCGAACCCTTCGGATCACCCCTCTGCGTTCTGCCTTATCCTATGTGCCGCGACGTTTTTTCAGAACGACAAACCGGAGCTCTTATCCGACACTTTTGCGCGGTATTGTCCCAAAACAAACACAGAATGGTTCCGTTGACCCGCGTTTTTCGTTCACGCAAACACACAATGAAACACACAAGCACAACACAGACAACGGATCCGGTGAATCGATTGACGCCCCAATAACATTCGCGGAAGCTTTCAATTTTGACGAATTCTCAATTAAGGCTTGCTTTCACCATGAATCGTATGCTATACTGCTCGTAATATACAGAGGTTCCAAGCGAACCCGTAAAATTTCATAAGATGGAGGTTGTAAAATGAAACAGATCATTGCTATGCTGTTGGCTGTGGTCATGGTGCTGGGGCTGTACGCCTGTGCGTCAAACAAAGCCCCCGTCACTACCACTCCCGAGACTCAGCAAAACACCACACCCGCCACCAAAGAATCCGACTACTTTGCGGATCTTGAGGCTGCCGCGAAGGCCGAAGGCGAGCTGGTTATCTATGGCTCCTGCGAGGATCCGTACATCGCTGCTGCCGCAAACGCTTTCGCCGACAAGTACGGTATCACCACTTCCTGGCAGCGGCTGACCGGCGGCGAAGTGCAGGCCAAGGTCGAAGAAGAGAACGGCAACCCCTCCGCCGACGTCTGGTTCGGCGGCACGTCCGATCCTCAGGCCGTCTGTGCTGCCCAGGGTCTGCTGATGCAGTACGATGCCAAGAACGCCGTGAACCTGGTCTCCGATATGTATCGCGACGCCGACGGTTACTGGTACGGTATTTACACCGGCATCATGGGCTTCTTCTACAACACCGAGATCCTTGAGGAAAAGGGTCTGGAAGCTCCCAAGGATTGGGACGATCTGATCAAGCCCGAGTACAAGGGCCTGATCTGGTTCTCCAACCCCAACACCGCCTCCACCTCCAAGCTGTTCCTGAACGCTACCGTGCAGATGTGGGGTCAGGAGAAAGCCGAGGAGTACTGGCAGGCTTTGGACGCCAACATCGAGCAGTACACCAAGTCCGGCGGCGGCCCCTCCAAGAACGTGGGTCCCGGCGAGTGCGCCATCGGTATCGGTTTCCTGCATGATGCCGTTTATCAGATCGTCAACGGTTATGACAACATCGGTATGACCATCCCCGCCTCAGGCACCGCTGCCGAGGTCGGCGCCGTCTCCATCTTCGAGGGAGCGAAGCATCCCAATGCTGCCAAGCTGTTCATCGAGTTCTGCCTGACTCCCGAGTGCGTCGAGCTGGCTGCCCCCACCGGTTCCTATCAGTTCCTGGTGCTGAGCAACGCCAAACAGCCCGAGGTTCTGGATAAGTTCGATCTGGACATCAGCGCCTGCATCGACTATGACTTCGCTGACGCCAAGGCTCACACCTCTGAACGTGTGGAGCGGTTCATGGAAGTCGTCAACGGCGAGAACGGTTCCGAGCGTTTCAAGACTGAATAATCGAATATTGCGCCGACGGGGAGATGACAAACGTCATCTCCTCGATTCTTACAGACCGGAATTTATCAGTCCGCCGCCGTTTGGGGCCGGCATATGCTCCGACGCGTGCATCTGTTTGGCTTTCCGTGTACCGGAGCACTTTTCCTTTCAGGCTCCGGTTCATGGCGCCGTTCCGAAACTCAAGAGGGTTCGCTTCGCCGGTCTGCGGGACGTCCCGCAATGACATGGCTCTATTTTTCAGACAAAACGCAAAGTATCTGCTCCGCACATGACAGAATCCTCCCACCGGAAAGGAGAACCAACCAACATGAAAAAAGTACAGAGCAGAGAATTGGACCGAAAGAAGTTTTTCAGCGATCCTGTGCTGGTATGCACCGTGGCTTTCCTGATGATCGCAATGCTTCTTTTCGTTCTGTATCCTCTGGTTTATCTTCTGGTCGACAGCATCCAGAATGAACAGACCGGCGCCTTTACCACGACCGTCTTTGAACGGGTGCTGAACATGACCGGCTTCCGGAAGGCCTTTTGGAATACCCTGCGGGCCGGCACCATCACAGGTGTTCTGTCCACGTTCGTGGGCCTCCTGTTTGCTTATGTGGATGTCTATGTCCGCGTCCGCTCCAAAACCGTCGAGAAGCTGTTCAACCTCGTTTCCGTCCTTCCCGTCGTTTCGCCTCCGTTCGTGCTTTCCCTGAGCATGATCCTGCTGTTCGGCAAACAGGGCATGATTACAAAAAGTCTGCTGCATATCAACGACGCCAACATTTACGGTCTGTGGGGTCTTGTGACTGTGCAGACCATGACGTTCTTCCCTGTATGCTACCTGATGCTCAAGGGACTGCTGAAGAATATCGATCCGTCTTTGGAGGAGGCCGCGCGGGATATGGGCGCTTCCCGCATGAAGGTATTCACCACCGTGACCCTGCCGCTGCTGCTGCCGGGCCTCGGCAACGCCTTCCTCGTGACCTTTATCGAGTCTGCGGCCGACTTTGCCAACGCCATGCTGATCGGCGGCAACTATGACACGCTGGCTACCACGATCTACTTGCAGATCACCGGCGCTTACGATAAGCAGGGCGCAGCGGCAATGTCCGTGGTGCTGCTTTCGGTCACCATCATCATGTTTATTATCCAGAAGTATTATCTGGAGTCTAAAACCGCCGCGACCCTCACCGGCAAGGCCACCCGTGCCAGAACGCCCATTGCGGACAAGAGCGTCACCGTTCCGTTGACGGTCATCTGCTCTTTGATCTCTGTTTTCGTCATGGTCATGTACATCATGGTATTCTTCGGCGGCTTCTTCAAGCTGTGGGGACGGGACTACTCCTTCAGCATGCGGCACTTCAATAACTTCATGCTGCAAAACGGCCTGAAAAACTTTAAGGACTCCGCGCTCCTTTCCGCCATTGCCGCTCCGGCGACAGCCATCATGTCCATGCTCATTGCTTACCTTGTGGTCAAGAAGAAATTCAAGGGGAAGGGGCTTTTGGAACTGCTATCCATGCTGGCTATGGCCGTTCCCGGCACCGTTTTGGGTATCGGCTATATCCGCGGCTTCTCCAACGGCATGTTTCGCACCGGCTTTCTGAAGGGGCTGTACGGAACCTCAGCGATTCTGATCATCGCCTTTGTGGTTCGCTCCCTGCCCACCGGCACACGAAGCGGCATTTCCGCTCTCCGGCAGATCGATAAAAGTATTGAGGAATCCGCCATTGACCTTGGCGCGGGCAGCGCAAAGGTGTTCTTTACCGTAACCCTGCCCCTCATCAAGGATTCCTTCTTCTCCGGACTGGTTACTGCCTTTGTCCGGTCCATCACCGCGATTTCCGCCGTTATCCTGCTGGTTACTCCCAAATGGAAGCTTGTTACCGTACAGATCAACTCCTTGGCAGAAAAAGGCGAATGGGGAACCGCCTGCGTTTACGCGTCGTTCCTGATCGTCTTCGTGTATGCCATCATCGTCCTTTTGAATCTGTTCATCAAGCACTTCGGCACCAGCAAATACATGGAGGGTTAATTCACTATGGCAAACGAAAAAAAGGGCATCAAGCTGGATGGAATTTCCAAAATATACATTGACCCCAAGACCAAAAAGGACTTCTATGCCGTCAACAGCGTCAGCCTTGACATTGAACCGGGCAGCTTTGTAACGCTGTTGGGCCCCTCCGGCTGCGGCAAGACCACTACACTTCGTCTGATTGCCGGCTTTGAGAGCCCGGACGAGGGAGGCATCTATCTGGGCGGCGAGAAAATCGACGAGTTGACACCCGACAAGCGGGACACCGCCATGGTGTTCCAAAGCTATGCACTGCTGCCCCACTACAACGTTTTTGACAATGTCGCGTACGGACTGAAGCTGCGCAGACTCCCCAAGGATGTCATCAAGCAGAGGGTCACGGATATTCTGGAGCTCGTGGGCCTGTCCGGCATGGAGTCCCGCATGACCAACCAGCTGTCCGGCGGTCAGCAGCAACGTGTCGCGCTGGCAAGAGCGCTGGTCGTGGAGCCCGGCGTGCTGCTGTTCGATGAGCCGCTGTCCAATCTGGACGCCAACCTTCGTGTATCTATGCGTACAGAGATCCGCCGCATTCAGCAAAAGGCAGGCATTACCGCCGTCTATGTCACCCACGATCAGTCCGAGGCCATGTCCATCTCCGACAAGATCATCATCATGGACGCCGGCAAGATCGCCCAAATGGGTACCCCCCATGAAATTTACTATCACCCCGTCAATGAGTTCGTTGCGGACTTTATCGGCGACGCCAACTTCCTGAAGGGCAAGCTTGTTCGCCATGCGGGTGCTGTGGATGTGGTCGAGGTCTACGGTCGGGAGATTCAGGTCGAAGGCACCGTGGATCGGATCGCCATCGGCGCGGAGACGACCGTTGTGCTGCGCCCCGAGTCCACCGTCCTGTGCGACGAGGGCATACTGCCCTGCGAAGTCGTCGTGTCCACGTTCATGGGCGCGTACCAGCTATATCATGTTATGATCGGCGATACCAAGCTGGTTATTCATGAGTACAACCCCAAGGACAAGAAAATCTACCATGTAGGCGACAGGGCCGGCATCTACTTTGAAGCCGGCAACGCCCACGCGCTGTAAGCCACGGAGCATTCCTGCAGCAACGGGATGGACGTGCTCATCCGATGCGCGGATGTAAAGTGTTTCCGCCCCGCTGCGCTTCCTGACGAATATGCACACGGTAGAAGCGGCGTCACACCGCCCGCAGCGGGAAAGCGCACGCCGACAAGCTTCCTTGCGTGCCTTCTCCGCACGAAGGTGGAGCCGAAACACATTCCGTCCATTGGCTTGGACGGCTTTCACCCTGAGCGGAAATATCCGACCCGCCATGCGGCCATAAGGAACTCGCAATCAGCAAAAGCTCTATATGCACACGGGGCGCTGTAAAGACCTGCACAGAGCACTTATCCCACACACAAAAAAAGGAGCGCGTATGCGCTCCTTTTTTGTGTGTGACGGAATCTTTTATTCGATCAATCCGCTCTCGCGCAGAAGAAGTTCCACATCCGTCCCCTTGACCTTGCGAAGGACGACGCGCAGAAGCTCTTTTTCCTTCAGCGACAGCTTGATGTCGGTGATCGGCTTTTTGTCCAGTGCGTAGTAGCAGGCGCGCAGAAGCTCGCGCACGTCGTACTTGCTGCCCCAAACCTCCGGCACGCCGCGGTCGACGTTCAGCAGCGTGTAGACGGCCTCCATGCCGGTGCGCATGGAATACTCGGTCGTAAAGATCGTGTCGCGCGGGGTCTCGGCGAACTGCCCCAAGAAGGCAAAGTTCACCGCGCCGTCGGGCACGACATGCGGGCGGTCTTCGTTCTTGCGCGGCTGGAAGAAGGCGTTGATATACGGCATGAAGCACGTCGTCGTGTTGCACTTGTCGTGCGCCAGCTCCTCGATGCGGTCGATCGGCGCGCCGATATGATACAGCCATTCGCGGCAGACCTCTTCGCCGGTGCAGTCGCGCATCGCCTTTTTCACATAATTGCCCTCGCGATCCGTATGCAGCGCGTACAGCCAGACCAGAACGGTGTTCTTGTCCTGCGCGCGGAACTGCGGCTGACGGTTGATCGTCCAGGACAGATACCAGTTTTCCGTGCTGTCCTTTACGGTGACGATACCGCCGGTGGTGACTTTGCCCTCGCGCGGGTCGCGCTTGCAGATGCGCTTGATATAGTCGATGATCTCGTCGTCCGAGGTCTCGACGGTCGCGCTCATCCAGTTCGTCGCGTCGACATCATAGCAGAACGCGGCGGGGTTGCCGTATTCGCCGTGCTCGGCCTGCGCCGCGATGGCCTTCCACATATCCCAGGACTCGCCGTGGCCGTTTTTGACCCTGGAAAGATCCGGCGCATGGTTCTGATCGCCGTAGCAGGACGTATCGGTGCAGCAGCCGTTGGTGATGAAGACAAGGTCGTCTTCGATCAGATCGATCGAGCGCTCCTCGCCGTCTTTGACATAGATGATCTTGCAGGCGACCTTCTTGCCGTCCTTCGACTCGATCTCGACGTTTTTGACGTCCATGCCGAACTCGATCTGCACGCCGTGCGCCTTCAAATATTCGACCAGCGGAAGGATCATGCTCTCATACTGGTTGTATTTGGTGAATCGAAGGGCGCTGAAATCGGGAAGGCCGTCGATGTGATGCACATAGCGGCACAGATAACGCTTCATTTCAAGCGCGCTGGACCAGCGCTGGAAGGCGAACATCGTCTGCCAGTACAGCCAGAAGTTCGTGCTCCAGAAGGAATCGGGCAGCACGTCGGAGATCTTCTTGTCCTCCAGATCCTTTTCCGGCGTGATGAACAGGCGGGACAGCGCCATCGCCGATTCTTTATCGAGCGTGAATTTCTTATCGGTATGCGCATCCTCGCCGCGATTGACCGTCGCGCGGCAAAGCGAATAGTTCGGGTCGTGCTTGTTGAGCCAGTAGTATTCGTCGAGCACCGAAACATTCGGCGTCTCGATCGACGGCACGTCGCGGAAGACGTCCCACATCACTTCGAAGTGGTTGTCCATCTCGCGGCCGCCGCGCATGAAGAAGCCCTTGGTGATATCGCGGTAGCCGTCGCAGCTGCCGCCGGCAAGCTCCAGTTTTTCCAGAAGGTGGATATGCTCGCCCTTCATCTGTCCGTCGCGGACAAGATAAAACGCAGCCGTAAGTCCTGCCAGGCCCGTGCCGATGATATACGCGGATTTTTTGTCCACGTCGGCGGGCTTTTGCGGGTGCGCAAACATTTCATAAGTACCGGAAGCGTAATACATCTTAAAATAACCTCCTGTGATTTGCTACGGTCTTATTGTAATTGTGCCCCGAAAAAAACGCCATAAACAGAAAAAGCGCGGTGATAAAAGCTTTATCACCGCGCCCTGATCTGCCAAAAATTTTATCATTTCGGCGGATTTGTTCAAATCGCTTTTTCGGTTTTTGCGCCCGAAACGCTGAGCCGCTCCAGCGCCTCTGCGAACGCGTTTTGCAGCACCGCCGCCAGTTTTTTCACAAGCACTTCCGGATCCTGCTTCATGTCGTCGCGGATCCAGTCGAGCATCAAACCGATAAACACATAGGAATACACCTGCGCAACGAACTGTTTATCCTCCTGCCGGATCGTTTTGCCCTGCGATTCCTCCTCGATCACGCCCATCAGAAGATCGTCCGTCAGCGGCCGCAGGTATTTTTCGACCTGCGCCCTGTCGACACAATGATAGACGTTCATGACAAAGGGTTTGTTCTCGCGCACGGCATAGAAAATCTGAAGCAGGCCCTGCTGCCAGGTGTCGTGCGTCTTTTTGTTGTCGAGCGCGCGCTTGGCATCTTCCAGACAGACCCACTCGACCAGATCGTAGATATCCTTGAAGTGATAGTAAAACGTCATGCGGCTGATGCCGCAGTCCTCGGCGATATCGTTGATCGTGATCTTCGTCAGCGGCTTTTTCAAAAGAAGGTTCTTGAGCGACTGTTCCAGCGCGCGTTTTGTGACCTGCGACACGGCGTTCTTCTCCTTTTTGTTGGTCGGCAAAACTATGATGAAGGAAAAATTCCTTCTTTTTGTTTTATAC
>CAKTSO010000018.1 GCA_934613185.1 uncultured Clostridia bacterium | reverse complement strand
GCGCTGGCGCAGCACGTCTACGGCGTGGACGACCCCGAAATTTTGAACGCGATCCGCATTCATACGATCGGCGCGGCGCATATGACGAAGCTCGAAAAGATCATAAAGCTCGCCGATTTGATCGAACCGAACCGAACGTACGACGGGGTGGAGCGCCTTCGAAAGATCGCCGAGACGGATCTTGACGGCGCGCTGCTTGCGGCGATGAAACAGACGATGGGCTATTTGAAAGGCGATGCACAGGCGATGCATCCGGACTCCGCCGCGGCGATGGAAACGCTGCGGCAGGAACAAAGGAGGAAGAAAGCATGAGGCACGAAACCGAACAGATCGTGGAAAAGATCCGCGAAACGCTGGACGCCAAAAAGGGATTTGACATCGTATCGATCGACATTTCCGATATGACGATCCTTGCGGAATGCTTCATTGTGGCAAGCGGCGCCACGGCGGTGCACGCCCGCGCGCTGGCGGACGCCGTCTACGAAAAGCGCAAGGAAGAGGAAAACGTTCTGCCCGTACGCCAGGAGGGTTACGAGCAGGGGCAGTGGATCGTCATGGATTACGGCGACGTCATGGTTCACATCTTCCGTCAGGAGGAACGCGAGTTCTATAACCTCGAGCGCCTCTGGCTCCAGGAGAAGAACTTCTCATTCCACGCCGATTCGCACGAAGACCTGATGCGGTGAATTTTCAGCGCGCGTTTTGAAAAGACGCGCGCTTTTCGTTTGCAAAGGCGCGGGGCATCTTCTATAATAAATATGCAATGACTTTTGCGGCGCAAGCCGCAGGGAGGGGACTATGCCTTACAGAGTCGAACACGATACGATGGGCGAGGTTCTCGTCCCGGAGGAAAAGCTTTGGGGCGCGCAGACGCAGCGCAGCTTTGAAAACTTCCGAATCGGGACGGAGAAAATGCCGGTCGAACTGATCGAGGCGCTCGCCATCGTTAAAAAAGGGTGCGCCCGCGCCAATTTTGCGCTCGGAAAGCTCGACGAAAAGCGCGCCGGGCTGATCGAGGAAGTCTGCGACGAGATTTTGGACGGCAAGCTTGCCGGGGAATTTCCGCTCGCCGTCTGGCAGACGGGCAGCGGCACGCAGACGAATATGAATTTAAACGAAGTGATCGCCAACCGCGGCAATATGATTTGCGGGGAAAAGCTTCTGCATCCGAACGATCACGTCAATATGTCGCAAAGCTCAAACGACACGTTCCCGTCCGCGCTGAACATCGCGGCGCTGCGCGCGCTGCACAGCCGCCTTTTCCCGGCGATCGACGGGATGATCCTGGCGCTGGCGCGCATCGAACGCGACAATCCCGATGTCGTCAAGACGGGGCGGACGCATTTGCAGGACGCCGTGCCGATTCGTTTTTGTCAGGAAGTTTCCGGCTGGCGCGGGATGCTGGAAAACGCACGGTCTTTGATCAAAGCGTCCGTGCCGAACGTGGGGCGCATCGCTTTGGGCGCCACGGCGGTCGGAACGGGATTGAACGCGCCGAAGGGCTTCGACGAAGCCGCCGCGGAAGAGATTCGAAAATTGACGGGACTTCCCGTCGCCGCGTCCGAAAACAAGTTTCATGCGCTGACGTCGCTTGACTCCGTCGCCGCGTCGCACGGCGCGATCCGTGCGCTGGCGGCCGATTTGATGAAAATCGCCAACGACGTGCGCCATCTTGCCTCCGGTCCGCGCTGCGGTCTGGGAGAGATCACGATCCCCGCGAATGAGCCGGGCAGCTCCATCATGCCGGGCAAGGTTAACCCCACGCAGTGCGAGGCGCTGACGATGTGCGCCGCGCAGGTCATGGGCAACGACGTGACGATCGGGATTGCGGCGTCGCAGGGCAATTTTGAACTCAACGTCTATCAGCCGGTCACGGCGTACAACTACATTCAAAGCGTGCGCCTTTTGTCCGACGCGATGGAATCGTTCTGCGAGCACTGCCTCTGCGGCCTTCGCGTAAACGAGGAGAAAATGCGCGAGAATCTTCATCGAAGCCTCATGACGGTCACGGCGCTGAACCCGTATATCGGCTATGAAAACGCGGCGAAGGCGGCAAAATACGCCTTCGAACACGACACGACGATCCGCGAGGCGTGCCTTGCGCTGAATCTTTTGTCGGCGGAAGAATTCGACCGCGTCTTCTGCCCCGAAAAAATGGCGGGAAACTGACGAATTTGGGATCAATTTGAAGGAGGATATTGTTTTATGGATTACGCAAAAGAGTCGCTTCGCCTGCACGGCGAATGGAAGGGCAAGATCGACATCGTCTCCAAAGTCCCCGTTGCCACGCGTGACGATCTGTCGCTTGCGTACACGCCCGGCGTGGCGCAGCCCTGCCTTGCGATTCGCGACGACATCAATAAAAGCTATGAACTGACGGGCCGTCAGAACATGTGCCTCGTCGTGACCGACGGCACGGCCGTTCTCGGCCTCGGCGACATCGGCCCCGAGGCGGGCATACCCGTCATGGAGGGCAAATGTGTGCTGTTCAAGGCGTTCGGCGGCGTCAACGCCTTCCCGCTTTGCATCAAGAGCAAGGATGTCGACGAGATCGTCAACACGATCTATCTGATCTCCGGCTCCTTCGGCGGCATCAACCTTGAGGATATCGCGGCGCCCCGCTGCTTTGAGATCGAAGAAAAACTGAAGAAAAAGTGCGACATCCCCGTCTTCCACGACGACCAGCACGGCACGGCCGTTATCGTGCTTGCGGGCCTGACCAACGCGCTGAAGATCGTCGGCAAAAAGAAAGAAGACGTCAAAGTCGTCATGTCCGGCGCGGGCGCGGCGGGCGTCGCGATCGCCAAAATGCTCCTGAAGGCGGGCTATCGCGACATTACGCTGACGGACAAATACGGCGTCGTGTACACCGGCCGCCCCGAGGGCATGAACAAGACGCTCGACGAGATGGCGCTTGTGACGAACAAAGAAGGCAAGACCGGCGGCCTTAACGATGTGATCGACAACGCCGATATCTTCATCGGCGTCTCTGCGCCCGGCATCCTCAAAAAAGAAATGGTCGAGCGGATGAACCGTGACGCGATCATCTTCGCCTGTGCCAACCCCACGCCCGAGATCTTCCCCGAAGAGGCTTACGCCGCGGGCGCGAAGATCGTCTCCACCGGCCGCAGCGATTATCCAAACCAGATCAACAACGTTCTGGTCTTCCCCGGCATCTTCCGCGGTGCGTTCGACGTGCGCGCAAGCGACATCAACGACGAGATGAAGCTCGCTGCCGCCGAGGCGCTCGCGTCGCTCGTCAGCGAAGAGGAGCTTGCCGCCGGGACGATCATTCCGCTTGCGTTCGATAAGCGCGTCGGTCCGACCGTCGCCGCCGCCGTCGCCGAAGCCGCCAGAAAGAGCGGCGTGGCGCGCATCTGACGGCGCATTCCCCGGGAAAAGCGTGAACGGATCATGAACTTTACAGGGACGCTTTCAAAACGAAAGCGCCCTTTTTTTCCGACGACAGTTTTTTGTTTTTGCGCGGGATATGTTATAATGCGGAAAACGAAATTTGAAAGAAAAGGAGCAGCGATGAACGAAAAGATCCTCGTCGTTGACGACGAAAAAGAGATCGCCGATCTTTTGAAGCTTTATCTGGAAAACGACGGCTATTGCGTTCAAACGTTTGACAACGGGGCGGACGCGCTGAAAAGCGTCGCGGAAGACGCGCCCGATCTGGCGATCCTTGATATCATGCTTCCCGATACGGACGGCTTTTCCGTTTGTCGAAAAATCAGGGAAAAGCACTTTTTCCCGGTGATCATGCTGACGGCGAAGGTGGCGGACGAAGACAAGATCATGGGGCTGACGATCGGCGCGGACGATTACATCACAAAGCCGTTCAACCCGCTGGAGGTCGTCGCGCGCGTGAAAACGCAGCTTCGGCGCGCGCAGCGCTACAATGCGTCCCCTTTGCGGGAAGCGGAGAAGAACGAATTTGACATTCGCGGCCTTCTCATCAATCGCGACAGCCATAAATGCGTGTTGTTCGGCAAAGAGCTTTCGCTGACGCCGACGGAATTTTCCCTGCTTTGGTATCTTTGCGAACATCAGGGGAAGGTCGTGACGTCCGAAGAATTGTTCGAAGCTGTTTGGAAGGAGAAGTTTTGGGACAATAACAATACCGTCATGGCGCATATCGGACGTCTTCGGGAAAAAATGGGCGAGCCCGCGCGGAATCCGAAATTCATCAAAACGATCTGGGGTGTCGGCTATGAGATCGAATAAACGAAAATCGTATTCGCGCCTTTCCAGAAGCGTATTCAATCGCTTTTTTGCATCGACGCTGGTTCTCTTTGTCGTGCTGGCGGGCGGGTACCTTCTGGCGCGGCTGATCTGCACGCAGTTTGTCTGGTATGACGACTCGCCCCTTTATGGTGTACTGAAGACACTGCAGGCGATAGCGCCGGTTTTCATTTTGGTCGTCATGTTGATCGGCTGTGCCGTTTTAATGATCATGGCGATCAAACGGCCGCTTTCCTATCTGGATGATGTGATCGAGGCGGCGAAGGCGCTGTCCGAACCCGACGCGCCCGACGTCGTTCTGCCGGAAGAGTTGGCCGACGCAGAAATGGAATTGAATCTTGCAAAGGCGCGGTTTCGGGAAAATCTTCGCCGGCGCGACGAGGCCGAACAGCGCAAAAACGACCTTGTCATGTATCTGGCGCACGACTTAAAGACGCCGCTTTCCTCCGTGATGGGCTATTTGACGCTCCTGCGCGACGAGGGAGAGATCTCGCCGCAGCTGCGGGAAAAATACCTGTCGATCGCGCTGGATAAGGCGCAGCGGTTGGAAGACTTGATCAACGAGTTCTTCGAGATCACGCGCTTTAATCTTTCGACGATCACGCTCCAATACGGGACGATCGACTTGACGCGGCTTTTGGAGCAGTTGATTTTTGAATTTCAGCCGATGCTGAACGAAAAGAAGCTGATCTGCCGGCTGCAGGCGCCGCAGACGCTGATGATTCGCTGCGACGCCGAGCGGATGCAGCGCGTGTTCGACAACCTTCTGCGAAACGCCGTGCTCTACGGTTATCCGGAAAGCGAGATCGAAGTTTCGGTGCAGCTTTCGGAAAACGCGGTCGCCGTTCGCTTTCAAAATCGCGGCGATACGATCCCGAAAGAGAAGCTGGCGCGCATTTTCGAGCAGTTTTATCGTTTGGATGCGGCGCGAAGCTCTCGCGGCGGCGCAGGGCTCGGGCTTGCGATCGCAAAACAGATCGTGGAGCTGCACGGCGGCAGGATCGAGGCCGAAAGCGCGAACGACACGGCGACGTTCACCGTCACGCTGCCGCTTTCGTAGGAAAATCGTAAGAATTTGCGAAGAGAAAAAGAGAATGCCCGTGCGGCGAAACGCCGAAACAACGCCTCCGTTTTTCGTACAATGATGCTCGTACGAAAGACGGGGCTTTTTGTTTGTGATAAAAGCGCCCGAGCCAGTGCATGAAAACAGAGGGAAAGAGGTGTAGGTATGGACAAAAAGAAGATCGCGGTGTTATTCGGCGGACATTCTTCCGAATATGAAGTGTCGCTGCAATCGGCGCACGCCGTTTTGGAGAACATCGACGCGGAAACATACGAGGCGATTCCGATCGGCATTACGAAAGCGGGCGAGTGGTATCGCTACACGGGCGAGATTTCAAACATCGCGGCGGGAACGTGGTGTGAAGACGCGGCGCATCTGCATGACGTCGTCTTTTCGCAGAATCGTTCGGTCAAGGGCTTTTGGGAAAACGACAATGGTTGGCGGATGCGGCGAATCGATCTTGCGTTTCCCGTGCTGCACGGCAAAAACGGCGAAGACGGGACGGTGCAGGGGATGTTGGAGCTCGCGGGGATCCCGGTCGTCGGCTGCGGGACGCTTTGTTCGGCGCTTTGCATGGACAAAGACCGCGCGCATCGGCTCGTCGGCCTCGCGGGCGTTTCCGTGCCCAAAGCGATCGCATTTCCAAAAACGCGGGCGGCTTCGGCGATCGAAGAGATCGATCGAACGCTTCGTTATCCGATTTTCGTCAAACCGCTTCGCGGCGGATCGTCCATCGGCATGACGAAAGTGAACGCGAAAAGCGAGCTGGAAGATGCCGTGCGTCTTGCGCTTTGCTATGATTCCGAAGCGATCGCGGAGGAAGCCGTCGATGGTTTTGAAGTCGGCTGCGCCGTCATGGGGATCGACGAGCTGACGGTCGGCCGCGCGGACGAGATCGAGCTTTCCCGCGGATTTTTCGATTACACGGAAAAATACACGCTCAAAACGTCGCGCATTCACATGCCCGCGCGGGTCGATCAACAGATGGAAAAGCGGATTTTGGAGACGGCGAAGGTCATCTATCGCGCGCTCGGGTGTTCGGGCTTTGCGCGTGTGGATATGTTCCTGCGCCCCGACGGCGAACTCGTCTTCAACGAGGTCAACACCATCCCGGGGCTTACGGCGCACAGCCGCTTTCCCAACATGATGAAGGGCGCGGGACTTTCTTTTGGGCAGATGCTCAATAAGCTGCTCGGACTGTACGCGGGCGGAGAAAACGACAATGAATCGACAAAAGTGTGAAACGGGCGTCGATCGCATGCGCCTTGCCGCCGCCTTTTTGGTCGCTGCGATCCATATATCGCCGCTTGCCGATCGGTCTGCGGCGGCTGATTTCCTGTTGACGCGGGTCGTCGCGCGGCTCGCCGTGCCGTTCTTCCTTATGGCCTCAGGGTATTTCACGCTTTCGCGTTACGAAACGAATGGGGAACGGCTGCGGCGGTTCATGCAAAAGACGGCGGCACTGTACGCGGCGGGGATCGTGCTGTATCTCCCGCTGAGCGTTTACGGCGGCTATTTTTCGGGAAGCGTCTCCGATCTTTTTCGAAAAATCGTCTTTGACGGGACGATGTATCATTTATGGTATCTGCCCGCCGCCATGCTGGGAATGTTGATCGCGCGGCATCTGGTGCGCCGATTGGATTATCACGCGGCGCTGACGGTCGCGGCTGCGCTGTATCTGGTCGGTCTGTTCGGCGACAGTTATTACGGACTGGCGGCGCGCGTTCCCGTGCTCGGATCGCTTTACGATGTGTTCTTTACGGCGTTTTCCTACACGCGAAACGGGCTGTTTTTCGCGCCGATCTTTCTTCTGCTCGGTGGCGCGCTCGCGGAGAAAAAGCGAACGCTTTCGCTGCCTGCAGCGTCGGCGGGGTTTGCCGTTGGTATGATCCTCATGACGGCGGAGGCGCTGCTGCTTCGAAGATATGACGTTCCGCGCCATGACAGCATGACGATCTTCCTTCTTCCGAGTTCGTGGTTTCTTTTTCAAATTCTGCTGCGTTTCAAAGGGCGGCGCGTGCGGGGGCTTCGCACCGCTTCGATGCTGATCTATCTGATCCATCCGATGATGATCGTACTGGTTCGGGGTTTGGCCAAAGCGCTGCATTTGCAGAAGCTTTTGGTTGAAGATCATCTCGTGTTCTATCTTTTGGTCTGCGTGCTGTCGGCGGCGTTCGGTTTTTGCGGGGCGTGGATGTGGGAACGGTTCGGCAGAAAGACGCGCCATGACAAAAAGACGGAGCGCGCGTATTTGGAGGTGAATCTCGATCGATTGGCGCATAACGCGGCGGTGCTGCAAAGCGCGATGCCGAAAAACTGCGAGCTGATGGCGGTCGTGAAAGCGCGGGCGTACGGACACGGCGCGTGCCCTGTGGCGGCGCATTTGGAGAAAAACGGCGTCAAAGCGTTCGCCGTCGCGACGATCGATGAGGGGATCGAACTTCGGCGCGGCGGGATTCGGGGCGAGATCCTGATTTTGGGATTCACGGACGAACGTCGCGCGAAGGATTTAAAGAAATATCGTTTGACGCAGACTTTGATCGATTTTTCTTACGCCGAGCGGCTGAACCGCCAAAACGTTCCCGTTCGCGTTCATCTTGCGGTCGACACCGGAATGCATCGCCTGGGCATCGCCGCGGACGATTTGGCGTCGGTGCGGCGCATTTTTCGGATGAAGAATTTGAAGGTGGAAGGCATATTCACGCATTTATGCTGCGCCGACAGCCTGCGGCCGGACGACCACGCCTTTACCGAAGAACAGATTTGCCGGTTTTACGCGTTGATTGACCGCATGAAAGCGGCGGGGCTTCCGATCCCCAAAATTCACATCCAAAGCAGCTACGGCCTTTTAAACGAGCCGAAACTTCGATGCGATTACGTCCGTGCGGGGATTGCGCTTTACGGCGTGCGCTCCGCGCCGAACGATCAAACGCTGCTGCAGCTCGATCTTTTGCCTGTACTTTCGCTCAAATCGCGCGTGGTTTTGCTTAAAAATGTGTCGAAAGGCGAAACGGTAGGGTACGGCAGGGCGTTTTGCACGCGGCGGGACAGCCGGATCGCCATCGTGCCGATCGGTTACGGCGACGGATTTCCGAGAAGCCTGTCCGATTCCGGCGCGTGCGTGCGCATCGGCAAAACGCTTTGCCCGATCGTCGGGCGCATCTGCATGGATCAACTTGCCGTCGACGTGACGGATATGGAAAACGTGAATGTCGGCGACGAGGTCGTGCTGATCGACGACAAAACGGACAGTCCGATCGACGCGGCGCACACGGCGGCGCGGGCGGGAAGCATCAGCAACGAACTGCTCTGCCGCATGGGCGCGCGTCTGCCGATCGTTTATCAATGCGAATAACAAAAAAACGATGTGGTTTCCCACATCGTTTTTTGTCGCGCTTAAATTCGATCAGCCGAGCTGATGCCGCGTCATGAAGTTCTCCACGGCGCTGACCCAATCGTGTTCGGGATCGTTGGAGCGATAGAAGCCCTTGTGCTCGCCGGCCATCGCCCACAGGAAGTAGGTGTTGTAGCCGGGCGCGCCGACGGTCGTATGATATCCCCGGGGGAACTCGACCAGATCGTTGTTCTTCACGCGGTACGTCTCGTCGAACTCGCCGTCTTTGTAGGTGCACTGCACGGCGAAGCCCTGTTCCGGCTGGAAGAGGAAGTAATACACTTCGTCCAGAATGCCCTCGGTCGGCATGTCGTCGGTGTCGTGCTTGTGCGGCGGGAAACCGGCCCAGTTGCCGGGATCGCACCACGCCTCGCCGATGCAAAGGTGCTTGGCGTTGTTGCCCGCGCCGACGACGAAATGCGTCTCGCGGCGCCAGGTGGGTTTGCCGAGCATGACGGCCTTGACCTTGTCCTGCGTGATGAGCTCGGATTCGACCTCTTCATCGCACGGCGTCTGGCACACGGCGATCTTCACTTTCCACGGCGTGAAGATGCGGATCTTGGCGTGCGGCCCGTAATACACGGCCTCGGCCTTGCCTTCGAAGACGGTGCGGCGTTTGCCGACGTTCAAATACGTCCCCCGGTCGCTGGTGAAGTCCGCGCAGCCGCCCAAAATGATGAACGCCGTTTCGCGGTCTTCGGTCTCAAAGGTCAGCTCGCCGTTTTTGGAAAGTTCGATGATGCCGAACTCTAAGTGTTTCATCGTGCTTTCGCCGATCGCGCAGAGCTTGGTGAAGCCTTCCTTGGGGACGTACGTCTTTTTGAAGTTCATGAAAAGACTCCTTTCGAATGCTGTTTATTTGTGTTCCCGTTTTCTTTCGGGAAGAAAGCCGTAATCGTTATTTTTAGCATACTGCCGCAGACGTCAGATTGCAAGCGCAGAGGCGATGCGGCGAAGAATATTTTTTGCGTCGGCGCAGATTAATCGATCACAGTAGTCCGCGATGGGCGCTTTGGGATCGAGATTGACGGCGATGATCGTTCGGCAGCGCTTCATGCCCGCGATATGCTGCACCGCGCCCGACACGCCGAAACCGACGTAAACGTCCGCCTGAATGCCGACGCCCGTCTGTCCGATTTGACAGCGATAGGGCGCGCGGCCGTCGTTGACGGCGACGCGCGTGGCGCCCATTGCCGCGCCGGTTTTGCCGCAGATGCGCGACAGAAGCGCGAAATCTTCCGCGTCCAGTCCGTTCCCGCCGCAGAGCACGATGTTTGCGCGGGAAAGCGTGTTGTCGCCGCCGAGCGTTTGCGACAGGAGAGAAACGACGGGGCGGATGTCGGCGCGATGCTCGTTGACTTGCGCCGCCGGATATTCTGTAAGCGGCGGCAGAGACGGCAGCGCGAACGGGTGAACGGTCGCCATCTGCGGACGCACCTCGGGGCAGACGATCGACGCCAGAAGATTGCCGCCGAATGCGGGACGTGTCTGCACCAAAAGATCGTTTTCGATCGAAAGATCGCAGCAGTCGGCTGTGAGCCCCGTGCTTAAAAGCGCAGCGATCTGCGCGGCGAGAAGCCGCGTCTTCGGCTTTGCGCTGAAAAGAACGATTTCGGGGGCGATGCTTCGGATGAGCTTTGCGGCGGGTTCCGCGACGCCGTCGTTCGTCTCGGGCGCGGGGAAAAGCGCCAGATGATCGACGATCTCGCAGCCGCAGGCGGCAAGCGCATCGATGTTTTTTTGATCGAGCGTTTCGCAGATTGCGAGCGCGCGCAGCCGAAGCCCGTGCGCTTTTGCAAGCTCGAACGCGTTCCGCGCGAGGGACAGCACGTCTTGTGCGGCGGGATCAGCGACATGACAGAAGATCAGAAGATCACGCATCGGCTTTCCCTCCAAGCGCATTGACGATCCAGCGAACGCCTTCGTCCGCGTCCGTCGTGCGGCGCGCTTTTTTTCGCGGCGGCTCGACGGTTTTTGTCCGAAGCACGCGCGTGGGCGAGGCGGCAAGACCGCAGCCTTCCAATTGAAGAATGTCGTTGTCCAAAATCGTGATCGGCTTTTTCGCCGCGCGGCGCATTCCCAAAATCGAAGCGGGACGCAGCGGCGGTGCGCCTTCGCAGACGCTGACGACGCAGGGCAGAGGCACGCTGCATTCGCGCGCGGATTCTTCGTCCTGCGACGACACGAATAATGTACTGCCTTCCGGTCGCAGCGCCATTGCGTCGGGGACGAACGGCAGCCGTCGCATGGTGGAAAGCTCCGGCCCGACCTGGCCGGTTTCGCCGTCGACCGCTCTTCGGCCGCATAAGATCAAATCAAATTCGCCCAATTGATCGATCGCGCGGGAAAGCGTCCGCGCCGTTTGATAGGTGTCGCTTCCGGCAAAGGCGCGGTCGCAGATCAGCACGAGACGGGAAACAGGATATGCCGCAGCGGTGCGCAGCAGCGACTGCGCCGCCGCGGGGCCCATTGTGACGACGGTGATCTCGGCGTCGGGAAGTGCGAGCGCAAGGGAAAGCGCGCGTTCGTCCGCCGGATTGACGAGCGTTTCGCCGTTTCGAATGAGGCTGCCCGTTTCGGGATCGACGCCGAGCGTCGCCGACGCGGGAATCTGTTTCATGAGAACCAGTACGCGGATCATTTGAAAAGCGCGTGATACACGGGCGCGAGCGCGTCGTGAATGGCACGATAGGTTTGGAAACCTTTTTCGTAGACGGTATGATTCTTTTCGTTTGGCTGAACGAGAAATGCGACTTTTGTACAGCGCGCGACGCAGTCTTCATATCCGTCGAACGCGCCGTAGGCGATGCCGCCGAGCATGGCGGATCCGAGCGACGAATCGTCACGTTCCATTTTCTTTAATTCGATGCCGAGCATATCCGAGACGATCTGCCGCCAAAGCGCGCTCTTCGCGCCGCCGCCGATGATGCTGGCGGAGTTCATGGCGATGCCCATGTCCTGCAAAACGTGATAGCATTCTTTGAGCGAATAGGCCACGCCTTCCAAAACCGCACGGTTGAAATGCGCCTTGGTGTGGAACGAGGACATGCCCGTGAAGCTGCCGCGAAGGTCGTTGTCAAGATACGGCGTGATCTCGCCCTGTAAATACGGGTGAAAGAACAGATTGTCGCTTCCGGCGGGCACTTCGGCCGCCGCCGCGTCCATTTGCGCATAGGCGTCCAGTCCGAGCGAGGACTCCCGCGCCGTTTCAAAAGCGCCGAACGTGTCGCGATACCAGCGGAACGAGGCAGCGCACTGTTTTGTTGCCGTTCCGGGATACCAAAGCCCCGGCACGAGATGGCGATAGGTGACAAGAAGCGGATGCACATACGCGCGGTCGGTGATCGGGCAGATGCGTCCCGCGGTGGCGAGTTTGATCGTCGACTGCCCCACGGCAATGCTGCCGGAGGCGAAGACTTCCATGACCGTGTCCGTCGCGCCGGCCAAAACGAGCGTGTCGGGCGAAAGCCCGGTCTCGCGGCAGGCTTCGTCCGTAAGCGGGGCAAGAACGTCGTGCGGCTCGACGACGCGGGGGAGCATGTCGGGCTCTATCCCGGCGAGCGCGCAGAGCTCTTTCGACCAGGTGTTTGTCCGCGCGTCCAGAAACATGCAGCCCATGGCCTCGATGCTGTCGGTCGCGAAATCGCGGTTGAGCCGGTAGCGGACGTAGTCCTTCATAAACAGGATCTTGGAGATCCGTTTGAAGTTTTCGGGCTCGTGTTCGCGCACCCACATGATTTGCGGGAGCGTCCAAAGAGGGCTGGGAGCATTGTAGGAAAGCTCCATCAGCCGGTCGTTGTAATGTTCCACCAAATACGCCGCCTCGCGCGTGGCGCGGCGGTCCGTCCAGTAAATGGCGGGGCGCACGGGTTCGTCGTGTTCGTCCAGAAGAACGCTCGTGTGCGTCGCGCCGTCGAGCGTGATGGCGCGGATTTGTTTTGCATCGACGCCGCTTTGATCGAGAATTTTTTTGATGTTCGACAAAAGCGCGCGGTAGGAGTCCTTCGGATCCTGCTCCGCCCAGCCGTCGTGCGGATAATACGTCGGATATTCCGTCACCGCGGTGGCGACGACCTTGCCTTCGCTCGACAGCAGCGTCGCTTTGGAAGAACTGCCGCCGAAGTCTACGCCGAGAAAATAAGACAGGCTCATGGTACCTCCTTATGAAAACGATAAGATCAAATATCCAAGACGGAACATGCGCTTGTTCCGTGAATGTGCAAAGTCAGGCGAAGCGCGAAGGCTTCGCGGGTCGTTTGGAATTGTGAAATCACAAAATCGGAGGCGCGGCGCCGTTCCGCACCGCGCGGCCCGATCGATCAGGAAATACAGAAGTTTTTGCCTGTCAGCAGGCGCCGTCGATCAGCGTAAACAGATCGATCACGCGGATTTTGTCGTTTTTGCCGCTCGTCATGTCAAAATCGACGGGGCAGGAAGTGACGAACGTGTCCGCGCCGCAGCGGATGGCGTCGTCCAGGCGGATGCGCGCCATTTCATCGGTGATATGGGGATAATAGGAGGCCAGGACTTCGTTGCCGCAGGAGCGGGCGAGGCGGCCGTGCAGGAACATTTCGTGAACGGAAATTCCCATTGCGGCAAGAAGATCGCGCGCGGGCTGCATCTGATCCAGATCGCGGACGATATGGTCGGGATCCTGATAGGTGACGACGCCGAGGTCGCGCGTTTCAAGCTTCAGCTTGTCGTTTTTCACGAGATCATTGACAAACGCGGCGGCGGTGACGGGCTGCGCGGCGAGTTTCATTTCCCATTCGGGATACTGCATGATCAGCGTGCGCGCGTCGGTTGCGTCGAGCGCGACGATCGTCCTGGCACCCGTTTCGTTCGCTGCGTTGACGAAAGCGTCCGCCTGCGCGCGGACTTCCTCCACGTCGCCGACGAGATCGAACAGTGCGCCGCCCGTTTTATCGCGCACGACGGTGAAATCGACGCCCGCTTTTTCAAGCACGCTCAAAAAGTGAAGCGCAAGGTCGCATTGACGATTCATCGCGGTCTCGCCGAGCGCGACGGCGACTTCCGCCGTTTTGGGGAGCGACGCGATCTTTTCGACAAGCGCGGAATTGTCCGCCGTTTTTTCGACGATATCGCCGCCATCGAGCGCGCGCTCCACGACTTTTTCCACCGCGGGCGGGAGTTTTTCCTCGACGACGGCCTCGCGGCGCGCTTCGCGAATGAATACGGGCGGCTCAAATCCGGTGACGCAGTCGTTCGAGCAGGAACCGCACAGTGCGCAGGAGAAGAACGCCTCGGCGATGTCGGCGTCGAGCGCTTCGCCGCGCTTCAACATCGAGACCATAAGCCCGCGCGCGCGGGGCGTGAATTCCTCGCGCCCGGTGGCGATGCCGGTGGGGCAGATGTGACGGCACATCCAGCAAAAACGACAGCCGTCCGCGATTTTGTTTGCTTTTTCAGAAATCATGACCGTGACCTCCTACCCTTACAGCCCGAGTTTGTACGGGTTCATGATGCCGTTGGGATCCAGCGACTTTTTGAGGCCCTCGATGACCTGCATCGCGGGGCCGTATTGTTCTTTCATCAGGCGCGACAGCTTCAGGCCGATTCCGTGGTGGTCGTTGATGACGCCGCCGTTGGCCAGTGCCGCACGGACGCCTGCATTCCAGATCTGATTGTGCAGGCGGATTGCCTCGTGCGGATCGGGCGGGGGATTGTCCATAATGAAGCGGTCGTAGATCATCGTGCCCCATTCGTACCAGTGCGAGCAGTGCGCGATGAATCGAACGCCGGGGAAGTTGGACTCGATGGCGTTTTTCATCGCCCAGTAGATCTGCTCGATGTGTTTGTAATCGGCGACGGTGTCCATCGTACCGAACATCTGCGGGATGTCCATGATGTTGCCGGGATAGAAGAACGTGATGCGGTTCTCATACCACTTTTCGCCGTATTCGCTGCCCATGTCGCGGCCGCCGAAGCGTTCGCAGATCTCGCAGACGATTTCCATTTCGATGTCGACGATGCGCTTGTCGCCCTCCAGCGCGAGGTTCATGAAGCTGCCCTTTTCCTCGACGCCGATGATCTTCTTGATGATCGACGTGGTCTCGGCTTCATCAAACAGACGCATGATCGAGGGCTTGACCTTCTGCATGATCGCCGCGCCCGCCGCGAAGCCGCTGGTCATGTCGGGGAACATGAACGCGCGGAACTGGCGGTTTTCGGGCTGTTCAAACAGCTTGAACGTGGCCTTGGTGATGATGCCGAGCGTCCCTTCGGAGCCGATGAAGATCTGGTTCAAGTCGGGACCTGCCGCGTGCTTGGGAACGGGAAGCGTGTGGATGATGTCGCCGTTGGGAAGCACGACTTCCATCGATGTGCACATGTCGTCGATCTTGCCGTACTTGGTAGACATGATGCCGATCCCGCGATGCGCCAGCGCGCCGCCGATCGTGCCGCAGGTCAGGCAGGAGGGGATGTGCATGCAGGAATAACCGCGCTCGTTGGCGTACCATTCCAGCTGCTGGAAGATCATACCGGTCTCGGCGGTGATCGTGCGGCTCTGCTCATCGATCTCGATCAGTTTGTTCATGCGCTTGATATCCAGCGCGATGCCGCCAGCCATGCACAGCGCGCCGCCCTGCGAACCGCTGCCGCCGCCCCAGGTGTGGACGGGGATCTTATAATAATTGGCGATCTTCAAAACTTTGCTGACTTCTTCGGCGCTGCCGGGCTGGACGATAAAGTCCGGCTGCGGCACTTCCATGCCGCGATCGGCCCACATGCGGCTGATCCAGAAATAGTCCACGCCGTGCGCAAGCTTTCCGGCGCTTTGAGACGACACGTTTTCCACGCCGACGGCGTCTTCCAGTTCGGAACGAATCATCTCAAGCATGAAGCCTTTGAATTCCATGAACGTTTCCCACCTTTTTCGAGTTTTGCGTAGTTTTCAAAATGGGCGTGCCAAACAAGGATTCCGTTCGCTCATCTGATGAAACGATCATAGCACTTGTGAAATAATATTTCAAGATGAATTTTGAAAAACGGAACGCGATTTTTGCATACAATTTGACTGTAACCTAAGAAAACATTGAAAAATAAGGAAATATCGACTATGAAAAACGCGTGTGATTTATAAGGCCGGATTTTAAAACGGAGCGATCTGTGAAAACAAAAACTGAAATATAATTTCAAAAAGAAACGCAAAATAAGCATTTTTCATAAAGAAAAAAGGCGCGGAAAAACCGCGCCTTTTCGTGACTTTTTATTCGGTTTTGGAACCGCCGAACAGGTTGGAGAAGAACCGGCCGACCTTGGCGAAGAACGCCTGGACTTTCTGTCCGAATGTGGAGATCGACTCGGAGACTTTGTTGACCGTGCCCGCGGCGTTCAGGGCGTTTTTGATCGTGTCCTGAAGCTGGGAGACGTCGAGTTTTTCGAGTTTTCGGACGAGTTCCAGAATTTGCGTGACTTCGTCGTCCGTCAGCGTGTAGCCCATGTCGCCTGCGATGGAGACGATCTGCTCGCGAACTTCGTCGTCCGACATATTTTTGGTCTCGTCGAGAAGGAGCTTCAATTCATTGATAAGGGCCGTCGCGTCCTCGCTGCCGATCATTTCGGCAAGGTTGCCCGTGACGACGAGCTCCTGCGTGCTGGCGGACTTGGCGTCCTCGCTGATCGTCGTGCCGGTGATGTCCTCATAGGCTTTGTAAACGCCGGTCAGCGCCGCCGTGCCGGAGACGGGGTAGGGCGCGGTGATGCGGACTTCCGCGTCGGTGATCCCGGCGGTCAGAAGCGCGTTTTTGTACATGTCCGCGCTGCACCAGTTGATGTTGTTGGTTTGAATGTCGATTCCTTCGCCTTCCTTGCGCACGCGGATGAAGATGCACGAAAGCGAGTAGCTGCCGATCTTGTCGGCGGAAATGAGGCCGCCCAGACGCGAACGCTCCTCGTCGATGTTGACGCTCAGCTCCGTCACGCTCCCGCGTGTCACGCCGAAATAGGAATAGACCTGATCTTTCTGCGCGTCGGTCAGATTCGCGCCGATGACCACGCGTGCGTCGCCCGCGCTGACGCCCGCTGCCATGGCGCAGGGGATGAACAGCGCCAGCACCGTCACAACGCAGAGCATCCAAGCGATGAGTTTCTTCATTTGGAAAAGAACCCTCCTTGTTTCAAGCATTGCCCCGGGCGCATACGACACCCGTTACCGTATTATACCACGCCACAGTGAAAGGTTCACGAAAGAGAATCTTGCGAAATGGTTAAGATTGGGGAAGGATGACTTAGAGCTTTTTTAACAGTTCCAGGAATTCGGATAACCGATACGCGCCGTCGAAGCCCGTGTCGTTTTCATCAAAGACCATGTAGTAACGATACATAGCGCCTGCCAAGTCTGCCCATTTGCGGCCAAGACGGAGTTTGGCTTTATTGTTCCAGTTGTTCAATGTAGTCATATCCGTTCTTTGTAATGGAAAAGCGTAGTCCTTTTGTACCATGACTTTTTATAAGACCTGCATTTAATAATTCATCTAAAGCGCTTTCCCAGATGGCAATCTCACGTTGTTTTTGCGAATTAATAAAGCTACGGCTCGTAGTTGATATGTGCATACCAGATAAATCGGCAGTTTTAAGTATAGTTCCATCGTCAGTTTCAGAAGCAGAGCGCAAAAGTGATAAAGCAGTTTCACTAATTACTTGGTGAGAAACTTTGGCAGTGGATATAATTGAAACGTTTGAAACAGCAGAAATGAATGCATCTCGCTTTTGTTCCCAGCGAATATCGGCAATAGGGGCTAATTCAAATTCTTGTGATAAGTTGTTTTTAATTTGCCCAAGTTTTTCTTTGACCTCAAATGGATCTCCATCCAGTTTTAAGACATTTTTTCGTGGATTGATGGCACCTTTCATTTGTTGAAACTCAAATCCAGGCAATAAAACTGTTGTGTAATTGTTTCGCTGTATCCATGCGGCGCCCATTTCATTCATACAAGGAACGCTGCGATAGTAATTCTCAGAAAGAACAAAAATCACATGGAGATTATGAGTCTCGAACTGTTTTTTTAAGTAATCGTATATATCCTCATCTAACGGAATGCTATATCCCGGAATCGATGAGCAAAACAGCTGTTCTTGCGTTAAGCCGATATCTTCTAAAAGCTCAACAAGAGGGCGAACATATTCGATGTCTTTGCTTGAGTGGCTTATGAAAACCTTAGGCTTTTTCTGTGGCATTGTCTGTGCTCCTTTGTCTTCAGTGTTTTGAAAATCGTCTATTTCCGTTGGATAGTATTTGTTGATGTTTTTGCGTATGGTTAAAAGGCATCCTCTTAACTCCTTATATGAATGTTCATCGTTCCAGCCATTAAACCCTTGGTTAAGAAGCGTTAATGTATCCCAAATGAATTTATCGTGTGTTCGATTGTTGATTCCTTCTAATTCAAACTGTAGTTCTCGTTTCCATGCGGAAAATTCAGTTCTGTCATAGACTACATTGACTTTTGAAGGAGTAGTGTGACTGGTTGCATGAAATAAAGATTCTAAAGAATCCAGTTTTTCAATTAAAGACAATAAATCGCTTTTCATAAGTGCCACCTCGTAATTATTCAATAATATTATGTCAAAAGAAGCATTGTTCATCAAGGGTGAAATTATGATAAACAAAGAAATTCATTTTGTTTGAATTGGTTCTGAAGTATAGAAGACCGTGAGATTTCCATCTTTTCTTTTTCCCCTCGTCGTGTTACACTAAGGACAACATAGGACGATGAAAGGGTAAGCGGGTAACAACGTGGCGAAACTGGAGCAGATACAGAAGATCGGGACGGATTCCGTCGTGCAGCGCGTGCTGGATCAGATCACGCAGTGGATCATTGCGGGAAAGCTGGCCCCGGGCGATCAGATTCCGACGGAATTCGAACTGTCGCAGAGCCTCGGTGTCAGCCGCAATTCCGTGCGCGAAGCGATCAAGATTCTGGTGTATCTCGGCGTTCTGGAGATCCGCCGCGCGGAGGGGACGTTCGTTTGCAGCGGCGCGAGCGTGCGCATGTTTAACCCGCTTTTGTATCAGATCATTTTGAGCGCGGGCAGCTCGCAGCGCGACGTCATGCAGATTCGCGAGATGATCGAAACGGGCGTCGTGGAGCTTGCGCTTCACCAGGGAACGGAAGAAGACCTCGTTTTGCTGCGCGAAAAGCTGGAGGAACTCGGAAAGAAGATCGACGGGGGATGCCCGATCGACGACGTGTTCCGCGCCGATGTGGCGTTTCACGACGTGATCTGCCAGATGACGCACAACCCGCTTGTGCGGAACATCAACGACACGGTCAATATCATCACGCATCAGATCCGCTATCAGACGGTCGCGCACTTGATGACGACGGAGGCGCTGCGCGAAAAGTTTTTTGACGCGCACCGCCGTCTGTTTGAACTGATTTCGCAGAAAAACGCGGCGGGCGAGAGCGTCGGCGCGGTCGTGCGGGGGACGTATAATCTGCCGTATCTGAAGGGGATCATCACGGAATAATTTGTTTTGTGTTTTTGTTGACAGATAAAACCTGAAAGCTTATAATGGAAACATAAACATCCTACATTCTACAATATGTCTCGCGAATCACGGGGCGGGAAAGGACAACGATGGTATCACAGCAGAAGATCGACGAGCTGCGCGAGCGTGCGCGCGAGCTTCGAAAAAGCGCGGTGACGATGATCTACAAGGCGCAGTCGGGACATCCGGGCGGAAGTCTGTCGTGCGCGGACATTGTGGCGGCGCTGTACTTTGACGAATTGAATTTGAAGCCGAAGGATCCGAAGTGGCCGCTGCGCGACCGTTTCATTCTCTCCAAGGGGCACGTCTGCCCGATTCAGTACGCGGCGCTTGCCGCGCGCGGCTATTTTGATAAGTCAGTGCTGGACACGCTGCGGCGCGAGGGTTCGATTTTGCAGGGGCATCCCGACATGAAAAAGTGCCCCGGGATCGACATTTCGACCGGTTCGCTCGGGCAGGGGCTTTCCGTCGGCGTCGGCATGGCGATTGCGCTGAAGCACGACAAGACGAACAGCCGCGTCTTCGTCATCGTCGGCGACGGCGAGATGGACGAAGGCCAGATCTGGGAAGCGATCATGACGGCGTACAAATACGGCCTTGACAATCTCGTCTTCATTTTGGACCACAACGGCCTTCAGG
>CAKTSO010000017.1 GCA_934613185.1 uncultured Clostridia bacterium | reverse complement strand
GGCCTTCGCTTCGCAATCCGTGAAGGCGGCCGCACCGTCGGCGCCGGCGTCGTCGCGCAGATCGTCGAAGACTAAAGGCTAAGTCCATACGAATTTTAAACCGAACGCCCGGGTTTCCTTGCGAGACCCGGGGGTCTCGGTTTAAGATTTTATTAAGATTTTGAAAATACTTGCACAAACACACGAGCTGTTGTATACTACACAAGTTGCGACCTATTCTCAAAGGGATGAAGCGGAAGGTTGCCGGCCAGGCCGGGTAGTTTCCGTGGACCATGTCCGACAATCGGGCGACGGGCTCAGGGTGAGCGCCGTCGAGAAACTAGACGGTGCGACACACACGGCTGAGTGTATTTGAGAACAACCAAGGAGGAAGACCAATGGCCAAACAGAGAATCCGCATTAAACTCAAGGCTTACGAGCACGTGCTGATCGACATGGCTGCCGAGCGCATCGTGGATGCCGCCCGGCGCACCGGCGCTCAGGTATCGGGTCCCATCCCGCTGCCGACGGAAAAGGAGATCGTTACGATCCTGCGTGCTCCTCATAAGTACAAGGATTCGCGCGAACAGTTTGAGATGCGCACCCATAAGCGCCTGATCGACATTCTGGACCCCACCAGCAAGACGGTGGACGCTCTGATGCGACTGGACCTGCCCGCGGGCGTGGACATCGAGATCAAGCTGTAAGCAGGCAAAGGAGGACATCATGAAGAAAGCGATTCTGGGAAAGAAACTCGGTATGACCCAGATTTTTGCGCAGGACGGCACCGTCATTCCCGTCACGGTCGTGGAAGCGGGCCCCTGTGTCGTGGTGCAGCAAAAGAGCCTGCAGCGCGACGGCTATGAAGCCGTTCAGGTCGGCTTCGGCGATATCCGCAAGAAACTGGTCAACAAGCCGGTCGCCGGGCATTATGCCAAGGCCGGCGTCGAAGCGAAGCGTTACCTTCGCGAGTTCCGCTTCGACAACAGCGCCGATTACGAAGTCGGTCAGGAAATCCGCGCCGACATCTTCGCCGAGGGCGACAAGGTCGACGTTTCCGCCACGAGCAAGGGCCACGGCACCGCCGGCGTCATCAAGCGCTGGAACGCCAAGGGCGGCCGTAAATCTCACGGTGCGTCCCGCTTCCACCGCCGCCCCGGTTCCCTGGGTTCAAGCAGCAATCCTTCCCGCGTGTTCAAGAACCGTAAGCTCGCCGGTCATTACGGCAGCGAAAAGGTCACGATCCAGAACCTGAAGGTCGTCCGTGTGGACGCCGAGCGCAACCTGCTTTTGATCAGCGGTTCCGTTCCCGGCATCCGCGGCGCTCTGGTGACGGTGCGCGAGTCGGTCAAGGCTTGACGCAGTGCTCAGCTTTGAAGGAAATAAAGGAGGACAGTCATGCCTAAGGTTGCATTGATGAACATTTCGGGCCAGAGTGTTGGCGAGATCGAGCTTTCCGACGGTATCTTCGGAATCGAACCCAACGTGCCCGTCATGCACGAAGTCGTGCGCGCGATTCTTGCCAATCGCCGCCAGGGCACGCAGAGCGCCCTGACCCGCACGCAGGTGCGCGGCGGCGGCCGTAAAATTTACCGCCAGAAGGGCACCGGCCGCGCCCGTCACGCGTCCAACCGTGCGCCGCAGTTCACGCACGGCGGCGTCGTGTTCGCCCCCAAGCCCCGCACTTACACGCTGCATGTGAACAAGAAAGTCCGCCGTCTTGCCATGAAGAGCGCTCTTTCCGCCCAGGTTGCGGACAAAGCGGTCATCGTGCTCGACGAGCTGAAGCTGGACGCCCCCAAGACCGCCGAGATGAAGAAGATCTTCGCGAACATCGGCGCCGGCGCCCGCGCGCTTGTGGTTCTGCCCGAAGTCGACACGAACGTGTCCCGCTCCGTGCGCAACATCACCGGCGCCAAGACCCTGCTTGTCAACACGCTCAACGTGGTTGACATCCTCAAGTACGACACGCTGGTTCTCACCCGCGCCGCCGTCGAGAAGATTGAGGAGGTTTACGCCTGATGAAACATTATCAAGACGTTATCATTCGTCCGATCCTGACGGAGCAGAGCTCTTACGGCATCGCCGAGAAGCGCTACACCTTCCAGGTCGACATTCACAGCAACAAGACCGAGATCAAACAGGCCGTCGAGGCGCTGTTCGGCGTCAAGGTTGCGAAGGTCAACACGCTTCGCACCCAGGGCAAGATCAAGCGCATGGGCAGAAACAGCGGCCGCACCCCCGAGGTGAAGAAAGCGATCGTCACGCTGACCGACGCCAGCAAGGCCATCGAGTTCTTCGAGGGTATGTATTGATAGGGAGGAGAAATCAAAATGGCGATCAAAAATTTTAAGCCGACTTCCCCGGCCCGCCGCTTCATGACCGTCTCCGCGTTTGAGGAGATCACCACCGACAAGCCCGAAAAATCGCTCCTCCGTGTCAAGAAGAGCGTCGCGGGCCGTAACGCGGCCGGCCGCATCACCGTCCGTCATCAGGGCGGCGGCGTGAAGAAGAAGTATCGTGTGATCGACTTCAAGCGCGACAAGGACGGCATCCCCGCCCGCGTCGCCACGATCGAATACGATCCCAACCGCAGCGCGAACATTGCTCTTTTGCATTACGTCGACGGCGAGAAGCGCTACATCATCGCTCCCGACACGCTGAAAGTCGGCGACATGCTCATGAGCGGCGAGGGCGCGGACATCCGCCCCGGCAACGCGCTTCCCATTTCCGCCATCCCGCTTGGCACCATGCTCCACAACATCGAGCTTCTGCCCGGCAAGGGCGGCCAGCTTTGCCGCGCGGCAGGCACCGCCGCTCAGCTGATGGCCAAAGAAGGCCTCTATGCGCAGGTTCGCCTTCCCTCCGGCGAGGTTCGCCGCATCCCGATGGGCGCCAAGGCCACGATCGGCCAGGTCGGCAATCTGGATCATGAGAACGTCTCCATCGGTAAGGCCGGCCGCAAGCGTCACATGGGCGTTCGTCCCACCGTCCGCGGCGTGGTCATGAACCCCTGCGATCACCCGCACGGCGGCGGCGAGGGCAAGAGCCCCGTCGGTATGCCCAGCCCGCTGACCCCCTGGGGCAAGCCGGCCATGGGTTATCGCACCCGCAAGAAGAACCAGCCCAGCGACAAGTTTATCGTCCGTCGCCGTTACTCCAAGTAATGGGCGCTGGATTTAAGGACAAGGAGGCTTCAGGAAAAGATGTCAAGATCGGTTAAGAAAGGACCTTTCGTAAGCGAAAGCCTTTTTAAGAAGATTGCCGAGATGAATGAGAAGAACGAGAAAAAGGTCGTCCGTACCTGGTCCCGTGCTTCGACCATCTTCCCGGAGTTTGTCGGTCATACCATCGCCGTGCACGACGGCCGCAAGCATGTGCCCGTCTACATCACCGAGGAAATGGTTGGCCACAAACTGGGTGAGTTCGCGCCCACCCGCACGTTCCGCGGCCACGCGGGCGAGAAATCGTCCGGCGGACGCTGATAGGGAGGATTTTTCAAATGGCAACGAGAATGAAAACCAAAGCGGCTTTCCGCGAGGAAAATCGTGACCGCCGCCCCTATGCGGTCGCTCGCTATATCCGCATCAGCCCCAAGAAGGTCAGCATCGTGCTCGACCTGATCCGCGGCAAGTCCGTTGCGGAAGCGGATGCGATTTTGGCGTACACCCCCAAATCTTCCGCGCCCGTGGTGCGCAAGCTCCTTTTGAGCGCCGCCGCCAATGCGGAGAACAATCAGATGATGAACCGCGACATGCTCTATGTCGCCGAGACGTTCGTGGGCCCCGGCCCCACGCTTCGCCGCTATCGCCCCCGTGCGCGCGGCAGCGCTGCGCCGATTCGTAAGCGCACGAGCCACATCACCATCATCTTGGACGAGAAAGAGTAAGGCAGGAGGGTATTATGGGCCAGAAAGTTAATCCGCACGGAGCCCGCGTAGGCGTTATCAAGGGCTGGGATACCCGTTGGTATGCCGACAAGAAACACTTTGCCGACTTTCTTATCGAGGATCACAAGATCCGCACGCATCTGAAGGAAAAGCTTGCCGACGCGAGCGTTTCCAAGATCGAGATCGAGAGAGCAGCCGGTAAAATTACCGTTAACATCTTCACCGCGCGTCCCGGTATCGTCATCGGCCGCGGCGGTGCGGGCGTCGAAGCCATCCGCAAGGATCTGGCTGCGATGACCGGCAAGACGATCGCGCTGAACGTCGTCGAGATCCGCAACGCCGATCTGGACGCGCAGCTGGTCGCCGAGAACATCGCCTCTCAGCTGGAGCGCCGCATTTCGTTCCGCCGCGCGCTCAAGCAGGCGATCGGCCGCACGATGAAGGCCGGCGCCAAGGGCATCAAGACGCAGGTCGGCGGTCGCTTGGGCGGCGCCGAAATCGCCCGCAGCGAGGGCTACCACGAGGGTTCCATCCCGCTGCAGACCCTGCGCGCCGATATCGACTACGGCTTTGCCGAGGCGCACACGACCTACGGACGCATCGGCGTCAAGGTCTGGATCTACAAAGGGCAGATCCTTCCTCAGAAGAAGGGCTTTGCCACCGAGAAAAAGGGAGGCCGCTAAAAATGTTGATGCCGAAAAGAGTAAAGCGCCGCAAGGTTTTCCGCGGCCGCATGAAGGGTGCCGCCCATCGCGGCAACTTCCTTGCCTACGGTGATTATGGCCTCGAGGCTCTGGAGCCCTGCTGGATCACCTCCAACCAGATCGAAGCGGCTCGTGTCGCCATGACGCGTTATACCCGCCGCGGCGGTCAGGTCTGGATCAAAATTTTCCCGGACAAACCCGTTACCGCCAAGCCCGCCGAGACCCGCATGGGTTCCGGTAAAGGCGCGCCCGAGTACTGGGTTGCGGTCGTCAAACCCGGCCGTGTCCTGTTTGAGATTGCCGGCGTCCCCGAGGAGACCGCGCGCGAAGCGCTCCGTCTTGCGGGCCACAAACTGCCGGTGAAAACCCGCTTTATCAAGCGCGAAGATCAGAAAGACGAGGTGGGCATCGATGGCTAAAAATGCATACGCCGATTTGACCATGCCGGAGCTTGAAGCAAAGCTCAAGGATCTGAAGGGCGAGCTTTTCAACCTTCGCTTCCAGCTTGCCACGGGCCAGCTGCAGAACCCCATGCTCATCGGGGAGTGCAAGAAAAACATCGCCAGAGTCCATACCGTCATCCGTATGCGTCAGCTCGACGCACAGGCGCAGTAACGGGTTGAAAGGAGGAAATTGCAATGTCAGAAGTTTCCCGCGCGAATCGCAAAACCCGTGTCGGCGTCGTCGTCAGCGACAGCATGGATAAGACCATTGTCGTGGCCGTGCGCACCAAGGTGCTGCATCCGCTCTACGGCAAGACGGTGAATAAGACGACCAAGTTTAAGGCGCACGATGAGGAGAACACCGCGAAAGTCGGTGACCGCGTCCGCATCATGGAGACGCGTCCGCTCAGCCGCGAAAAGCGGTGGCGTCTGGTCGAAGTCGTCGAACGCGCCAGATAAGGAGGAGTTAACATGGTTCAGCCGCAAACGCGTTTGAAAGTCGCCGATAACACCGGCGCGAAAGAAATCATGTGCATCCGAGTGCTTGGCGGTTCGTTCCGTCGTTCGGCCAACATCGGAGACACCATCGTCGCTTCCGTCAAGACTGCCTCTCCCGGCGGTGTTGTCAAAAAGGGCGACGTCGTCAAGGCCGTTATCGTTCGTTCGAAGAAGGGCACCCGCCGCAGCGACGGTTCCTACATTCGTTTCGACGACAACGCGGCCGTCATCATCAACGACCAGAAACAGCCCCGCGGCACCCGTATTTTTGGGCCGGTGGCAAGGGAACTGCGTGAGCACGACTTCCTGAAGATCGTGTCTCTCGCGCCCGAAGTACTGTAAGAGGGGGCCGAAAGATGTCGATTCCTAAGAAAATGCATATCAAGACCGGCGACTCCGTCGTCGTCATTTCCGGTAAAGACAAGGGCAAGACCGGCACCGTTCTGGCTGCGCAGCCCAAGGCCGGCAAGGTTCTGGTGGAAGGCGTGAACATCGTCACCCGTCACACCAAGGCCCGCAGCGCCAACGACGCGGGCGGCCGCATCGAGCGCCCCGCCGCGATCTATGCCTCCAAAGTCATGCTGTACTGCGACGCGTGCAAAAAGGGCGTCCGCGTGAAGAAGTCCGAGAAGGACGGCAAGCGCGTGCGCGTCTGCGCCAAGTGCGGCAAGGCCTTCGACAAATAATCGGGAGGTATAAGAGCAAATGGCTGAAGAAAAATACATCCCGCGCATGCTGACGCTCTACAAGAGCGAAGTCATCCCCGCGATGATGCAGAAGTTCGGGTATAAAAACATCATGCAGGTCCCGCGCCTTGAGAAGATCGTGCTGAACATGGGTCTTGGCGACTGCAAGGACAACGCCAAATCTCTGGAATCCGCCGTCGCCGACATGGCGACGATCGCCGGCCAGAAGCCCGTCGTCACGCGCGCCCGCAAGTCGGTCGCGAACTTCAAGGTCCGCGAGGGCATGAACGTCGGCTGCAAAGTCACCCTGCGCGCCGAGCGCATGTATGAGTTCGCCGACAAGCTGTTCTCCATCGCGCTGCCCCGCGTCCGCGACTTCCGCGGCGTGCCCAGCAAGTCCTTCGACGGCCGCGGCAACTATGCCATGGGCATCAAGGAACAGCTGATGTTCCCCGAGATCGACTACGATTCGATTGACAAAATCCGCGGCATGGACATCATCTTTGTCACGACCGCGAACACCGACGAAGAGGCGCAGGAGCTCTTGAGACTCCTCGGCATGCCCTTCGAGCAGAACTAAGGAGGATAGCGAAGTGGCGAAAACGAGTATGAAAGTCCGCCAGGCTCGCCCGGCAAAGTTCTCGACCCGTGCATACACCCGTTGCCGCATCTGCGGTCGTCCTCATGCGGTCCTTCGCAAATACGGCATCTGCCGCATTTGCTTCCGTGAGCTGGCTTACAAGGGTGAGATCCCCGGCGTCCGCAAGGCCAGCTGGTAATTTTGAAAGGAGGCAAAGCGATGGTCACTACCGATCCCATTGCCGATATGCTCACGCGTATCCGTAATGCAATCACTGCAAAACACGACAAGGTCCTTGTGCCCGCTTCCAATATGAAAAAGGCGATTGCGCAGATCCTTCTTGACGAAGGCTACATCCGTGCGGTCGACGTCAAGAATGACGGCGTGCAGGACATGATGACGCTGACGCTCAAATACGGCGCCGGCAAGACCAATGTCATCCGCGGTCTCAAGCGCATCAGCAAGCCCGGTCTTCGCATCTACGCCGGCAAAGATGAGCTGCCCAAAGTTCTGGGCGGTCTTGGTATCGCGATCATTTCCACGTCCCAGGGCGTCATGACCGATAAGAACGCGCGTTCCAAGGGCGTCGGCGGCGAAGTGCTCGCCTACATCTGGTAAGATAGGCGGAGGTAGCAAATATGTCGAGAATTGGCAAAATGCCCATCACGATCCCTGCCGGCGTGACCGTTACCGTCGCGGACGATAACGTCGTCACCGTCAAGGGTCCCAAGGGCCAGCTGTCTGAAAAGATCAGCCGTGATATTACTGTAAACGTCGACGGCGGCGTGCTTACCGTCACCCGCCCCAGCGACGATAAAAAACACCGCGCTCTGCACGGCCTGTCCCGCGCCCTGATCATGAACATGGTCCACGGCGTGACCGAAGGCTTCGCCAAGGAGCTGGACATGGTCGGCGTCGGTTACCGCGCCACCAAGAACGGCAAAAAGCTCGTGCTTGCGATCGGCTTCTCTCACCCCGTTGAGTTTGAGGAGTTCGACGACATCACCTTTGAAGTTCCCGCCCCGACGCATATCGTCGTTCGCGGTATCTCCAAGCAGGTCGTCGGCGAGGTCGCGGCGAAGATCCGTGCGGTCCGTCCGCCGGAGCCGTACCTTGGCAAGGGCATCAAGTACACCGACGAGGTCATCCGCCGCAAGGAAGGCAAGACCGGTAAATAATCAGAGGAGATACTGGCAATGTTTAAGAAAGTTGACAAAAACGCAGAGCGGCTTGTCAGGCATTTGCGGGTCCGTAAGAAGATTTCCGGCTCCGAGCAGCGCCCGCGCCTCAGCGTTTATCGCAGCTCCAAGCACATTTACGCCCAGATCATCAACGACGTGGCCGGCCATACGCTTGTTGCGGCCAGCACCGTCGAGGCCGATGTCAAGGCTCTGTGCGAGGGCAAGACCAAGACCGAGCAGGCTCAGATCGTCGGCAAAGTGATCGGCGAGCGTGCTCTTGCCAAGGGGATCGATACGGTCGTCTTCGACCGCGGCGGTTACCTTTACACCGGCCGTGTCGCCACGGTTGCATCCGGCGCTCGTGAGGCCGGACTGAAGTTTTAAGGAGGAGGAGAAGCAATGCAGCAGCATTTTGATCCCGCCACCGTGGATCTTCAGGAAAGACTGGTTGCCATCAACCGTGTCGCAAAGGTCGTCAAGGGCGGCCGCAACTTCCGTTTCAGCGCTCTCGTTGTCGTCGGTGACCAGAACGGTCATGTCGGCTGCGGCATGGGCAAGGCGGCAGAAGTTCCCGAAGCGATCCGCAAGGCTACCGAAGACGCCAAGAAGAACATGATCGAAGTGAACCTGGTCGGCACGACCATCTCTCACCGGATCATTGGCAAATTCGGCCGTTCCAACGTTCTCATGATCCCCGCCCCCGAAGGTACCGGCGTCATCGCCGGCGGCCCCGCGCGTGCGGTTCTGGATATGGCGGGCGTTCGCGACATCCGTACCAAGAGCTACGGCTCCAACAACCCCATCAACTGCGTCAAGGCCACTTTGGAGGGTCTGGGCTCGCTGATGAGCGCGGAGGAAGTCGCCAAAAAGCGCGGCAAGAGCGTTGCCGAGCTGCTTGGCTAAAGGAGGATACCGCCAATGAGCAAGCTTAAAATCACGTTGGTCAAGAGCCCCATCGGCGCCAAGCCCGATCAGCGCGCCACCGTGGCGGCCATGGGCCTTCGCAAAATGCATCACAGCGTCGTGATGCCCGATAACGCCGCGACCGCCGGCATGATCTTCAAGGTCAGCCATCTGGTCAAGGTCGAAACCATCGAAGAATAAGGAGGAGCAAAGGGATGAAACTTTACGATCTGCACCCCGCAGAAGGTTCCCGTACCGCTCCCAAGCGGGTTGGCCGCGGCGCAGGCAGCGGCCTGGGCAAAACGTCCGGCCGCGGTCATAAGGGCCAGAAGGCCCGCAGCGGCGGCGGCGTCCGCCCCGGCTTTGAAGGCGGCCAGATGCCCCTCATCCGCCGGATTCCCAAGCGCGGATTCTACAATCCGTTCTCCACGCATTATGCGATCGTCAACGTCGCGGATCTGGCTGCCTTTGAGGCGGGCTCCGTCGTTGATTTTGCGGCCCTCAAGGCCGCCGGTCTTGTCAAAAAAGAGCTTGACGGCCTGAAGGTTCTCGGCGAAGGCGAACTCAACGTCGCGCTGACGGTCAAGGCCGCGAAGTTCACCCAGACCGCTCGTGAAAAGATCGAAGCGGCAGGCGGCAAGGCCGAGGTGATCTAAAATGTTTGAAACCCTCCGCAACGCCTGGAAAGTACAGGAACTCAGGAAAAAGATCCTCTATACGCTGTTGATCCTTTTCCTCTACCGGCTCGGGTGCTTCGTGCCCGTCCCCGGCCTTAACGTAACGTATCTTCAGTCTCAGGTAGGCAATTACGACCTTTTGCAGCTGCTCAGCGTCATGTCGGGCGGCGCGCTGGGTGACTGGACGTTGTTTGCACTCGGTGTCGGCCCGTATATCACGGCGTCGATCATCCTGCAGCTTTTGACGATGGCCATCCCGGGTCTTGAACGCCTCGCCAAAGACGGCGGAGAAGAGGGTCGCAAAAAGATTCAGCAGTACACCCGTTACACGGCCATCGCCATGGCGCTGATCGAATCGATCGGCATCATCATGAGCCTCGGCTCCGCTTCGGACGTGCTGATTCCCATGGGCATTCCCGCCTGGATGCAGTTCGGCGTCATCGGCATCGTCCTGACCGCCGGCACCACGCTGGTCATGTGGATGGGTGAGCGCATCACCGAAAAGGGCATCGGCAACGGCGTGTCGCTGATTATCTTTATCGGCATTGTCTCCGGTATCCCCGGCAGAATCGCCGCGTACGCGCAGGCCATGATCGCGGGCACGATCGGCTTCTGGCTGATCCCCGTCATCCTCATCGGCCTTCTGGCGCTGATCGTCGGCGTCACTTTCATCGACATGGGCTCCCGCAAGGTTCCCGTGCAGTACACCAAGCAGGTCAAGGGCCGCCGCGTCTACGGCGGACAGAGCTCGTTCATCCCGCTGAAGATCACGCAAAGCGGCGTGCTTCCGCTGATCTTCGCGATGAGCCTGACCAGCTTCCCGCAGCTGATCATGCAGGCCTTCTTCTCCACCTCGAAGTTCTACGCCTGGTGGGTGAAATGGCTTGGCACCGGCACGGTGATCTACATGATCATCTACGCCTTGATGATCATCTTCTTCTCTTACTTCGCCAACTCCATGAGCTTCAACCCTTATGATGTTGCGAGGGATATGCAGCAGTACGGTGGCTTCATTCCGGGCATCCGTCCGGGCCGTCCGACGGCTGAATATATTCGGAAGATCGCCAACCGCCTGACGCTGTTCGGCGCGATCTTCCTGATGATCGTCGCGGTCATCCCCACGATCTTCACGAGCCTGACCGGCGTGTCCTCGATCTTCGGACCGACGAGCATCCTGATCATGGTCTCCGTGGCTCTGGAGACGGCCCGCACGCTCGAGGCGCAGCTGCTTGCCCGCAACTATCGCGGGTTCCTTAAATAAGACAAAAGGAGGCAGGGGAAAATGAAGATCATTTTGCTTGGACCTCCGGGCGCCGGCAAAGGCACGCAGGCGATGCGAATCGCCCGCGACTATCACCTGGCGCATATCTCCACCGGCGACATCTTCCGCACGAACATGCGGGAGAACACGGAACTCGGGAAACTGGCCAAGTCGTATATCGATAACGGCCAGCTCGTCCCCGACGACGTGACGATCGCTATGGTTCACGATCGCCTGCAAAAAGACGATTGCAGGGACGGCTTCCTGCTGGATGGCTTCCCGCGCACCGTCGCTCAGGCAAAGGCGTTCGACGAAGCGGTGAAGGTCGATCTTGCCCTCGACATCGAGGCGCCGGACGAACTTCTCGTGCGTCGCATCGCCGGCCGCCGTATGTGCCCCTGCGGCGCAACGTATCATGTCGACTGGCTCAACGGCAAGACGACGTGCGACGAATGCGGCAGCGACCTGTATCAGCGTGACGACGATCGGGAAGAAACGGTTTACAAACGTCTGCTCGTTTACAAAGAACAGACCGCGCCCCTTGCGGCGCACTACAAGTCTCTCGGCGTGCTGCGCGGCGTCGACGGAACCAAAGACGTCGACGAAGTGTACGCACAGATCAAGAGCGTTCTGGACGAACTGAAATGATGACGTTAAAGACATCGGAGCAGATCGAACGCATGCGCAAAGCGGGCCGCGTCACAGCAGGAGCGCTGGACGCGGTCGCCCGCGCGGCGAAACCGGGCGTGACGACGCTGGAATTGGACGCGATCGCGGATGACTACATCCGCTCGTTCGGCGGAATTCCTTCCTTTAAGGGATTCTGCGGCTATCCCGGCAGCATCTGCGCTTCGGTGAACGAAGAGGTTGTCCACGGAATTCCTTCCCATCGCAGGTTGAAGGAAGGCGACATCGTCGGCGTGGACATCGGCGTTCTTTTGGACGGCTGGCAGGGCGACGCAGCCCGAACGGTCGCAGTCGGAAAAATTTCCGAAAAGGCGCAGCATCTGATGGATGTGACGCGCGAAAGCTTCTATCGCGGCTATGAGATGTGCCGTGAAGGCAAACGCCTGGGCGACGTTGGCGCCGCCATACAGGAATATGCCGAATCGCACGGCTGCTCGGTCGTGCGCGACCTTTGCGGTCACGGGATCGGACGCAACATGCACGAGGATCCCGAAGTCCCGAACTTCGGCAAGGCCGGCCACGGTCTTCGCTGCACAAGGGGGCTTGTCATTGCGATAGAACCTATGTTAAACTTAGGCGCGCACACGGTTCGCACGCTCAAAGACGGCTGGACGGTCGTAACGGCCGACGGCAGCCTTTCCGCGCATTACGAGAACACGGTCGCCATCACCGACGGCGATCCGGAAATTCTGACGTTGCTGTAAGGCGGTAAGAACAGATGACGAAACCGCAGGTGGAACTCGGACGCGGCGTTGTCTCCAAACAGGGGCGCGACGCGGGCCGCGCGATGCTGATCGTCGGCATTGTGGACGAGGATTATGTCCTCGTCGCCGACGGCGATCTTCGCCCGATCGAACGGGCAAAGAAGAAAAAACTCAAACATCTGGACTTGAAGTATGTCGTGCATGACGGCGTTGCCGAGGCGCTTGGCGCCGGACGCAGGCTCGAAAATGCCGATATCCGCCGTGCGATCGGCGATGTATTCGGCTGCAGGGACGGCCGGAAGGAGTGAGAACTTGTCCAAAAGCGATGTAATTGAAGTGGAAGGCACGATCGTCGAAGCCTATCCCAACGCCATGTTCCAGGTCGAGCTTCAGAACGGCCATAAGATCCTGGCGCATATCTCGGGAAAACTTCGGATGAACTTCATCCGCATCCTTCCCGGCGATAAAGTAACCGTGGAATTGTCACCTTACGATCTGACGCGCGGGCGCATCACCTGGCGCGGCAAATCGTGACACAAGCAGGAGGATTACAAAATGAAAGTCAGACCTTCGGTCAAGAAAATGTGCGAAAAGTGCAAGATCATTCGCCGCAGGGGTCATGTCATGGTCATCTGCGAGAATCCGAAGCACAAGCAGAAGCAGGGCTAAACGTTTCACAACGGCTATTTTGATGGCCAACAACCGATTGCACGCGGCTGCACGCCGGGTTCCTTTTGCATGTCCGGGAAGGGTGCGTGGTGCGTCGGTTTTTCTGCGGCATGCAAAGAACTCATGTTCACAAATAGTTCTACAGGAGGTGCTTTGGCACAATGGCACGTATTGCTGGCGTAGACCTTCCCCGTGACAAGCGCGTGGAAATCGGTCTTACCTATATCCACGGCATCGGACGCGCCACCTCCAACCAGATTCTTGCACAGACCGGGATCGACCCCGATACCCGCGTGCGCGATCTGACGGAGAGCGAAGTCGGTAAAATCCGTGAGTACATCGACCATAACTGCAAGGTTGAAGGCGATCTGCGCCGTGAAGTGGCGCTGAACATCAAACGCCTCATCGAAATCGGCTGCTATCGCGGCGTGCGTCATCGCCGCGGCCTGCCCGTTCGCGGACAGAACACCAAGCAGAACGCCCGTACCCGCAAGGGTCCCAAGCGCACTGCCAGCCGTAAGAAGAAATAAGGGGAGGAAAGCGTTCAATGGCAGCGAAAGTAAAATCCAGACGCACGACGGTTCGTCGTCGCGACAGGAAGAATATCGAACGCGGCGCGGCGCATATCCGTTCCTCGTTCAACAACACGATCGTCACGCTGACGGACGTGCAGGGCAACGCCATCTCTTGGGCTTCCGCCGGCGGCCTCGGCTTCCGCGGCAACAAGAAGAGCACGCCCTTTGCGGCGCAGATGGCGGCTGAGAAGGCCGCGAAAGCCGCGATGGAGCACGGCCTTCGCAGCGTCGACGTCTATGTCAAGGGTCCCGGTTCGGGCCGTGAAGCGGCGATCCGCGCCCTTCAGGCGGCGGGTCTTGAGATCACCCTGATCAAGGACGTCACCCCCATCCCGCACAACGGATGCCGTCCGCCCAAACGCAGAAGGGTGTAAGGAGGAATTATCATGGCAAGATATACCGAATCTGTTTGCCGCCAGTGCCGCCGCGAGGGCGAGAAGCTCTTTTTGAAGGGCGAGCGCTGCTACAGCCAGAAGTGCGCGATGGTCGCGCACAGCAATCCTCCGGGACAGCACGGCGCCGGCCGACGCTCCAAGCCCACGGAGTATGCGCTTCAGCTTCGCGAGAAGCAGAAGGTCCGCCGCATCTACGGCGTGCTGGAAGGCCAGTTCCATCATTATTTCGAGTTGGCCTCCCGTATGCGCGGCATCACCGGCGAAAACCTTCTGTCCCTGCTCGAGCGTCGTCTTGACAACGTCGTCTATCGCCTCGGTCTTTGCGACTCCCGTGCGCAGGCGCGTCAGTTCGTCACCCACGGCCATGTGCAGATCAACGGCAAAAAGGCGAGCATCCCCTCGATGCTGGTCAAAGTCGGCGATGTGATCACCGTCAAACAGCAGAGCCAGTCCATCGAGCGCGTCAAGGCGCTGCGCGAAGGCAACGACCGCTTGATCCCGAAGTGGCTGACGATGGATCATCAGAACCTGACGGGCAAGGTCGTCGCTCTGCCGCAGCGTGACGACATCGACATGAGCATCGAAGAACATCTCATCGTCGAGCTGTATTCTCGTTAATTTCCGTACGCATGTGCCCTCAGACTATCACCAATTCTACAGGAGGGTTAGATTCGCATGATTGAAATCGAAAAGCCGAAGATCGAATGTGCCGAGATCAGCGAGGACGGCCGCTACGGCCGCTTCGTGGTCGAGCCGCTGGAGCGCGGGTTCGGAACGACGATCGGAAACGCTTTGAGACGCGTGCTCCTGTCGTCCCTGCCCGGCGTGGCGGTGACGAGCATCAAGATCGACGGTGTGGAGCATGAGTTCTCCGCGATCCCCGGCGTCAAGGAAGACGTCACCGAGATCGTGGTCAACATGAAAAAGCTCAAGGCGAAGCTGCATACGGAGTATCCGAAAACGCTGGTGCTTCACGCCAAGGGGCCGATGGACGTCTGCGCAGGCGACATCACCCAGGACGCCGAAGTCGAGATTCTCGACCCGGATATGCACATCGCGTCTTTGGACGAAGGTGCGGAGCTGAATATGGAGATCTCGCTCGAGCGCAACCGCGGCTATGTCTCCGCCGAGCGCAACAAGCAGCCCAACCAGCCCATCGGCGTCATCGCCATGGATTCCAGCTTCACGCCCGTCACGCGTGTGAACTACGACGTGACGAATACGCGCGTCGGTCAGATCACCGACTACGATCGTCTGACCCTCGAAGTCTGGACGGACGGCACCGTTCGCCCAGACGAGGCCGCAAGCCTGTCGGCCCGGATCATCAACGAACACATGCTGCTGTTTGCGAATCTCGCCGACAGCGTCACGAACGTCGAGATCATGGTCGAGAAGGAAGACGATAAGAAGGGTACGCTTGACATGTCCATCGAAGACCTGGAGCTTTCGGTCCGCTCTCATAACTGCTTGAAGCGCGCCGGCATCAACACGGTCGAAGAACTTGTCCAGCGTTCGGAAGCGGACATGATGAAAGTACGCAACCTTGGCAGGAAGTCCCTGGACGAGGTCGTACAGAAGCTCGCGGCGCTTGGCCTCAAACTGGCCAGCAGCGAGGAATAAATTCGTACCGGCCGAAAGGCTGCGAAAGGAGAAAACATGGCTATGCGCAAATTGGGCAGAGCATCCGATCAGAGAAAAGCCATGCTCCGGGGACTTGTGAGCGAACTTCTGTGGCGCGGTCGCATTGAGACGACGGCATTTCGCGCCAAGGAGGTGCGCCGTGTCGCCGAGCGTATCATCACTCTTGCGATGAAAGAGTATAAGAACACCGTGCAGGTCGAGAAGACCGTCACGGACGAGAAGGGCAACGAGGTCAAGGTCATGGTGACCAACGACGCGCCCAGCAAACTTGCTGCCCGCCGCAAGATGATGGCTTACCTTTATGACTACAAGCAGGAGCGCAACGCGGGCGAATCCCGCAGCGACTACCGCGCCCGCACCAAGGACGTCAACCATCCGCTGGTCGAGAAGATCTTTGGCGAGCTTGCTCCCAAGTACGACAAGCGTCGTGAGGAAGTCGGTCAGGGCGGCGGTTACACCCGCATCCTCAAGAAGGGACCGCGCAAAGGCGACGCTGCCGAGACGGTCATCCTCGAGCTGGTCTGATAGACCGTATCTTTTGTGTGCGAACGGAGCCTGTAGCAGCGATGCTTCCGGCTCCGTTTTTTTCACATATGGCCGCGCAAATACGGCCGGAAAGGGAGGACTGCGATGGAAAACGCAGCGATCGCGCTGGATCACGTCAGCTTTTCCTACGCACTGGCGGAGGGCGAGAGCCATCCCGCGCTGCGCGACGTGTCGCTCGAGATCAAAAAAGGCGAGTTCACCGCCGTGATCGGCCATAACGGCTCGGGCAAGTCCACGCTTGCCAAAATGCTCAACGCGCTGCTCGTGCCGGACGAGGGGAAGGTCACCGTGCTTTCCATGGACACGTCCGACGAACAGCAGACGTGGAACATCCGCCAGGCGGCGGGGCTCGTGTTCCAGAACCCCGACAATCAGCTCGTCACGACCATCGTCGAGGAGGACGTCGCGTTCGGCCCCGAAAACCTCGGCATCGCGCCGACGGAAATTCGGGAACGCGTCGACCGTGCGCTCGAATCCGTCGGCATGGAGGCGTTCGCGCTTTCCGCGCCGCACATGCTCTCCGGCGGCCAGAAGCAGCGCATCGCCATCGCCGGCATCCTCGCCATGGAGCCGCAGATCCTCATTTTGGACGAATCGACCGCCATGCTCGATCCGCAGGGCCGCGCAGAGGTCATGGCGGCGGTGATGAAGCTGAAAAAAGAGCGGAACATGACCGTCGTGTGGATCACGCACTTTATGGATGAGGCCGCGCACGCCGACCGCGTCGTCGTCATGGACGACGGCCGCATTAAAATGATCGGCACGCCGCACGAGATCTTCGCGCGCGCCGAAGAATTGGAAGCGATCCGTCTCGACGTGCCCATGAGCGTCCGCATCGCGCTGGAAATGAAGAAAAAAGGCGTCGAACTTTCCCGTATCCCCGAGGATATGGAGACGCTGGCGGAGGAAGTATGCCGATTAAGCTCACACATGTAAGCCATGTCTATATGCCCGGCACGCCGTTTGAAAGCACGGCGCTGGAAGACATCAACCTGACGCTCGACGAGGGTGAGTTCATCGGTCTGATCGGGCACACCGGCAGCGGCAAGTCCACGCTCGTGCAGCATATCAACGGGCTTTTGATGCCCACCGGCGGCTCGATCAACGTCTTCGGCGTCGAGCTGACCGAAAAGGGCGCGGATCTAAAGCGCGTGCGCCGCGATGTCGGGCTCGTGTTTCAGTATCCCGAGCATCAGCTCTTTGAAGAGACGGTCGAGGCCGACGTGGCGTTCGGCCCGAAGAACATGGGATTGTCCGGCGACGAATTGAACGAGTGCGTCCGCCATGCGATCGCGCGCGTCGGGCTGGATTTCGACGCCGTTCACGATCGCTCGCCGTTCGAGCTTTCGGGCGGGCAGCGCCGCCGCGTCGCCATCGCGGGCGTCATCGCCATGCGCCCGAAGTTCCTGATTCTGGACGAACCCACCGCCGGGCTCGATCCGCGCGGCAGGAACGATCTTTTGAATCTCGTGCGCCGGATCCACGACGAGGACGGCGCGGGCATTTTGATGATCACGCACAGCATGGACGACATCGCGCGCGTCGCGCAGCGCGTCATCGTGATCGACCGCGGGAAGATCCAAATGGACGACACCCCGCGGGCGGTCTTCTCCCATGCGGACGAACTTGTCAAAATGGGGCTCGACGTCCCGCAGACGAGCCGCCTTCGCATGGCGCTTGCCGCGCGCGGCGTTTCGATGCCGAACGACGTGTTTACGCTCGAAGAGGCGACGGACTTTTTAATGACGCTTGTGCGGGAGGGAAACGGCCATGCTTAACGACATCACCGTCGGACAGTATATCCCGGGAAAAAGTCCCGTCCACAGCCTCGACCCGCGCGTGAAGATCCTGCTTTGCATCTTCTACATCGCCGCGGTCTTCGTCGCCAAAGAATTCTGGATGTATGCCGTGTTCGCCGCGTATATCCTGGGCGCGGCGCTGCTTGCGCGCGTGCCGCTTCGCGTGCTTTTGAAAAGCATTCGCCCGCTTTTGTTCATCGTCGTGTTCACGGTCATCATGAACGTTCTGCTCGTGCACGAGGGCGATCTTTTGCTTGAATGGTGGAAGATCCGCATTTATTCCGGCGGCATTATTTACGCAGTCCGCCTTGCGATCCGCCTCATCCTGCTCGTCTTCGGCACGAGTATGCTCACGCTGACCACGTCGCCGATCTCGCTGACCGATGCGCTCGAACGCCTGATGAAGCCGCTCGCCGCGATTCGGTTCCCGGCGCACGAGCTTGCGATGATGATGACGATCGCGCTTCGCTTCATCCCGACGCTTCTGGAAGAGACGGACAAGATCATGAAGGCGCAGAAGGCGCGCGGCGCGGATTTCGACACGGGCGGCGTCTTCAAGCGCGCCAAGGCGCTCGTGCCGCTTCTGGTGCCGCTTTTCGTCAATGCGTTCCGCCGCGCGGACGAGCTGGCGATGGCGATGGAGTGCCGCTGCTACCGCGGCGGCAAGGGCAGAACGCGCATGCGTATTTTGAAGCTTTCCTATCTCGACGCGGTCGCCGTGGGCGTGAACCTCGGCCTGCTTGCGATGCTGATTTTCGCCTGAGGCCGGGCTATGCAGAGGATCCGACTGACCGTCGAATACGACGGAACGCATTACGGCGGCTGGCAGCTTCAGAAAAACGCGCCGACCGTGCAGGGCGAGCTGGAGCGCGCGCTGTCACAACTGACGGGGAGATCGATCCGCGTCACCGGCGCGTCGCGCACCGACGCGGGCGTCCACGCAAGGGGCCAGGTCGCGCATTTCGACAGCCCCGTGAACATCCCGCCCGAAAAGTTTTCCTACGCGCTCAACACGCACCTGCCGCCGGACATCCGCGTGCAGGATTCCTGTGCGGCGCCCGAGGGGTTCCACGCGCGCTTTTGGACGCGCGGCAAGCGTTACACTTACACGATCTACAACGCCAAGCACGCCTCGGCGCTTCTGCACGACCGCTCCTGGCACGTCTGGCAGCCGCTCGATCTTGAAAAGATGAACCGCGCGGCGCGCGATCTTTTGGGAACGCATGATTTTTCCGCGTTCTGCGCCGCGGGCGGCAGCGAAAAGACGCGCGTGCGGACGCTGACGCGCGCGGATGCGGAACGAAAAGACGGCGGGCGCGTCGTCATCACCGTCGAGGGCAACGCGTTTTTGTACAACATGGTCCGCATCGTCGCGGGGACGCTCGCGGCCGTCGGCGCGGGGGATCGCCCCGTGGACGTTGTGGATAAAATGCTGGTTTCGGGCGATCGAACGCTCGGCGGGCCGACCGCGCCGCCGCAGGGACTTGTGCTGGAAGAAATTTTTTATTATGACGAAAAACCCGAATGGGTGCGGTAAAAACCGCGCGGGAGACGACGATCCGCCTCCCGCGCGGCTTTTTTTCACAGAAACGGAGATTTGTGTTTTGGAAAAAAGCGTGTTAGGATAAAGACAGAAAATATTTGATTGCAATACGGGGGAAAACTGTCGTGCTTGTTACCATGAAGGAAATCGTCGACCGCGCCAACGCCGAAAACTACGCCGTCTGCGCGCCGGACGTCTGGTCGGAACTGGACGCGCGCGCCTGCATCGAGGCGGCGGAGGAAGTCAACGCGCCGATCATCATCGACACGTCCTATCGCATGAATCCGGACATCGTCATGTTCGGCCGCATTTTGACCGAGCTTGCGAAAAAGGCGAAGGTTCCCGTTGCCGTGCATCTTGACCACGGCACGGAATACGAGAAAAAGACGCAGCAGCTTCTTGCCCTGCGCGCGGGCTTCACGTCCATCATGATCGACTATTCCACGCTCGATTTTGACGAAAATGTGGAAAAAGTCGCCGAAATGACGCGACTTGCGCATCTTGTCGGCGTGAGCGTCGAGTCCGAGATCGGCCACGTCGCCCGCGGCTTTGAAAACAAAAAAGAAGAGGGCATGACCGACCCCGACACCGCCGCGGAGTTCGCGCGCCGCACCGGCGTCGACGCGCTCGCCGTCGCCATCGGCAACGAGCACGGCACCTACCATACCGCGCCCAAGATCGATTTTGCGCGCCTTGTCGCGATCAAAGAGAAGACGAATCATCTGCCCCTCGTGCTGCACGGATCCTCGGGGCTTCCCGTCGATCAGCTCAAAAAAGCCTGCGCTTCGGGCATCAACAAGGTCAACATCTGCCAGGACATCCCGCTTGCGGCGCGCCGCGCGGCGGGCGACGACGCCCTCGACAGCGACGGCGTCTACGGCCTTTGGGCGTATGTGCGCCAGGGCATCAAAAACCGCGTGAAGGAAAACATCTGTAACATCTACGGCAGCGAAAACAAGGCATGGACGCCCGAATGCGGCGGCCTTGCCGACGTCGTCCTTCCCGTGCGCCCCTATTGCGCGAGCTACGACGGCGAATAATCATCAATATCATTACGGAGGGAACAAGATGCAGTATCAGATTCAGGGCGGAAATCTTCCCGTTGTCATCTGTACGCTGGAAAACGGCGAGCGGATGATCACCGAGCGCGGCAGCATGAGCTGGATGTCGCCGAACATGCAGATGCAGACGTCGAGCAACGGCGGCGTCGGCAAGGCGCTGGGACGCATGTTTGCGGGCGAAGCGCTGTTTCAGAACATCTATACCGCGCAGGGCGACGGCATGATCACGTTCGGCTCCTGCTTT
>CAKTSO010000016.1 GCA_934613185.1 uncultured Clostridia bacterium | reverse complement strand
GATCCTGTCCGTCTGGCAGGAGGCGCAGCAGAACAGCTACAGCTCCTATCTTGCGCAGACGATCTGCGAGGACGTGCCGATCTCGACGGTCTCGCGCATCGAGCTTGCAAGCGCCGAGCTTGACGGCATCAGCATCGAGCAGGCGACCGTGCGCGTGTATCCGCAGCAGGATGTGGCGGCGCATATCATCGGCTACGTCGGCTCGATCAGCGAGGACAACATCAACGATTACACCGACAAGGGCTATGATCGCAACGACCCCATCGGCGTCAGCGGCGTGGAACAGTCGATGGAAGAATACCTGACCGGCAGCAGCGGCGAAAAGCGCGGCTCGAGGACGGTCGAAGTCAACAATATGTCAAAAGTCATTCGGGAGCTGGCCTACGACGCGCCCGAAGAGGGCTCGAACGTCGTTTTGACGATCGACACCGAACTGCAGAAGGTCGCCTACGACGCGCTCGGCACGGCGATCACGCAGATCAACGGCATTCAGAGGGCACGCGTGAACGCCTATTCCGGACGCTATGCGTCGCTTGTGGCGGCGCGCGGCGGGCAGGAGATTTCCTACGCCGAGACCGGCGCGGCGATCGTCATGGAAGCGAAGACGGGGCGCGTGCTTGCAATTGCGGACTATCCGTCCTTTGATCTGAACCTGTTTGTCGGCGGCATTTCGGACGAAGACTACGCCGCGCTGACGGAAGACCCGCGCAATCCGCTGTTTTCCCGCGCGATCTCCAGCCGCGCGACGCCCGGCTCGATCTTCAAACCCATGACGGCGACGGCGGCGCTGATGGAAGGCGCGATCGACACGAGCACGACGATCGTCGACGTTGGCCGCTATACGCTGCACGGCATTCCCGCCTCGCAGGCGATCCACTGCTGGAACCGCGGCGGTCACGGCTCGCAGAACGTCGTGCAGGCGATCCAGAACTCCTGCAACTATTTCTTCTATGAAACGGCGTATCGTCTCGGCAACGAAAATCTTTATAAATGGGCGGAAATGTTCGGCTTGACGAGCAAAACGGGGATCGAAGTTGCCGGCGAGGCGACGAGCCAGGTGGCGTCGCAAAAGACGTATTACGATCCCGACAAGAGTCTCTATGAGCAGGCGACGAGCATTCCCGTCTACATCGCCTCGCGTATCCGCTCTTACATCCGCGAGGTCGGCGACGAGCTTTCCGTCACGTTCACCGACGAAGAGCTGAACGCGGCGATCGAGAAGATCTTCGCCGCTTACGTTGCGGGGGACGACGCCTACGAGGCGGCGAAAAATGCGCTTGTCGACGAAGTCGGAATTCCGGCGGCGGTTGTTTCCAATAAATATATGACCACCAACATCGTGTCTCTTTTGGGTCAGCTTAAATTCGGCATGGTCGACACGATGATCACCGGCATCGGTCAGTCTGTCACGGCGGTCACGCCGATCGCCGTGGCGCGGTATCTGAGCGCGCTGGTCAACGGCGGCAATGTTTACGAAGCGCATGTGGTCGACCGCGTGATCGACGATGAAGGCAATACCGTATATGAAAAAGAACCCACACTGGTCGCGCAGACGGGCGTCACGCAGGAAGTGACCGACGCCGTCAAGCACGGCATGCAGCAGGCGATCCAGTACGGTTCCGTGTCTTCCCGCTTCCGCGGCTATAAATACCGCACGCAGATCGGCGGCAAGACCGGCACGGCGCAGGTTTCGGACATCGACGTGGAGGACAACTCCTGGTTCATGTGCTTTGCGCCTTATGACGACCCCGAGATCGTTGTGGTCATCTACATTCCCAACGGCTATTCTTCCAGCTACTGCGTCGAACCCGCGAAGCAGATCGTTCAGTATTATCTGGATCGTCAGCAGACGCGCGGCGCTTCGGGGCTTGCGGCGGAAGGGTCGCTGACGCAGTAAAGGAATGTTCCGAATCAGGAAAAAAGGAGGCGGCGTATGACGCTTAACAATCACGCGCGCGCGCAGTATCGGCGCGATATCCGGCGTGAACTGCGCTCGCAGGATTATGTGCTTCTTGCGATCATCACGGCGATTGTGATGTTCAGCCTTGTCAGCATCGGCAACTGTACGGCGGACGCCGCGCCGCCGGACGCGACGCTTTGGCAGAAGATCCTTCTTTTGAAGGATTCGCGCTATGTTATGCTTCAGGCGCTTTGGTTCTGCACGGGCGTGCTTTTGATGTTCGCCGTGACGTTCGTCGTGGATTACGAATTCTTCGGGCGGATCTATCTTATTATCTATGCGCTCAATGTGCTGGTGCTGCTGATCCTGTGGATCGTCGGTGAATCCACGCGCGGTGCGGTTTCGTGGTTCACCATCGGCGAACGCGCGCTTCAGCCGTCGGAGTTTTGTAAGATCGCGATCATCATCTGCCTTGCAAAAGTGCTCGGCGAGCACGAGGACAAATACACGCGCCTTACGCAGATCGTCAAGCCGCTTTTGATGTTCGCCGTTCCGTTTGTTTTGATCCTGCTGCAGCCCGACCTCGGCACGGCGCTTGTGTACATCGCCATTTTGGTCGGCGTTCTGTTCGTGGCGGGTATCAATTTCCGCATCATCGCCACGGGGATCGGCTGCGCGGCGGTCGCGATCCCGCTTGCCGTCAAATACGTTTTGAATGACGACCAGCGCCTGCGTTTGAACGGTTTCTTCGGCCTCGGACAGGCGGCATCCGCGGACGACGTCTATCAGCTCAGCCAGTCGAAATTGGCGATCGGTTCGGGCGGCATGTGGGGCAGAGGCCTTCTTGCCGAGGGGTCGATCAGTCAGCTGGATTACGTTCCCGACCAACACACGGACTTTATCTTCTCCGCCACGGCGGAAGCGTTCGGCTTCGTGGGCGCGGCGATCTTGATCCTGCTTTATCTTCTGCTTCTCATCCGCCTTTTGTATATGGCCTATAAGACGCCGGACAAGTTCGGGAAATTGCTGATCGTCGGCGTCGCGGCGATGTTCTTTTTCCACATCTTTGAAAATATCGGCATGACCATCGGCTATATGCCCATCACGGGCATTCCGTTGCCGTTCATGAGCTACGGCGGGTCGAGCATGTGGACGAACATGATCTCCATCGGCATCGCACAAAATGCCTATTGTCGAAGAAATCGTGTGCGGTATACGAACAAAGGCGTGATCCAGCTTTGAACGTCTAACGAAAAAGATCCCTTCATAGATTGACTGTGGAGGGATCTTTTTATGGAGCAGAAACAAAATCGCGGCGTCAGCCGCTTGACCGTGACGCGTGTGGCGCGCGCCGAAGAGAACGATATGACGGAAAAAGAAGAACGGATGCCGCAGTCCAAATCGCTGAAAACGGCGAAACGGGCGCTTTTTTGCACCTGCCTTGTCTGCGCTGCCGCGATGATCCGCATGATCGACACGCCGTTCACCAACGCCGTCGGCGACGGGATCAAGACGGCTTTGACATTCGACGTCAGCGTGGAAGACACGCTCGGACGGCTGAAATTCGTTCAAAACCGCGTGGAGAATGCCGTGACCGTCTTTTCGGCGGGCGACGTTGGTCAGAAAGAGGCAGATGCGGCGCGGTTTGCGGAAAACGGAACGGTCAAAGCGGCGTTTGACGAACGGACGCATCCGTATCTTGAGATCGCGGCGAAGGAGAACGCAACGGTTTATTCGCCGCGCGCGGGGCGCGTGACGGCGGCGGAAACGGCGAACGGGCAAACGAATATTGCCGTGGAATACGACGACAAACTGGCGGCGCTTTTTTGCGGGCTTTCGTCTTCGGCGGTGGAAGAGGGCGACGCGGTAAGCGCGGGCGGCGCGATCGGCGTCTGCGCAAAAGAGGGAACGATCTGCGTCTATCTTTATCGAGACGGTGCGCCGATCGACCCGATGACGATCGCGAACGGACGATAAAACGATGGGATGCGAATGAAAACGCCGCTGCGATTGAGTCCGTATCTTGCGGCGGCCGCGGCGCTTGCAATCGCGGCGGGACGCGCGGCGGAGTTTGCTTTGGCGCTTTTGAGCATTTTTGCCCACGAATGCGCCCATGCCGCGGCGGCGAAGCTGATCGGGTTCACGATTGAGGAACTTCGCCTGTCGCCGCTCGGCGCGAGTCTGCGGCTGCGCCCGGACGTGTCGCGCGACCCGCTGTGCGAAATATTGATCGCGGCGGCGGGGCCATGTTTCAGCATGCTGACCGCGCTTTTGTGCGCGGTTTTGTCGCACCGCTTTCCGGCGGCGGTTTTGCTGGATCTGTATCGCATCAATCTTGCCTTCGGCATCTTTAATCTTCTGCCCGCGTATCCTACGGACGGCGGGCGGATCGTTCACGCGGCGCTGACATGGATGATGTCCGAAAAAAGCGCGTCGCGCGCATGCGGGGCGCTCGGCGTGCTGACGGGCGCGGGGATCATGGCGCTGGCCGTCTGCGGCATGGGGCGGCACGGGATCAACGCGACGCTTTTGTGCGCGGGCGCGGCGATGGCGGCGCTGTCGTTACGAAAACGGGAAGTGGAAAACCGGGTCTTTGCTTCCTATGAAAAAAGCGCCGCGATCCAAAGCGGCCGTCCCGTGCGGATGCAGTGGCTGGCCGTGGGCGAAGAAACGCCGATCGATTCCATCGCGCGGCTTTTGAAAAACAATGCGTTTTTTGCCGCGGTGATCTATGATCGATCGATGCGCCCCGTCGGGGTCGTCGACGAATCCCGCCTTGCGGCAGCGGCGGCGCGGCTCGGCGGGGAAAAAAGCGTAAAAACACTGCTGAACGACGGCGAATCGGGGCTTTTCATTGACAGCGGCGGCGGGATACGTTATGATGAAATATAAGAGTCTGCGTATGTCAGGCAGACTTTTTTTCCGTATCGAATCCGTTTTGCGGATGTTTTTTTGGATTGATCGGGGGAAAGGAGAGTGCGTATGCAGGAAGAAGTGCTGGAGGAGATCCTGCGATGTGTGGAAAAGCCCGCACGCTATACCGGCGGCGAGGTCAACATGATCGTGAAGGATCCCGCGAGGATGCGCGTGCGCTTTGCGTTCGCTTTCCCCGATACATACGAAGTTGGCATGTCGCATCTTGGCGGCAAGATCTTATACGAGGTGATGAATCGCCCCGAGGACGTTTACTGCGAGCGCGTCTATGCGCCGTGGCCGGATATGGAGCGGCAGCTGCGCGACCGCGGGCTGAAGCTGTTCTCTTTGGAGACGCATACTCCGCTTTGCGCGTTCGACATGGTCGGTTTTGCACTGTCGTATGAGATGAGCTATACGAATATGCTCAATATGCTGGATCTGGCGGGGATCCCGCTTCGAAGCGCCGATCGCGGCGCAAAAGATCCGATCGTTGTGGCGGGCGGGCCGTGCGTCTATAACCCCGAACCCATCGCGCCGTTTGTCGACGCGTTCATCATCGGTGAGGGCGAAGAGGTCAATCTCGAACTGATCGAGCTTTATAAAGAGTATAAAGGACTTTCCAAAGAGGCGTTTTTGCGCCATGCCGCGCAGATCGAGGGCATTTACGTCCCGCGCTTTTACGAAACGGACGCCTTCGGCGCCGTACATCCCAAAGAGGGCAGCGGCGCGCCCGCGCGCGTTCGAAAACGCATCGTCTCCGACATGGATACGGCGGTCTATCCGACCGCGCCGATCGTGCCGTTTTTGTCCGTTGTGCACGACCGCATGATGATGGAAGTCTTCCGCGCCTGCACACGTGGCTGCCGCTTCTGTCAGGCGGGCATGATCTACCGTCCATTGCGTGAAAAAAGCATGGAGCGGATATTGGAGCTTGCCAAAGCGCAGAGCGAATCCACGGGCTATGAAGAGCTTTCGCTGACGAGCCTTTCCACGGGCGATTATTCCAATCTTCACGAACTGGAGGATCGTCTGGACGAAATGCTTTGCAGCCGCCGCGTTTCCGTGTCGCTGCCGTCCCTTCGCATCGACTCCTTCGGGGAGGACATGGCGCGTCAAAGCAGCGCCGTGCGAAAGACGGGCTTAACCTTCGCGCCCGAGGCCGGGTCGCAGCGCCTGCGCGACGTCATCAATAAAAACGTCACGGAAGAAGATCTTCTGCGCTGCGCGAAGATCGCGTTTGAAAACGGCTACAGCCGTATTAAACTGTATTTCATGATCGGCCTGCCGACCGAAACGCAGGAAGATTTGCAGGAGCTTGCCGATCTTGCCCATAAAGTCGCGGATGTGTATTACGCCATGGACAAAAAGATGCGCGCGCCGGGGCTGAACATCGTCGTGAGCACGTCGACGTTCGTGCCGAAGCCGGACACGCCCTTCCAGTGGTGCGAGCAGGTTACGCAGGAGCAGATCCTGGAAAAACAGCAGTTTCTGCGTCAGGCGCTTCGCCGCCGCGGGATCTCCTATTCCTGGCACGAGTCCAAATGTTCGCAGCTGGAGGCCTGCTTTGCCGTGGGCGACGGGCGCATGGCGGACGTGCTGGAGCGCGCGTTCATGCGCGGCTGCCGTTTCGACGGATGGGACGAGCACTTTAAATACGACACCTGGATGCAGGCGTTCGACGACTGCGGCCTTCATGTGGAGGATATTGCCAACCGCGCCAAAGATGAAGACGCCCCGCTTTGCTGGGATCATATCGACTGCGGCGTGACGCGCGAGTATATGCGCCGCGAGTGGGAAAAGGCCAAAGAGGGCAAAACCACGCGCGACTGCCGCAAGGGCTGCAACGCCTGCGGCGCAGATTGTTTTAAGGCGGGGGGGTGCGTATGAGGTATCTTGCACAGTTTCGCAAGACCGGCGCGGCGGTCTATGTCTCGCATCTTGACCTGATGCGCACGATGCAGCGCGCGCTACGCCGCGCAAACGTGCCGATGTGCTATTCCAACGGCTTCAATCCGCATCCGATTTTGTCCTTTGCGATGGCCTCGCCCGTCGGAATGGCAAGTCACGCCGAGTATATGGACGTCAAAGTGGAAGACGGTGCCGACGCGCTTGAGATCACGCGCGCGCTGATCGCGGCGCTGCCGGAGGGCTTGAGCATCGTGCGAAGCCGCATGGCGGAAGACGATTATCCGGCGCTGATGTCCCGCGTGGCGCTGTGCGACGCGGCGATCACGTTTCTGAACGTCCCCGATGCGGAAGAAAAATGGAAGGCGTTTTACGCGCAGCCCGAGATCCTGACGGAAAAGCACAGCAAAAAAGGCGTGCGCACCGTGGATATCAAGCCCATGATCTTGACTGCGGGCATGCGCGGCGACGTCCTGTCCGTCCGCCTTCGGGCGGGGAGCGCGGCCAATTTGTCGCCGACGCTTCTGGCGCAGAGCTTCTGCGCGTACTGCGGGGGCGACGCGCAGTTCCGCTGCCTTCAGCGCGCGCTGTGGGCGGGGGATGAAACGCATCCGGTCGATCTGCTGGAACTGAATAAAGAGGTGACTGCATGAAACAGATGCTCATTCGGGTGCGGCCGCTGATGAAGAAAATGGCGATCCTCTGCGACGGCGACCCGGTGGAATTCGCCTATACCTGTGAAGGCTGCGAACAGACGATGGGCAGCATTTACAAAGGCCGCGTCGACAGTGTACTTCCCGGCATGGACGCCGCGTTTGTCGATATCGGTCTGAGGCGTTGCGCGTTTTTGCATTTCTGCGACGCGGGGCGCTGCGGCGACGATTTCAAATTCGGCGACGAACAGACGGGCGAGACCGTCAAAAAGCCGCCGGTCAAAGTCGGCGACGATATCGTCGTTCAGGTGGTCAAGCTCTCCGGCGGGGAAAAGGGCGTGCGCCTTTCGGCGAACATCACGCTGCCGGGCCGCCGCGTCGTGCTTTTGACCGATTCGGAAGACGTCGGCGTGTCCCGCCGCATCACCGACGAAGCGGAACGCATTCGTCTGCGCGACATGGCGCGGAACATCTGTCCCAAGGGCATGGGTGTCATCATGCGCACCGCCGCTTCGGGCTGCGACGCCGATACGATCGGGCGGGAGATCGCATTTTTGTCCGAACGATGGGACAATATTCGAAAGAGAATTGAAAAAAGCAGCGCGCCCGCGCTCGTTCACGACGACAGCGACATCGTCATGCGCGCCCTGCGTGATCGGTTTGACGAAAGCTACGACGAAGTTTTGATCGACGATCGGGAATGCTATGAAAGTGCGCTTGCGATGGTGCGCGCCTGGGCGCCGCAGCTTGCCGACCGCGTGCATTTCTGGGATCAGGAGACGGAGATGTTCACCGCCTTCGGCGTCGATCAGCGCACGGCCAAACTCATGAACCGCAAAGTATGGCTGAAAAACGGCGGTTATCTTGTGATCGACCCGACGGAGGCGCTGACGGTCATCGACGTCAACAGCGGCAAATGCGTCGGCAAAAGCTGCCACAGCGACACGATCCTCTCCGTCAATCTCATGGCGGCGGACGAGATCGCGCGGCAGATGCGCCTGCGCGACATCGGCGGCATCATCATCGTCGACTTCATCGACATGCAAAGCGACGAAGACAAAGAGGCCGTGCGCAAGCGCCTGGCGCAGCGCTTTGCCGAGGATCGCACGCGCACGTTCATCGGCGAGTTTTCTCAGCTCGGATTATTGGAGATCACCCGCAAAAAGGCGCGGCACAACATCGCCAGCATTCTGGAAAAGCCCTGCCCGTACTGCCGCGGCGAAGGTGTGATCAAAAGCGAGATCGCCGTGATCTCTCAGGCAGTGCGCGAGACGGAGAATCTTCTGCATCATACCGACGGCGACGTTCTGGTGCGCCTGCATCCGACCGTAGCCGGAGTGCTTACGGAAAAATACGCCAAAGAGCCGATCATGCGCATTCCGCAGGGGCGGCGCGTGTTCGTGCAGTCGCTGAGCTGTCTTCATCAGGCGACAGTACAGGTAGAAGCGGTCGGCCCGATGACGAAGCTCGACGGACGCGACATTACCGTCCTGATCGGCGGGCAAAGCAAGGATAAGGATCAAAAAGACAAATGAGTAAGACTGGAACGTTTCAAAGACAAAAACTGCTCCGCACGGCGCTGCTCGTTGCGGTGGATATCGCATTTGTCAACCTGGCGGTGTTCCTTGCGCTGTATATGCGCGTGGAATTCAAACACGGGATGTTCGTCGATTCGCCGTTTCTGTCGAATCTTGCGCGATACGCGCCGATCCATACGATCGTGGCGATCGGCGTGTTTCGACTGTTTAAAATGTATTCGAGCATGTGGCAATTCGCGAGCGTCGACGACGTCATGCGCATCGCGGGCGCGAGCCTGTGCACGGTGCTTTTGCATGTGTTCGGCATGTTTTTGTGCGGCTTTTCCATGCCGCGAAGCCTTCCGGCGATCAACTTTGTGCTGCTGTTCCTTCTGACATGCGTCAGCCGCCTTTCGCCGCGCGTTGTGCGCAATATATTAAAGCGTGCCAAGGGGCGGACGAATCTTCGGCGGACGATGCTCATCGGCGCGGGGGAAGCGGGTTCGACGATTTTGAACGAGTTTCAAACGAGCATTCATTCCCGCAACAACGTCGTGTGCATCATTGACGACGATCCGTCCAAAGTCGGGCAGTATCTGCACGGCGTGCGCATCGTCGGCACGCGCGAGGCGATCCCCGAGTGCGCGCGGCGCTATGCGGTCGAAGATATCGTCCTTGCGATCCCGACGGCATCCAATCGTTCCAAACGCGAACTTCTGACGCTCTGCCAGAAGACCGGCTGCCATATCAAAACGCTTCCGGCGCTGTATCAGCTTGCAAACGGCGACGTCAGCATTCAGCAGATTCGAAACGTGCAGGTCGAAGATCTTCTCGGGCGCGACAGCGTCAACGTCGATCTTTCGCATATCGATCGCTATGTGCGCGGCAAGGTCGTCCTTGTCACGGGCGGCGGCGGCAGCATCGGCAGCGAACTTTGCCGCCAGCTCGTTCGCTATCAGCCCAAACAGCTCATTATTTTCGATATTTATGAGAATAATGCCTATGAGATTCAGCAGGAGCTGCGTCGAAACGTCCCGGGCTTCGAGCCGGTCGTGCTGATCGGTTCCGTCCGCGACCGCGACCGCGTCAACAGCGTCTTCGAGACGTATCATCCCGACCTCGTCTATCACGCGGCGGCGCATAAACACGTCCCGCTTATGGAGGACAGCCCCAACGAGGCGATCAAAAACAACGTCTTTGGCACGCTCAACGTGGCGCAGGCGGCGGATCGCTACGGCGCGTCGCGCTTTATCCTCGTCTCGACGGACAAGGCCGTGCGCCCGACGAACGTCATGGGCGCGTCCAAGCGCATCTGCGAGATGATCATTCAAATGATGGATCAGCATTCCGAAACGGGGTTTGTCGCCGTGCGCTTCGGCAACGTTTTGGGGAGCAACGGCTCCGTCATTCCGCTGTTTAAAGAACAAATCGAAAAAGGCGGGCCCGTCACGGTCACGCATAAGGACATCATCCGCTATTTCATGACGATCCCCGAGGCGGTCTCCTTGATCCTGCAGGCAGGGGCGTATGCGGCGGGCGGCGAGATCTTCGTGCTGGACATGGGCGATCCCGTGCGCATCGATGATCTTGCGCGCAATATGATCCGCCTGTCCGGGTTTGAGCCTGATGTGGACATCGAAGTCGTCTACACCGGCCTTCGCCCCGGCGAGAAGCTTTACGAAGAGCTTTTGCTGGACGAAGAAGGGCTGGAAAAGACGAAGAACGAGCTGATTTATATCGGCCATCCGATCGAGTTTGACGAGACGGCGTTCCGGGAAGGACTGGAATCGCTTCGGGAAGAGGCCGCCGACAACAGCGACCATATTCGGGAGGCAATCAAGCGAATGGTTCCGGAATATCACGAACCCGAACAAAACTGACGCCGAAACGATCCTGCCGGGTTTGATTATTTTCGACGATTAAGGGAAAGAAACAAGATGAAGAAAGCGGTTTATCTTTTTTTCAAACGCGCGCTGGATTTCATTCTGGCGCTTGCGGCGATGCTCGTTCTGTCGCCGCTTTTTGCCGTAATCGCGGTCGCGGTGCGGCTGGATTCCAAAGGGCCGGTTTTCTTCTGTCAGCGCCGCGCGGGGAAGGGTCGCCGGGATTTTAAAATGGTCAAATTCCGCACGATGCGGCAGGATACGCCGCATGACACGGCGACGCATCTTCTGAACAACGCCGATTCCTATATCACGCGCGTGGGCGCGTTTCTCCGCAAGACGAGCCTTGACGAGCTGCCGCAGCTTTGGAACATCGTGCGCGGCGACATGGCGATCGTCGGCCCGCGGCCCGCGCTTTGGAATCAGTTCGATCTTCTGGACGAGCGGGATAAATACGGCGCGAACGACGTGCGCCCGGGTCTGACCGGCTGGGCGCAGATCAACGGCCGCGACGAACTGCCGATCGCGGAAAAAGCGGCACTGGACGGCGAGTACGTTAAGAAGATGAGCCTTGGGTTTGATTTGAAATGCATCGTCGGCACGGTGGTCGTCGTCGTGCGGCGCGAGGGTGTCGTCGAGGGCGGCACGGGCGCGATGGATAAACAGAAAAAAAGCTGATGCGGCGCCGCGGCGGGGAAAGAGTCGTCTTTCTTTCGTCGCGGCGTGTTTCGAATGATTGGAACATAAGGGGGAACGATGAAAAGAGTATTGATTACCGGCGCGGGAAGCTATATCGGCACGTCGCTTGCAGCACATCTTGAAAAATTCGACGGAGAATACGCGGTCAGTACGCTGGATATGCAGACGGATGCCTGGAAAAACGCGGACTTTTCGCTGTATGACGCCGTCGTGCACGTCGCCGGGATCGCGCATCGAAAGATCCGCGCGTCGGATGAGGCGATGTATATGTCCGTCAACTGCGATCTTGCCTTCGAGACGGCGCAAAAGGCGAAGACGGCAGGTGTCGGCACGTTTGTTTTTTTAAGCTCCATGAGCGTTTACGGCTTGACGCACGGGCATATTACGACAGACACGCCCTGCAATCCGCGCGACGCCTACGGAAAAAGCAAGCTGGCGGCCGAGCGGAAGATACTGCCGCTTTCGGACGAGACGTTCTGCGTCAGCTGTGTGCGGCCGCCGATGGTCTACGGAAAAGGCTGCCGCGGAAATTATCCGCGCCTTTCGTCGCTGATCAAAAAAGCGCCGTTTTTCCCCGACTATAAAAACGAACGCAGCATGATCTATATCGAAAACCTCTGCGAATTTCTGCGGCTTTTGATCGATCGGCCGCAGCCGGGGCTGCATTTTCCGCAGAACACGGAATACGTTTCCACGAGCGATCTTGCGCGCCTTGTCGCCGACTGCGCGGGGAAAAAGCTGTTGTGTTCCAAAGCGTTCAATTTTCCCGTGTCGATGGGGATCGGCGTTGTCGGAACGCTCCAGAAGGTGTTCGGCACGCTGGTCTATGATAAAAGCATGAGCGGTGATCTTTCTTCTTATAATATCTGCACGTTCGCGCAGTCGGTGCTGCGAAGCGAAGAAAAATAAGCGCCGCTTATGAAATTTGTCGGGAAGCCTGCGTTGACAGCGCGGTAAATTTCGTGCTATAATGTTCGTCGAGCCGCTCGGGGAAGGCCAATGAAAATGCGCGGATGCGCTGCCTTGCTTCGGCGAGACTGGAAAGAGGAGGGAATACCCATGGTTGCAGTGATCATGACCGGCGGCAAGCAGTACAGCGTCAAGGAAGGTGAAGTTCTCTATGTGGAGAAGCTTGGCCTTGAAGAGGGCGCGGAAGTCAAATTTGATGTTCTGATGCTGGCCGACGGCGACGATACCCGCATCGGCACGCCTTATGTCGATGGTGCGAGCGTGACTGCGAAGGTTCTGGGCGACGTGAAGGGCGAGAAGATCGTCATCTTCAAGTACAAGTCCAAGAAGACCTATCGCAAAAAGCAGGGCCATCGCCAGCCGTACACGAAGATCGAAGTCGTTTCGATCAACGCGTAACGCAAGGTGATCGAAGTTCTTGTAAAGCGCAGCGGCGATTGTGTGAAGCTTCTCCATGTCGAGGGGCATGCGCAGCCGGGCAAGCTTCGCGGCGGTCGATACGATCTGGTCTGCGCGGCGGTCTCGGCGCTGATGGGCAATCTTTTGGAGGGGTTCGATCTTCTCGGAAAGAATGACCGTGCCGCTGTCAACGAGAAAGACAATTCGGTCCGCGTGACCCCGGAGGATGACTTCGGGCAGCAATTGCTTGTCAAAACGGCAATTCGTTCTTTGGCAGGCGTTGAATCCCAATACGGTAAATTCTTAGAGATCCATACGATGGAGGTGTAGCGATATGAAGCTCAATCTGCAGTTCTTCGCGCATAAAAAGGGAATGGGCTCCACCCGCAACGGCCGCGACAGCGAATCCAAGCGTCTGGGCGTGAAGCGTGCGGACGGTCAGGAAGTTCTGGCCGGCAACATTCTGGTTCGCCAGCGCGGCACCAAGATCCATCCCGGCACGAACGTCGGCATCGGCAAGGACGACACGCTCTTTGCTCTGGTTGACGGCGTGGTGCGTTTCGAGCGTAAAGGCCGCGATAAAAAGCAGGTCAGCATTTATCCCGTTGACGAAGCCGTCAATGCGTAACATCTGATCCGATCACGACGGACGCTGCAATTCATGCGGCGTCCGTTGTTTTTTGCCGAAATCCGTGTAAAATCGACAGGGGAGGGATGCGCGAATGCGAGTCGAAGAAAAAGACGGCGGCGTTTTGATTTCGGATGTTTCGTGGTTCGACGCCGATAAGATCTTTGACTGCGGCCAGTGCTTTCGTTTTGCAAAGACGGACGAAGCGACTTGGCGCGGCATGGCGGGTTCGCGGCCGATATGCGTGACGACGCTGCCGGACGGCATGTTTCTTTTCCCCTGCACAACGATGCAGTTTGCGGAATATTGGAGACGATATTTCGATCTTGACCGCGATTACGCCGCGATCACGAAAGATCTTTGTAAAAAAGATGCGCATCTTGCCGACGCGGCGCGATATTGTCATGGATTGCGGCTGCTTCGGCAGGAGAAGTTCGAGACGCTGATCTCGTTCATCGTTTCCGCGAACAATAACATCGTCCGCATCCGCGGCATTTTATCGCGTCTTTGCGAATCCTACGGCGAAAAAATCGAAACGCCGTGGGGCGAAGAACGTGCGTTTCCGAGCGCGGCGGCGCTTGCGGACGCCGAATTGAAGGATCTGCGCGTGCTCGGTCTCGGCTATCGGGATTCTTACGTCAAACAGACGGCGCAGCGGGCTGCGGAAGACGCGGGTTTGCTGGAACAAATTGCCGCGCTTGATTTTCGACAGGCGGAACGGGCGCTTTGCGAATTTCCCGGCGTCGGAAAGAAGGTCGCGGACTGCGTCGCGCTGTTTTCGATGGACTGCCGCGAGGCGTTTCCCAAAGACGTGTGGATCCGCAGAACGGCGAAGGAAGTTTATCACATGGACGCCTGTGCGCTCGAAGCTTCTTTCGGAAAAGAGGCCGGTTTTGCGCAGCAGATGCTTTTTTACGCGGCGCGGATGAAGTAAGAGAAATTAAGACGCAATGGATGCAAAAAGGAGAAACAGTTCAGTGAAACGACCGAAGATGATCCTGTTTGATTACGGCCATACGCTCGTCAACGAGACGGGGATCGACGTGCTCGCAGGGCACGCCGCCGTTTTGTCACATGCCGTGAAGAATCCCGACGGCGTCACGCCGCAGATTTTGGAAAATTATTATCAAAAATGGCGCACGCCGATGAACGAGATCGTCGTCGGCGCGGAATACGAGATCCCCGCGCTTTTGTACGACCGCGCGATCTACGATTCTCTCGGGTTGGAATTCGACTGCTCCTACGAACAGCTGGAGATCGAGCTTTGGAACGCGTCGATCCCGTATGTGGCGATGCCGGGCGTGGGGGAGATGCTGCACGAACTCAAATCAATGGGCATTCGCACGGGCGTGATCAGCAATCTGTCGTTCTGTGGAGCGTCTTTGAAAAAGCGAATTTACGGCGTGATCCCCGACGCGCCGTTCGAGTTTTTCATCGCCTCGAGCAGTTACGGCTTCCGAAAGCCGCACCCGTCGCTGTTTGCGATCGCCTGCCGCCGGGCGAATCTTTCGCCGGAAGACATGTTTTTCTGCGGCGACAATACGCGCGCCGACGCCTACGGCGCTTACTGCGCCGGAATGACGCCGATCTGGTATGCACCGGACATCCCGTGCTTCTATCGTCCGAAAGAGCTGGATGTCACGCCGGAGTTTTCTCATATCTGTATCCGCCATTGGTCGCAGCTGACCGAGCTTATGCGCGGGCTGGAAGATTAAAAAGAACAACGAAAAAAGGTTCCGATTCAATTCAATCGGAACCTTTTTTATTCGGCTGAAACCTTACATCTGACCGTTCTGCTGCATCATCTTGATGACGATCTGCACGGCGTTCGTCGCGGCGCCCTTGCGGATGTTGTCCGCGACGACCCAGAGATTCACGCCGGATTCGACGGAATAGTCGCGGCGGATACGGCCGACGTAGACGGGGTCGGTATCCTCGGCGAGAATCGCCATGGGATACTCCTCGTTTTTGAAGTCGTCCTGCACGACGATGCCCTCGGCGTGACGCAGCACGTCGCGAAGCTCGTCCAGCTCAAACGGCTTTTCAAACTCGACGTTGATCGATTCGCTGTGGCTGTGGAACACGGGAACGCGGACCGTCGTGGCGGTGACGCGAAGGTCGGGGATGCCGAGGATCTTGCGCGTCTCGTTGACCATCTTCATTTCTTCCTTCGTGTAGCCGTCGTCGAGGAAAGAGTCGATCTGCGGCAGACAGTTGCCGAAGATGGGCTTGTTGAATTTCTTGGGCGCTTCGCCCTTCATGCCGTTTTGAAGATCGGCGTAGCCGCCCATGCCCGCGCCGGAGACCGCCTGATAGGTGGAATAGACCACGCGGCGGATGGTGTAGGCGTCGTTGAGAGGCTTTAAGGCGACGACAGCCTGGATCGTCGAGCAGTTGGGGTTGGCGATGATGTTGTGATGCTTGCGCAGCGCCTCGGGGTTGACCTCGGGCACGACGAGCGGGACGGTCTCGTCCATGCGCCAGGCGCTGGAGTTGTCGACGACGATCGTTCCCTTTTCGGCGAAGATGGGCGCAAAGTGCTGGCTCGTGCCCGCGCCGGCGGAGAAGATGGCGTAAGTGATATCTTTTCCGTCCATGCAGGTATCCGTCAGCTCTTCGACGGTGTATTCCCGACCCATAAACGTGACGGTTTTGCCGGCAGAACGAGCGGAAGCAAAAAGATAGTAGTTATCCACGGGAAGATTGCGTTCTTCCAGGACCTGCAGCATTTTTCGGCCGACCATGCCGGTTGCGCCGACGACTGCAATGTTGACGGACATGTGACAGATACCTCCTCAATAGCGTCTTTACAAAAAGCGATGATCCATCGTTTTTATAAAGTGATTTTATCATAACAAGGATAATTATACATGTCAATCGCGTTCCATGCCCGATCCTGGGGAAAACGTTGAAAAAAGACCGCTGTTCGGGTATGATATAGGGACGGAACGAATGCTTCCGAATCTTTGGATCAGGTCTTGGAGGGCGCGTACCGATGCATAGCTATGAAACGCTTGCGGCCTGCTACGACGCGTTGATGGACGACGTCGATTACGATCGCTGGAGCGCGTATTTTCTGTCGCTGCTAAAGTCGCACGGCGCAGAACGCGGCGAGCTTCTGGACGCGGCCTGTGGGACGGGCGCGCTGACCGCCCGGCTTTTTCGCGCGGGCTTTCGTGTCAGCGGCCTTGATGTGTCGGAGGAAATGCTCCGTGTGGCGTCGGAACGGCTGCGAAAACAGGGGATCCGCTGCCCGCTGATCTGCCGCGACATGGCGTTGTTTTCGCTGCCGCATAAGATCGACGCGGTCGTCTGCGGCTGCGACGGTGTTAATTATCTGACGCGGGATGAAGACGTGCGCGGCTTTTTCAAAAGCGCGTTCGACGCGTTAAAAGACGGCGGCGTTCTCGTCTTCGACGTCAGTTCCGCGCAGAAACTGCGCGCGATGGACGGGCAGTTCTACGCCGAGGACCGCGGCGACGTGGCCTATATTTGGAACAACGCGATGGAAAACGATGTTCTGACGATGGATCTTTCCTTTTTTATTCGACGGGACGACGGGCTTTATGTCCGAAGCGATGAGACGCATCGCCAGCGCGCGCACGAGGCCTCGCATCTTTGCGATCTTCTGAAGGAGGTCGGTTTTTCCCGCGTGGACTGCTATGGTTTCGGCGAAACGCGGCCCCCGAAGGACGGCGACGATCGCATCGCTTTCGCCGCGGTAAAAGGATCGACTTTTGACAAGGAGTAAGACAATGGAGCATAAGATAGAGAAAAAAGGCGACGAGATCGTCCGCGCGACGCTCTGCGACGGCGAGGCGGTCGTCTACCTTGCACGCACGACAGAGCTTTGCGAAACGGCGCGCGCGACGCATCACGCAAGCGCGCTCGCGGCAGCGGCGCTTGGGCGGACACTGACGATGACGGCGATCATGACGCTGTCGTCGCTGAAAAACGACACGGATCGGCTGAGCCTGACGATCGACGGCAAAGGCCCGATCGGGCGAATCGTCTGCGCGGGGCGCGTTCCCGCTCTGGTCAAAGGCTATGTGGACGAACCGACGATCGATCTGCCGCGAAACGCGAAAGGAAAGCTGGATGTCGGCGGCGCCGTGGGGCGCGACGGCACGATCACCGTCGTGCGCGACCTCGGTCTACGGGAGCCGTACGTCGGCCGTTCCCGATTGGTCAGCGGCGAGATCGCGGAAGACTTTGCGATGTATTTTACGATCTCGGAGCAGTCGCCCTCGCTCGTGGCGCTCGGTGTGCACGTCAGCGCGGAGTATTACGTCGACGCGGCGGGCGGCATTCTCGTGCAGCCGCTTCCCGGATGCAGCGAGGAGACGCTGGAAAAACTGGAGCAGTCCGCGGGGAAACTTTCTTCGATCAGCACGCTGATGGGGGAATACGGGACGCTCGACGAAATTCTGGAGATGCTCTTTCCCGGCATGGATGCCCGCATTCTTGCGCGGCAGACGCCGAAATTCGCGTGCGACTGTTCGCGCGAACGCATCGAGCGTGCGCTGATCGCAATGGGATACGACGAATTAAAGTCGCTTCGCGACGAGGACGGAAAAGCGCAGCTTTCGTGCAGCTTCTGCGACCGCGTCTATGATTTCGGCGGCGAGGATCTGGACCAATTGCTTTGCGCGATGCGGGAAGGCCGCGAGGCGTAACGCGGCGCAATCTGCATAACGAACGAAGAAAAAAGGGGTGAGCGCGTTGCGCGAAGAACAAAAAAGCGGAAAGATCGTGCCGTTTTCGCAGGATCATGATTTCTATTATAATCGCGCCATCCGCTGCATGGATCGGGACGACATCGAGCAGGCGGCGTATTATGCGTCGCGCGCGGCGGCGATGGACGAAAACAACGCGCAGTGCCGTCTGGAGCTTGCGGGACTTTACAGCGAAATGGGGCGCTTCGCCCGCTCCAACGAACTGCTGATGGGCCTGATCGCCGAGGAAAACGAGGATCTTTCCGAGTGCTGGCTCGGTGCGGGCTGCAACTTTGCCTCTTTGCAGTATTACGGCTGCGCGCGCGACGCGCTGCATCATTGTCTCGATCTGGAGGACGGCGACACGCTTCGCGCGCAGGATGCGCTGGACGTTCTGGAGCCGATCGAGGATTACTGCGACGGCGACGATGAGGATCGAACGACGTGGTATCTGCACCATCGGGTCATGGAGGCGCGCGAACTGTTTTACGACGGGCGCATGCCGGAGGCGCGGGCGCTGTTCGCACAGCTTGATGCGGTCGAGCCGCTGTTTATGGACGTGCGCAATTTCTACGCGCGCACGCTGTTCGAGCTTGGAAAATGCGAGCGGGCGATCGAGCTTTGCCGCTGGGTGACGAAGCGTTATCCAAGCGACGTTCTGGCGCTTTGCTCTTTGGCGGATTTTTATCGTAGAACGCATCAAAAAGACGAGGAAGACGCAGCGATCGCACGGATCCTCGAACTCAATTACGAGCGCGACATGGAGTCGACCGACGATCTTGTGGAGGTCAGCCGGACGCTTTATCGCGCCGAACGCTACGACGAGGCGCAGACGCGTCTTGTTTCGATTCTTCGTATGGATCCCTGTCGGCGCGAGGCGATGCATCTGCTTGCCGCCTGTGCCTATATGAAGGAAGATTACGACGAGGCGATCTCCGTGTGGCAGCGCATGACGCGTATCGACCCGGAGGACGCCGTGTGCGAGTATTATCTTGCGCACACGCTCCGCGTCAAAAGCGGCAAAAGCCATCGCCGCCGCGCGATCGAGGCAGACGTTCTGCTCCCCGAATCGGAGGCGATGCGCCGTCTGGTTCGCATTCACAAAGCGCTGGAAGACATCCCCGCCGCGCGCCAGAAGTGGAAAAACCGGCAGAGGGAGTTTTTGTCGCTGATCCGCTGGGGATGCGAACAGGCAGGGCTTCGAAAGACCATGTCGGTGTTTTTGTGCATGATGGGCGACGAACGCGCCGCGACGGTTCTGCGCGGAATGCTTCTTCATCCCTCAGCGGACGAGGACTTGAAGCGGCATATCTGCGCGGCGCTCAAGACCATGGGCGCGAAGGAGCCGTATTATCTCATCGCGGGCGACGAGCTGGCGCAGGTGCGCGTCAAGCGGCGCGAAAACGCCGTGCGGCAGACGACGCAGACGGCGGCCGTGCTTCGCATCGCAAGCGAAAATCTGCCGGAAGACGCGCCGGAATCGATGGCGCAGGCGCTGGAGAATATGTGGACGCGCTTTCTTGATTCGCAGCCGAAAACGCCGCTTATCCGTTCGCCGCAGGCCTATGCGGCGGCGCTGGAATACTGCTATTGGATGCATCGGGGGCAGCGAAAAAGCAAAAGCGAACTGATCCGAAAATACGGCGCGAACCTTGCGGCGTTCAACCGGGCGCTGATGAAACTGTCCGCAGCGCTTGCAGACGAAGAATAATAATCAAGAATAATAATAAAGAAGAAACAGAGAAAACGGCGAGGGGCAAAGCTCCCCGCCGGACAGGGAGACGTTTTCAAATGCTGACGCTTACGGATATTCGAAACGACGCGGAGATCACACAGCTGATCAATTCGGCGAATCACGTTTTAAAACAGATCGGCTACACCGATCACGGCCCGCGGCACACGGGTTATGTCAGCCGCGTGACGGAGCAGATTTTAAAGACGCTCGGTTATGATGAGCGCACGGTGGAACTGGGCGCGATCGCCGGGTGGATCCACGACATCGGAAACGCCGTTAACCGCACCAATCACGGCATCACCGGCGCGCAGATGGTCTATTTTCTTTTGACGGCGCGCGGGATGGATTACGAAGAGGTCTGCCGGATCGTCTCGGCGATCGGCAATCACGAAGAACAAAACGGCCGCGTCGTCAGCGAAATCTCCGCCGCGCTTGTCATCGCGGATAAGTCCGACGCGCACCGTACGCGCGTGCGCCGCGGGCATTACGATCCCAATGACATCCACGACCGCGTCAACTACGCCATTTCCCAAAGCACGCTGAAGGTCGATCCGGAGCATAAGATTATTACATTTGAAATGACGATGGACGAGACTTCGTCGATTACGGAATTTTTGCAGATCTATCTTTCGCGCATGCGCATGTGCGAAGAGGCGGCGGCGTTCCTTGACTGCCGTTTCCGCCTTGTCATGAACGGCATGTCCGTTAATCGGACGCGGGAAGAACATTTACAGGGCGGAGTGGTGATCGATGGCTGATTATATGTGGATGGCGACGGCGGCTTTCGGGCTGGAGGGGATCGTGGCG
>CAKTSO010000015.1 GCA_934613185.1 uncultured Clostridia bacterium | reverse complement strand
GCTTCTGGAATGCGTCGTGACCGGGGCGCTGAGCGAACATGACGCGCAGACCGCCGCGAAGTCGGTCGTCTGCTCGTCCCTCGTCAAGGCGGCGATGTTCGGCTGCGACGCCAACTGGGGGCGCGTGCTCTGCGTCGTGGGCTATTGCGGGATCACGGCGGACATGAAGCGCGTCGACGTGCGCTTTTCGTCCAAAGCCGGGGAGGTTCTGCTTTGCAAAAACGGCGCGGCCGTCAATTTCGACGAGGAAAAGGCGCTCGAAATCTTAAAGCAGGACGAGGTGGACATTCTGGTCGATCTCAATATGGGGCTTTGCGTCGCGACGGCGTGGGGCTGCGACCTGTCGTATGATTACGTCCGCATCAGTGGCGGCTATCGCAGACAGTAAAGGAGGATCGCGATGAAACTTGACAATGCCGAACGCGCCAACGTTCTGGTCGAGGCGCTTCCTTATCTTCAGCGTTACGCAGGGCGCACGATTGTGGTAAAATATGGTGGGAACGCCATGACGGATGCGAATCTCCAGCGGGCGGTCATGCGCGACGCCGTGCTGTTGTCTTTGGTCGGCGTGCGCGTCGTGCTCGTCCACGGCGGCGGCCCGCAGATCAGCGAAATGATCGCGCGCACGGGGCTGGAGACGAAGTTTTCCGGCGGCTTGCGCGTGACGGACAAAGAGACGATGCGCCTTGTCAAGATGGTTCTGGCGGGCGAGGTCAACAAAGACCTCGTCGGCATGATCACCTCCTGCGGCGGGCGCGCGGTCGGCATCTGCGGCGCGGACGGCGGCCTGTTCCGGGCCCAGAAGCTGTCGGAAGAGCTCGGGTTCGTCGGGAAGATCACGCACGTCGATCCGGCGGCGGTGAACCTCCTTTTGGACGGCGGCTATATCCCGATCATCGCGTCCGTCGGCGCGGACGAAGCGGGAAACGCCTATAACATCAACGCGGACACCGCGGCCTCGGCTCTGGCGGGCGCGCTGCGGGCGGAGGGTCTGATCGTCCTGACGGACACGCCGGGTCTTCTTCAAAAAAGCGACGATCCTTCGACGCTCATTCGCCGCGTGACGACGCGGGAGACGAAAGAGCTGATCGCGTCCGGCGTCATCCGCGGCGGAATGATCCCCAAGATTGAAGGCTGCGTCGAGGCGCTGGAAAACGGCGTGTCGCGCGTGTTCATCATCGACGGCCGCGTGCCGCACGCGCTTTTGATCGAGACGCTGACGGACGAAGGACTCGGAACGATGATCGAAAAATCATAACGAAAAAGCATCATAAAAAAGGAGCGGTGAAACATGGACGTAAAAACGATGGATCAGACGTATGTCGCCGGCACTTACGCGCGCTTTGACGTGCAGATCACGTCGGGCGCGGGCGATCTTTTCTTTGACGAGAACGGCAAAGAATACATCGACCTTGGAAGCGGCATCGCCGTCAACATCTTCGGCACGGGCGACGAAGAATGGAAGCGCGCCGTCAAAGCGCAGCTTGACGCATTCCAGCACACGTCCAATCTGTATTACACCGCGCCGTGCGCGAATCTTGCGAAAATGCTGTGCGAGCGCACGGGATTAAAGCGCGTGTTCTTCGGCAATTCGGGCGCGGAGGCGAACGAATGCGCCATCAAAGTCGCAAGGAAATATGCGGAAGACAAGGGCCGCGTCGGCGAGAACATCATCACGCTCAAAAACAGCTTCCACGGCCGGACGCTCGCCACGCTCGCCGCGACGGGACAGGACGTGTTCCACGAGCATTTCCTGCCGCTGCCCGGCGGGTTCCTCTACGCGGACGCCAACGACATTGCAGGCCTGGAAGCGCTCGTTTTGCAGAACAAATGCTGCGCGATCTTTATGGAAATGGTACAGGGCGAAGGCGGCGTCAACGCACTGGACGGCGATTTCGTCCGCGCGGCGGAAAAGCTGTGCCGCGAGCACGACATGCTTTTGATGGCCGACGAAGTGCAGACCGGAAACGGCCGCACCGGCAAGCTCTACGCCTACGAACACTTCGGCGTCAGGCCCGACGTCGTCACGACGGCGAAGGGCCTGGGCGGCGGGCTCCCGATCGGCGCGTGCATGATGGGCGAAAAATGCGCCGACACGCTGACGGCGGGCACGCACGGCTCGACCTTCGGCGGCAATCCCGTCTCCTGCGCGGGCGCGGTCAGCATCCTGTCGCGCATCGACGACGCATTGCTTTGCGAAGTGGCGAAAAAAGGCGCGTATTTAAAAGAGCAGCTTGAAGGCGCGGACGGCGTCTTGAGCGTCACGGGTCTTGGGCTTATGCTCGGCGTGAAAACGCGCGGCGACGCGTCGGACGTGTTGGCGCTCATGCGCGAAAACGGCGTTCTGGCGCTCAAGGCGAAAGACAAGGTGCGCCTGCTGCCGCCCCTCAACATCACCTGGGAACATCTGGAAAAAGCCGCGGAGGTCATGCGAAAAGCGTGCGCGGCCCTGTGACAGCGGACATGACAATGTGATACAATAAGATCGACCGAAACCGCATTCGATCGATCTTATTTTTATGAAACAAGCCAAGGAGTCCTATGGGTATTTTTTCCGACGTTCTTCTGGTCAGCGATTACGACGATACGCTGACGCAGCCGGGCGGCCTGCCCAACGCCGACGGCAAGATCACCAAAATGACGCAGATCCCGCAGGCGAACCTCGACGCGATCGCCGCGTTCGAGCGTGAGGGCGGCCTGTTTACCATCGCAAGCGGGCGCACGCGCATTTATTACGATTCGGTGATCCGCGCGCGCATCACGCCGAGCGCGCCGCTCGTGCTCGCCAACGGGGCGCATATTTTCGATGCAAAAGCGGGGAAAGACGTCCTTGTGCGGCCGCTGCCGGACAACGTCAAACTTCTGGCGCGCGACGTGACGAAACGGTTTCCGCGCGCGGCGCTCGAGGCGCAGAGAACGGGCGACATGTGCGTCGTCTACTGCCCGCGCGGCGACGAGGAATACTATCAGAATCTGCCCTATCATGTGCAAGGCGATATCGATTCGTATCCCGGCCCGTGGATCAAGCTGCACTTTTCCGGCCCGCATGACGAGATTGCGGCGCTCATGCGCTACACGCAGGAAAATTATCCCGGCTTTGAATGCGTCGAATCCGTCCCCACGGTCTGCGAAATGCAGAGCCGCGGCGTGACCAAGGGCGACGCGGCGCGTCGGCTTGCCAAAGAACTCGGGCGGTCGATCCTCGTGTGCGTCGGCGACGCGCCGAACGACCTTCCCATGCTGGAGGAAGCGGACTATGCCTTCGTGACGGAAAGCGGCTTTGCCTCCGTGCGCGAAATGGGCTTTTTATCCGCGGCGCCGTCGCGCAAGGGCGCCGTGGCGGACGTGATCCGTCAAATGCGCGGAATTTTGGAACAAAAGGGGCGTGCGTAAACGATGCAGGAGAAAAAAAGCAACGTCGTGCTCATCGGCATGGCGGGCGCGGGCAAAAGCACGATCGGCGTGCTGGCGGCCAAGGCGCTGGGAATGGATTTTCTGGATACCGATCTTTTGATTCAGCAGCAGACCGGGAAGCTTTTGCAGGAGACGATCGACGAGGACGGGATCGACGCGTTTCTGGCCGTCGAGCAGGTCGTCCTCTGCGGCGTGGACGTGAAAAATACCGTCGTCGCCACCGGCGGCAGCGCCGTGTATTCCGACGCGGCGATGGAGTCGCTTTCCCGCGAGGGCGTGATCGTCTATCTCGACGTGCCGTTTTCTCAGCTGGAAAAGCGGCTGACGAACGTCTCCACCCGCGGCATCGTCATCAAAAAGGGCAACACGCTTCGCGACGTGTATGACGAGCGGCTGCCGCTGTATCGAAAATGGGCGGATATCACGATCGACTGCTCCGGCGAGGACATGGCGCACTGCACGCAGAAACTTCTGACGGAACTGAAGCTGTTTCGATAAAACGAAACTTTAAGACGAAAAAAGCAGACACAGCCGCGAAAGAACGTGCGGCGAGCGTCTGCTTTTTCGGTTTGCTCGGCAGATTTCAACGGGAATGAACGGCGGCGCATTTACTCGCAAAGAAACGACAGCACGGCTTGATTGAACGCCTCGGGCGACTTTGCGGCGACGAAGTGGTCGCCCTGCAAAAAGACGAGCCGCGCGTTCGGCAGGCTTTCGGCGATCTTGCGCGTATGCCGCGCGCGGATCATGTCGCGCGTCCCGGCGACGACGAGCGTCGGCGCTTGCAGCGCGCGAAGAGAAGATGCGTCGATGTGCGGCTGCGTGACCATGAGATTCAAAAGCTCCCAATGCGGCAGGCATTTTTTGTCAAAGCGGCTGATCAGATACGTCAGCGCCCAGCCGAAGACGATCGGCGCCTGTACGAAGAACTTCACGCCCGACGGGCGAAGGTTCGCGCCGTTTAAGATCAGCCGTTCCACGCGCTCGGGATGCCTCAGCGCGAACAAAAGCGCGATGTTCCCGCCGTCGGAAAAGCCTAAAATATGCGCCTTTTGGATGCCGTGCGCGTCGAAAAACGCAAGAAGGTCGTCCGCAAATTGCGACAGCGTGAACGGCGCGTCCCCGCGCGGCGACTTGCCGTGCCCGCGCGTGTCGAGGCAGAAGACGTGAAAGCGTTCGGCGAAGACGTCGATTTGATTGGAAAAATACGACGCGTCCTCCCCGTTGCCGTGGAGTAAAATCAGCGGAAAGCCCGCGCCGCGCTCGATGAAATTGGGCGAAAAATCGTTCGAAAAATCGTTCATGAGAATTACCCCAGCGCCACGTCGAGCACCATCATCAGCACGAACCCCAGCGCCGCGCCGATCGTCCCGAGGTTGGAGTGCTTCCCGTTCTGCGATTCGGGGATCAGCTCTTCGATCACGACGTAGAGCATCGCGCCCGCGGCGAACGAGAGAATGTACGGCAAAACGGGCGTGACCAGACGCGTCAGCGCGATGGTGACGAGCGCGCCGACGGGTTCGACGACGCCGGAGCCGAAGCCGCACAAAAACGCCTTTTTGCGCGGCATGCCCTCGCTTGCAAGGGGAAGGGAGATGATCGCGCCTTCGGGAAAGTTCTGGATCGCGATGCCCGCCGCCAGTGCGAACGCGGCCGCCGCGGTGATGCCGCTGCCGCCCAAAAGCCCCGCCAGCACCACGCCGACGGCCATGCCCTCGGGCAGATTGTGCAGCGTGACGGCCAGAACGAGCATCAGCGACTTCCCGAGAGAGGATTTTCGCCCCTCGGGTTCCCCGGCGTTGACGTGCAGATGCGGCACGACGCAGTCAAGCAAAAGCAGGAATGCGATGCCGACGAGAAAGCCGACCGCCGCGGGAACGAACGCAAAGCGCCCGTCCGACATCTCGATCGCGGGGATCAGAAGCGACCAGATCGACGCGGCGATCATCACGCCCGACGCGAAGCCGAGCAGAAACTTTTGCACGGCGGGGCGCATCCCGCTTTTTGCGAAAAAGACGCAGCCCGCGCCGAGCGTCGTCCCCGCCAGGGGAAGCGAGATCCCCAGCAATACCAATGCAAGATCGCTCAAGTTGTTTCTCCTTCCATTTGGGACGAATCGCCGCCGATCGTGCCCGCGATCCGATAAAACTCGCGCCGTCTTCCGTGCGCCAGGCGCTTGGCCCATGCAGATTCGAACTTCGCGGCGTAGTCGTTATACAGAAGCTCGACGGTGTCGATGAAAAAGCCTTCTTTTTTGAGCGCGTCCGCGTATTCGCCGCGCAGAAATTCGAGCGACAGCGGCGGCAGTCCGCGCTTTTCGATCTCCGCCGCCTCAAACGACGGGGAATACGTCGTCACGAACGTGAACGGCGCGCCGGGGCGGCACAGCGCGCGGATGTTTGCGAGCGTCTCGTGCTCGGCACGCGCCACACCCGCAAGAAGCGAGCCCCACGGGAACAGAACGCTCACTTCGTCCGCCGCGCCGAGAAGCTCCGCAGGCGGCGACTCGATCGCCGCCACGACGAACAAAACGTTGCCGCGCCCGCCCTTCTCCGGCTTTTTCGCGGCCTTGCGCGCGGAATCGACCATGTTTTCCGCGGCGGCGTCCAGGCCGATGAAAAGCGTTTCGGGCGACTGCGCGGCGCTTTTCAAGACGTTTTTGCCGTCGCCCGTGCCGATATCCAGATGCACGCGCGAAAACGCGGCTCTTTTTTTCTGAAAGGCGTCCGCGTCCATCGGCGCGCGCGTCTTCCCGAGTAAAACGATCAAACGAGTTTCCTCCGTTTCGTTTATGGCAATGGATGAAATCCTTCGGGAGTATTGTATCATAGACGGCGTGCGCGGGATACCGTTTTTCGACAGAAGACGGCGCAAACGCGAAAAAACACGTCGGGAAATAAATGTATTTTAACATCGCTTTTCAAATGAAGTCGCGTGTGATATGATATTTTCGCGCTGCGAAAAAACGGAAAAACCATTGAAAAAGCCCGTGTTCGCTGGAAAACGAATACATAAGGTCGTTTTACAAAACGGGAGTGAGCACGCGTTCGCGCCTTTGGCGCGGGAGGAATGACACGAGGAGCCCGAAGCACGATGAAGCATATTTTTATTGTCAACCCGATGGCGGGAAAAACGGACGCCGGCGGCGAGATCGCGCGCCAGCTTCGCGCCCTGCCCGACGCTGACGCCGAGATCTACACCACGCGCGCTCCGCGCGATGCCACGAAATTTGCCCGCGAGTATGCCGAAAGCCACGCGGACGAGCAGGTTCGCTTCTACGCCTGCGGCGGCGACGGGACGATCGGCGAAGTTGCCAACGGCATCGTCGGCCTTGCCAATGCGTCGATGAGCTGCTATCCCTGCGGCAGCGGCAACGATTTCGTCAAATATTACGGCGGAAAAGACCGTTTTTTGAACGTCGACCGCCTGATCCGCGGGACGGAACAGGCCGTGGATCTGATGCGCGTCAATGATCGATGGTGCATCAATGCCTTCAACTTCGGCTTTGACTCCGTCGTGTGCGAGACGATGATCCGTGTCAAGCGCAAGCCGCTCATCGGCGGAAAGAATGCCTACACCACGGGCGTTATCTGGGCGCTTTTGCATGCGATGCGCACGAAATGCCGCATCACGGCAGACGGGGAAGTGCTTCCGATCGAGGAGATTCTGCTTTGTACTGTCGCCAACGGCTCGCACGTCGGCGGTTCGTTTTACTGTGCGCCGCGTTCCGCAGACGATGACGGCCTGGCGGAAGTCTGCGCCGTTCGCCCCGTTTCCCGTGCGAGATTCGTTACGCTTGCGGGTGCGTATCAGCGCGGCGAGCATCTGGATCTGCCGAGCTTCCGCGATATTGTGGTATACCGCCGCGCGAAGAACATTGCCGTGGATTTTGAAAAGGAGACGGCCTGCGTGCTCGACGGCGAAATGCTCTACGCCAAACACTTCGATGTCGCGGTGCAAAAACACGCGATCCGCTTCGCGATCCCCGCGGAAGATGAAAAGGCTGCCCCCAAACAAGAAAACAATCGGTTTTAAGCTGATCTTTTCCGTTTTGGCGTTGTGAAAATGCTCGAGTGACGCTTCCGGCGTCACCTCCGCTTTTCACTTAGCCAAAATCGAAAAATCTCCAGCTTAAAACTGCAAGCATCAAAAAATACGGCATATTGATGATGCGAATTCATGAAATCACACAGTTTCTTTGAAAGTTACATGTGGGTGTTTAAAGAGTTTCGAACATTATGCCGTATTTTTTTGACGGTTGTTTTCTTATTTGGAGGCAGCTTGTTGACAGACGGTGCGCCGTTCCTGGATCGGAAGGCGCGCCGCCTGTTTTTTTGACGCATTCGCAGATAAAAATGTGTTATAATCAGAACAACCTGACGATAACGAAAGATGCGAAAGGAAAGTTGGCATGGCGGTCATTCTCGTCGCGGAGGACAACACCGAATATCGAAAACTTTTGGCGATCCACTTGAAGCGCGCGGGCTATGCCGTTCGCGAGGCGGCGGACGGGCTGGCGGCGCTTGACGTGATCCATGCGCAAGCGGTCGACGCCGTCGTGGCGGACATCATGATGCCGCGCATGGACGGCATGGCGCTTTTGGAACAGATGCGCCGGGAAGACTTGCAGACGCCGGTTTTGATCGTCACGGCGAAGGAGCAGTTCGACGCCATGCGCGAGAGCTTTCACCGCGGCGCGGACGATTATCTGGTCAAGCCCGTGCGCATGGAAGAGCTTCTTTTGCGCCTGGAGGCGATTTTGCGCCGCCGCGGCGTTTCGGCCGGGACGCGGGAGGTCACGATCGGCCCGTATACGCTCAACGAGGGGACGCTCTGCGTGGAAGACGCGCAGAAAAAAACAAGCGTGCCGCTTCGATTGAAGGAGTTTCGCCTTCTGTGCAAACTGGCCGGGCATCCGGGGAAGATATTCACGCGGCAGGAGCTGATGGACGACGTCTGGGGCTATGACAGCGAGTCCGATTCGCGCACGGTCGACACGCATGTAAAGCGCCTGCGCGAAAAGCTGGAGGCGCTGCCCGAGATTCGAATTCAGACGGTGCGAGGGCTCGGGTATCGCGTGGAGAAAATAAAATCATGAGAAAACTCCGTTCTCGTATCGCGATCTTTCTTGCGGCGCTGGTGCTGTGTTCCTGCGCGGCGACGCTGTTATTGTCGTTTGTCGCCAATGACGAGCCGATGCTCGACCGCGAGACGGCGCACATGTTCTTTATGGGCCCGGCGGTGCGCGACCTGCTGCTGGTTTTGGCGACGGTGAGCGTGCTGGTGCTGCTGATCACGCTGATCGCGCGTGGCACGACCGACCCGATCCGCACGATCTCCAACGCGGCCAGCGAAATCGCGCGCGGCAATTACGACGTGCAGGTCTCCCTGCGTCAGGATCGCGTCGAGGAATACGGCGAATTGCAGCGCAATTTCAACGCCATGGCGCGGGAGTTGAAGAAAAACGAATACCTCCGTCAGGACTTTATCTCGAACGTCTCTCACGAGTTGAAGACGCCGCTCGCCATCATCGAGGGCTACGCCGCGCTTTTGCGGGACGAGACGCTTTCCCCCGCGCAGCGCGGGGAATATGCCGCGGCGATCGAGCAAGAAAGCGCGCGGCTTTCCAATATGACGGAAAACATGCTGCGCCTCTCGCGCATGGACGAGGGACGGCAGAAGATGGAAGTGACGCGCTTTTGTCTGGACGAGCAGATCCGCCGCTGCGTCATCGAACTGGAGCCGCAGTGGTCGGCCAAGGATCTGGAGCCGGTCGTGACGCTCGAATCCATCATGATATCGGGCGACGAGGCGTTGCTCGGGCAGGTGTGGCGCAATCTTCTGGACAACGCCGTGAAGTTCTCAAACGACGGCGGGAAGTTCGGCGTGACGGCGAAGCTCGACGGCGGCGCGGCGGTCGTCTGCGTCTTCGACGAGGGCAGCGGCATGGATGTGCAGACGCGCAATCATATGTTCGACCGCTTCTATCAGGGGGATTCCTCCCATAAAAAAAGCGGCAGCGGTCTCGGGCTTTCCATCGTGCGGCGGATTGTCGCGCTGCACGGCGGACGGATCGCGGTCAACAGCGCGCCGAACGCGGGGACGCGCGTCACCGTCACGATCCCCGGCGCGTCGGCGGACGATCAAACGAATTGAGGAGCATTTGCAATGGAGCAACCCCGGCAATACCTTCGCTCAACGCCCATGCTGGATTTTGAAGACCCCGCGATCGCGCGACGGATCGATGCGCGCGGCTGGCGCGATATTTCTGACGATTTTGAAAGGATCCGCGCGATCTACGATTTCGTTCGCGACGAGATCCTCTTCGGCTATAACGTCGACGACTCGATCCCCGCTTCGCGCGTTTTGCGCGACGGCTTCGGGCAGTGCAACACGAAGGGGACGCTCTTTATGGCGCTTCTTCGCGCCTGCGACGTACCCTGCCGCATTCACGGCTTCATGATCGACAAGAAATTGCAAAAAGGCGCGATGTCGGGGCTTGTGTATCGCCTCGCGCCGCGTGAGATCTTTCACAGCTGGGTCGAAGTCCTTCTGGACGGCGTGTGGTATGAACTCGAGGCGTTCATTCTCGACCGCGCGTATCTTTCGAAATTGCAGGCGGCGAACCCGGCCTGCCGCGGCGCGTTCTGCGGCTGGGGCGTCGCGGTGAAGGACTTCGCGCACCCCGCGATCGAGTTCGACCGCTGTAATACCTACATTCAAAGCGAAGGGATCGTGCGCGACTTCGGCGTGTACGACGACCCCGACGCGCTGTTGCGCGAACATCATCAGAGCATGTCACCCGTCAAGGCGTTCGTCTATCGAAATATCGGGCGGCATCTGATGAACAAAAACGTGCGCCGCGTCCGAAACGGCAAATAAACGAAAGCAAAAAACGCCTTCCGAACTTCATTCGGAAGGCGTTTTGCTTTTATTATCCGAGCTTTCGCACGCCGACGGCCATTTCGTACTGTTCGGCATGACGCTTTCTTGCCAGCGCCTTTTCCACCGCGACGACGCCGCGGTTTTCCCACGGATCGTTGAAGTAGAAGTGCTCGTCGTCGTAGCCGACTAAAAGCAGGCAGTGTTCGTTCGAGCGCCAGGTGAACGGCTTTCCGCTGCCCGTAAGACGCCACGAGGGCCCTTCGATAAAGGGGCGAAGGTTGATCGTGATCCAGAGCAGAACGGGCATGTCGCGATCGACGTATTTTTTGCACAGCGCGTCGATCCCGCTTCCCGTTTCGTTCTTGACCTCGTAGCCGTCGCCGAGAATTTTCTGCAGCACGCGCTCCATTACGGGCGCATAGCAGCCCATCGCGTCGTCACGGTACGGATCGCCGACGAACATCTCGTTCGGATCGGGGGCGTAAAGCTCGCCGTCGATCGTCTCGAAATCGCCCTTGGGAAGCCAGCGGTCGATGAACGTCTTAATGTCGATCGAAAACCCGAGATACTGCAGGAGCATCACGGCGCTGACGCTTTCGCAGCCCGTGGGCGCGGCGTCGGATTGATCCAGATAGGGGACGTCGATCAGCTTTTTCATGCCTCGGCCTTGTCGCTGTCGTGCTTGGCGGACCAGGAACGAAGGAAGAACAGCGCGGCGAGCGTTACGACGATGCCGATGGGCAGGACGATGTACCATTCATGCACAAACCCGGCAAGAAGATACATGACCGCGCTGATGGCGATGATCACGATCGCGTACTGCATCTGCGTGGCGACGTGGTTCAAATGGTTGCACTGCGCGCCGGTGGAAGACATGATCGTCGTGTCGGAGATGGGGGAGATATGGTCGCCGCAGACCGCGCCGGCCATGATCGCCGCGATGCTGATCGTCAGCATGGAGGAATCGGAATAGAACATCGGCACCGCAATCGGGATCATGATGCCCATCGTGCCCCAGCTCGTGCCGGTGGAGAAGCCGAGGAAGCAGGCCACGAGGAACATGAACATCGGCATGAACGCCGCAAGAGAGCTGTTGGCGGCGAAGACGGTGTTGACGAACGTGGCGATGTCAAGCTGATCGACCATGCCCTTCAGCGTCCAGGCGAGGATCAGCACGGAGACGGACGGAACCATGACCTTGAAGCCGTCGACCAGGCAGTCGGCGAAGAAGTCCCAGGCGATGATTTTGCGCGGCAGATACATGATCGCCATGACGATCAGCGTCACGAACGTGCCGAACACAAGGCTGAGCGAAGCGCTGCAGTTGGCGAACGCCTCGACGATGTCGGTCGTGCCGGTGCTCTGCATGCCGGTCCAGATCATGGCGAAGACGGCGGAGACGATCAGAACGATGATCGGAACGATCAGGTCGCTGACCTTCGCGCGCGGGTTGACGACTTCCTTGCCCGCGTCGGCGTATTCGTTCTGGCCGACGGTGAACAGGTCGCCGTTCTGCGCGTTGATCTCGTTGCGGCGCATTTTGCCGAAGTCGAACAGGAAGAACGACGTGGCGAAGACCATGATGAGCGTCAAAATCGCGTAGAAGTTATACGGAATGGCGCGCACATACATCTGGAAGCCGTTGATGTCGTAACCCTCGGGAATGTAGCTGGAAACGGCGGCCGCCCAGGACGACACGGGCGCAAGAATGCACACGGGCGCGGCGGTGGCGTCGATGACGTAGGCGAGCTTCGCGCGCGAGACCTTATAGCGGTCGGTCACGGGGCGCATGACGCTGCCGACGGTCAGACAGTTGAAATAGTCGTCGACGAAGATCAGGCACCCCAGGACGCTCGTGGAAAGGAGCGCGCCGCGCTTACTTTTGATCTTCTTTCCGGCCCAGTTTCCGTAGGCTGCGGAGCCGCCGGAGTTGACCAGAAGGACGATGATCATGCCGAGGAGCACGTCGAAGATCAGGATCATGAGATCGATATTGTCCACCATCGTGGTGAACAGCGTTTCAAACGTGACCCAGAGGTTGAAGTTTGCAAGCATCAGCGCGCCGAGAAAGCATCCCGCGAACAGCGAAATGTAAACTTTCTTGGTGGCGAACGCCAGAAGGATGGCGAAAATCGGCGGAATAATTGCCCACCAAGTCCCGACAAAGTTCATGGTTTTCCCTCCCATAAAAGTTATAAATATAGTACGCTTCCATCATAGCAGACCGCGCGGATAATTCCCACGGATTTTTCAATTGTTTACAAAACGTTTTCAAATTCGGACGATCCGCGTGCCGCACGGGCGATCGTTCGGTGCAAAACGTTTTTTAAATCGATTCCGCGGCAAGGTCGAGATACGCCCGCTCCCGGTCGGAAAGCTCGATCCGAAGCGCGTCGGCGTTCTCCTTCATGCGCGCGGCGCTCCCTGCGGAGACGACCGCGTAGGCGTCGAGCCCGCCGGAAAACAAAAACGCGAGCGCGATCTGCGAGACGGATGCGTTATGCCGTCCGGCCAGAATCTCCGCGCGGCGCAGGCGCTCGAAATTGTCGGCGCAGCAGTAGCCCTTCTGCGCGAACGGGTCGAGCGCGCGCGTTGCGCTTTCGGGGTCGCCCGACTTCACGCGCCCGGAGAAAAAGCCGCGTCCGATGCTCGAGTAGGCGATCACGGGCATGGCGTTTTTTTGATACCATGCGCGCGCCGCCGCGTTTTCCGGCCCGGAGATCGACACGCAGTTCCCGCCCCAGGGGTCGCAGACCTGGCGGGCGAGGCCGTAGTTCGGGCTGGAGACGGAAAAGGGAAGAAGATTATGCGCGTAGGCGTACTCGTTCGCCTGCTCGATGCGCTCGTGCGTCCAGTTGCTCGCGCCGAACGCGCCGATCTTCCCTTCGGCGTGCATCTGGTTGAACGTCTCGACCATTTCGCCGACGGGTCGGCTTTCGTCGTCGCGGTGCAGAAGATAGATGTCGATCCTGTCCACCCCGAGAAGCGAAAGCGACACGGAAAGATCCTCGCGCATGCATTTTGCGTTCACGCGCTTTTCCATCGTTTCGGTGTCGTGATGGCCGCATTTGGACAGAAGGACGACGTCGTCCCGCCTGCCGCGATGCTCGAGCCACATGCCGAGACTTTTTTCCGCGAGCCCGTAGTTTCGCGCGCAGTCGAACGCGTTGACGCCGAGCGCAAACATCGAGTCCAGAAGTTCGTTTGCGTTTTCGCCGCGGATCATTTCGGGCCGCGCCGCGCCGAAGAAAAGGCGCGAGACGGGTCTGTCCACGGACGCAATGGTGCCGTATTTCATACTTGTCCTCCAAAAACGAAATCAGTTGCATTGATTATAACGCACAAAACGCGCTTTGAGGAGGAATAAATGCGCAAATTTACTGTTTTTCAAACGGCGGATTGCAATTTTTTTCGGACATGCTATGATAGTAAGCATGGATATTTTTCCATTGGGAAAACCATAAGAGCAATGTTTATTCATGATCGAATGTGGGGAGGAAACGCTTGTGAAGGAAAAAAAGCTGAAGGGAACGCTCATGCTTCTTCTGGCGGCGATGATCTGGGGCACGGCGTTCGTCGCGCAGACGAGCGCGGCGGACAGCGTCGAGCCGTTTACGTTTAACGCCGTGCGTTCGCTGATCGGCGCAGCATTTTTATGCGTCCTGATCCGCTGGCGCGGCACGCACGGGCAGGGCGTGGAATATAAGACGCCCGAAGAGAAAAAATACGGCCTGCGCGCCGGGATCGCCTGCGGCGTGCTGCTGTTCGCGGCGGTCAATTTCCAGCAGTTCGGACTTTCGTCCTATCCGGAAAACGTCGCGGCGTCCGGGCGCGGCGGGTTTTTGACGGCGAGCTATGTCGTCCTCGTGGCGCTTTGCGCGCGGCTGACCGGGCGGCGGCTGCACCCGCTGGTGCTGCTGTCGGCGCTCGGGTGCGTGGCGGGGCTGTATCTTCTGTGCCTGAGCGGCGGCATTTCCGGGCTTTATCTCGGGGACGGGCTGATGCTCATCTGCGCACTGTTTTTCACCGCGCATGTGCTGACGATCGACCATTTCAGCCGCGCCGACAGCGTCAAGACTTCCTGCATCCAGTTTTTGACCTGCGGCGTTTTGTCGAGCGTCTGCGCGCTTTTGTTTGAACACACGTCCGTTTCGGCGATCGTGTCGGCATGGCTTCCTATTTTATATACCGGCATCCTGTCCTCCGGCGTCGCCTATACGCTTCAGATCGTCGGCCAGAAGGACGTCGAGCCCGCCGTGGCGTCGATCGTCATGAGTCTGGAGGCAGTTTTTTCCGCGCTTGCGGGCTGGGCGATTTTGAACGAGCGCCTTTCGCCGAGGGAACTGTTCGGCTGCGCGCTCGTGTTCTGCGCCGTGCTGCTTGCGCAGGCCCCCGCGCTTTTGCTGAAAAAACAGAATCAGCCGTAAACGGAACATGGCAAAGCCGCCGCTTTTGGTTTAAAAAAGCGGCGGCTTTTTGAATTTGCGGTTATTCGGCGTTTTCCTCGCGGCGCTTTTCCTCGCGATAGAGCCGGTAGGCAATGACGAGGGAGCACAGCGTGCTGCCAACGATCAGCCCGGCGGCGCACAGGAACGCGGGCGAACCGGGTTCGTCGACGGTCGCCGTCATGATCGTGTAGCCGACGATCGAGGGAAGAAAGCCGATCACGCTGCCGAGCGCGTAGGCGGCGTAGGGTGTGCGCTTTGCCCCGAAATAGGCGCTGACGAGGTCGCAGGGGAAAAGCCCGACGAAGCGGATCATCAGCACAAAGCGAAGCGGCGCGTCGCTCATCGTGCGCGCGATTTTTTGAATAAAAGGATGCGCGTCGAGTTTTAATTTATCGGCATAGGATGCGCCTCGGCGGCGAGCGATGAAATACGGGATCGAGATCGTGAGGAACGTCCCCAGTGTGCTTGCGAAAAGCGCCAGAGGCGGCGGGAACAAAAGCGCCGACGTCGCGTAGAGAAGATGCAGCGCCAAAAACACGGAGACGCTCTTGAACGCGAACGCTGCCATCAGGAACAAAAACGCAAGCAGCGGCTGCGACGGCGTGTAGTTTAAAAGCATATCCACCGTCAGCTCTTTTCGGTGGATAAACACGATCACGATCAAAGCCGCATAAATGCCCAGCGGCAGATATTTTAAAATCGCGGCCAAAATGCGCGGCCCGCGCGGCGCGGAATCAGTTTTCGCTGCCATGGGAAAGGTCGCCTTTATGTTCGTGTTCGCGGATCATTTTAGAATAGAACACCGCGTATCCGGCGAAGGAGACGCACAGCATGATCACGCACAAAAGACCGAGCAGACGCGCGAGATTTTCCGGCATGTAGGGGAAGAACAGCAGCGCCAGCATGACGCAGTAGAATGTCATCGTCGAGACTTTGCCGCACCAGATCGCGCCGTGGATCTCGTATTTTCGCTTCAGGACCAAAAGCCCCATCGCCGCCATGAACCCTTCTTTGATCACGAGCAGCGCGAACACCCACAAAAGCCAGCGGTAACGGCTCACAAGGCAAAGCGCCAGCGCAAGCTGCGTGAGCTTGTCCGCAACGGGATCGACGATTTTGCCCAATTCGGTGATCATGTTGCAGTGCCGCGCGATGTAGCCGTCCAGCGCGTCGGTGATCCCCGACAGCACGACGAGGATCGCCGTGGCCAGATATTCGCCGCGGGCATAGAGCACGCAGAAGATCGGGATCAGGATCAGACGAAGATAACTCAAACAATTCGGGATGGAAAATGCTTCTTTTTTCCAGCGCTGCAATTCTTCCTTCATCGGTCATTCGCCCTTTCTTGTTCCGGAATTATGTTATAATTATAACATTATTCGCCGCGGCGGCACAAGCGCCGTATGCAGCGAAACCGCACTTTTCGACGGCCTTTTGAACCAGTTTGCCCGATTTGTGTGTCGATTATCAAAAAAGGAGAAACAAATGACAAAGATGAAAAAGCTTCTTCGACGCATTGCGCTTATTCTGGCCGTTCTTTTCGCGCTCGGCGTTCTCGCCGCCGCGGGGACGAACGCCGTCGTAATGCTTTCGGCGAAACGATATTTTTTGTCAAATGAAGACGCCGCGCAGGATGCGGATTTCGATGCGATCGTCGTCTTCGGCTGCGGCGTGACGGCGCAAGGGGCCCCGACGTACATGCTGCGCGACCGCCTCGAGACGGCGGCGAAGCTCTATTTCGAGGGCGCTGCGCCGAAAATACTCGTCAGCGGCGACCACGGCAGGAGCGACTACGACGAAGTGAACGTCATGAAGCGCTATTTGATCGAAAAAGGCGTTTCGTCGCAGGACGTGTTTATGGATCACGCGGGTTTTTCCAGCTATGAGACCGTTGTGCGCGCAAAAGAGGTCTTTTTGTGCGAGCGCCCGCTCCTTGTCACGCAGCGCTATCATCTGTATCGCTGCGTCTTCGCCGCGCGGGCGGCGGGGCTGGAGGCCTTCGGCGTCTGCGCCGAGGGGCCGGTGTATCGCGGCCAGCTTCTGCGGGAGATCCGCGAGATCGCCGCGCGGGGCAAGGAATGCCTGACAGCGCTGCTGCATCCCGAACCGACGTATCTGGGGCCCGCCGTGCCGATCTACGGCGACGGCAATCTGACGAATGACTGAATTTAAAAATCCCGCCGCGGAACGTTTCGCGACGGGATTTGCTTTTGCCTTTTACAAAATAATTTAACGCAGAAAGATCATCATGATCCCTGACAGGATCGCCGAGATTGCGACCATGCCGACCGTGCCGAATGTCCAATTGCGGCATTTGTCTTTTTTCGAAATATAGGGCTTCAAGTCCTCCGTCCCGGGAATGGTCCACGCATTTGTGTGCCCGACCCAGAACTCGTCGATGAGGAAACGGTCGACCAGATTCAGGATCGACAAAATGACGAGAAGCTGCCAAAATCCCGCGCCGAAGCCCCGCGCGCCGTTGACGGCGTAGACGAAGATCAGCACATAGGCGACGTAGATCGGCAGGCAGATCGCTTTAAAGCGAAGCTGATTGCGGCGAATTTTTTCGTGCGTCGTAAGACCGTTCGCCACGCAGCGATCCTGCACCTGTCGGCTGTAAAGATGCGCCATACCGACCGCGCCCTTTCGAATGCCGACCGCGCAGACGAGAACGAGAATCAGTCTGAGGCCGAGCCTTTCTAAAATCAACTTTAAAAACCATTTGAAAATTCTTTCCAAGGCGCGTACGCGCGTCCGCCCCGGCTTTACGGTCATGACAGCATCGTAGCATCGCTTTCGTGCAAACGCAATATCATATTGCTTTTTAGCGGCTGGCGTACTGGAAAATGAAAGTTGTGTTTTAGAAAGTACGTCGACTGATTATCCGATTTTTTGAGTAGAATAATTGGTCAGATGTTTGCCGCAAGAGCCGATAACGATTTTTTGCGTTTCGGCATCCCAAGCATAATAAATGCGCAAAAATTGAGGAGACGTTTCCTTTGTGCCGTTTTTTAGGTGCGATTCGATACGAATAGGACGCCCTTGATAGAAATCGTCATAGTTGCGCATTAACTTTGGGTCGCGCCGTGTCATCGTACCTTCACCGCGTGCAATATCAAAACTGGATTGTCGTGAGAATGTAGCTTCGACTGTTGTGACATTGGGATCCTGATATAGATCATAGAGACTCGTGGCCATTTGATATAATGCATTCCATAGGATGGAGATATCAGTGGAGCAGTCGTCAAGAGACGCATAGCCGCGTTGTGTGAATGCAATGCGATCGCGAAAATGAGCGAGATAATAGTCAACGATGGCTTGTGGTGTATTAGGATAGTTTTCGAGTTTCCGAACCAAATCCAGCGCGCGTTTACGTTCACTGGATAACTGCGCTTCTATGGAAAACGCATCGGCACGGGCGGTGGCATTGCGAAGTTCAGATTTGATGGAATCCAATTGTTCCATCAATTCCATTTCGGACAATTCCCACTGTGTGCGCTCTTGCTCAAATGCTTCATATTTTTGCTTTAAGCGTTGTTCCTGTTCGCCGACTTCAGACAGCAAAAGCTCTTCGATTTCGGTTTTATATTCATCTTGGCGCCTTTGTTGTTTAGAATGTTCGATCAGACGGCGACAATCTTCGATCCGAAACATTTTTTCATAGAAATGAACGTCTTGTACCAGTGCGCGACGAAGAATACCGTACCAATCTTCTTCGTGCGAAAGAATATTCTGCACATAGATCATGCGATGGCGATAGGATTCTTCGATATCAGTATTTGGGTGAGATGCATAAATACGAATATCACCAGAATATGCGCCCCATTCGACAGGGGTACAAAGATGCGTCATTTCGCGTGAAAAATCGAGATCGTTGGTATAATATACGAGTGCATTTGGGCCGAGGAGATCGGCGAGACGCACAGGGTCGAGAGCACAATGTACTGTATCATTTTCGTAAGAAGGGCTTAGGTAGACGATGGGAATGTCGCGTTCACTGTCGCATACGACCTTCCAAAAATCAGGAAAATCCCCGGGATGCAAACAAATAGGCGAAAGACGCACGGGATAGTGACCGATATAACAGAAAATCTTATTGTCCTTTAAAAGAAGGCGGATGAGGCCGGGAACCGAGGACAGTGGTGCCGGTTCGCATGGTCCGATAAATCCAGGGCGATCAGCGTAATAGATTACAAGGCTGATTTCGGAGGCGCCGTCAGTCGCTGGACAAAATCCAATCTCGGTTGTCCATGTGCGAGGAGCACAACCATTTTCACTTGGCGGTGTTTCGATAATTTTAGCTGCCCAATATACACGGTGTTCTTCATTGAAATAACGTACGGAATGAAAAATTACTGTATTGTTTTCCGAAGAAAATGTACTGCCAGATTTCCAATTTGTCCACGTTTGATTATCACGCGGAATCGTTTCACCTTTTCGTTCCCATTTTCTGGTCATCCAGGTGCGTATTTTGATAAGCAGCGTCCATAGCAGATCAATATCCCCTTCGATTGCAGGTTTGATCTGAAATTTAGATTTAAAAAACAACGTAGAATTAAGATCACTCAAAACGTAAACCTCCTAATAACAGCCTTGATCCGATCAAATCCGACAACAACCTTTATTATTCCTATCATACAACGAAAGTAGAATGGTTACAAGTTTTTCCCGCCCGCGGGTTGCGGCGCGGCAGCCGAAGCTGTTATAATAAAGAAAGAAAAACGGACCGAACGGGAACGGAAGAAAAAGCGAGCGCGTTTTGCGCCTTTTTCGCGTACGGTCGAATCGCAAGGAGGCATTTTATGCAGCAAAAACTCAAAAAGACGACGTTTGCCATTTACATCGGCAACCGCGGATTCATGCCGGCGGAACTTCTGCACGACGGGCGCGTGGAAATGATGCAGGCCGTGCGCGAGGCGGGGTATGACTACATCATCATGGACGAATCGGCGACGCGCTACGGCGCGGTCGAGACGCGCGACGAGGGGCTTGTTTACGCGCAGTGGCTGCGCGAACATCGCGGCGAATACGACGGCGTGATCTGCTGTATGCCCATTTTCATCGACGAGATCGGCGCGGCGACGGCACTGCAGGACGCGGGCGTGCCGATCCTCATGCAGGCGTATCCCGACGAGATCGGCAAGATGGATTTCGCGCACCGCCGCGACGCGTTCTGCGGCAAGTTCAGCGTGACGGACGTCTTTACGCAGTATAAGATCCCGTTCACGGTCTTAAAGCCGCACGTCGTGCATCCTCTGTCGCCCGCGTTCCGAAAGAACCTCGACGACTTCGCCGCGATCTGCCGCGTCGTGAACGGCATGAAGCGCTTTAATCTCGGGTGCATCGGCGCACGCACGACGGCGTTCAAGACCGTCCGATTCGACGAGACGACGCTTCAGGGCTACGGGATCAACGTCGAAAGCTTCGACTTATCCGAATTGATCTTCAAAGTCGGAAAGCTCTCTTCCGCCGCGCCCGAAGTGCTGGCCAAAAAGAAGACGCTCAAAAATTACACCGACTTTTCGCTCGTTCCCGCGGAGAACTTCGACACGCTGGCGAAGATCTCCTGCGTCATCGACGAGTATATCGAGACGTATCACCTGGACGCGATCACGCTGCGCTGCTGGAACGAACTGGAGACGATCCTTCGCGTCTGCCCGTGCGTGCTTATCAGCGAGCTGAACGACCGCGGCATCGTCGCCTCCTGCGAGATCGACCTTTGCAGCGCCATCACCATGCGCGCCATGATGCTCGCAAGCGGCGAGGCGACCGCCTGCCTCGACTGGAACAACAACTACGGCGAGGACGAAAACAAGGTCGTTCTGTTCCACTGCGGCCCCGTGGCGCAGTGCCTGATGACGGGCAAGGGAACCGTCACCGAGCATAAGATGTTCCGCAAGACTGATCCCGGCTCCGGCTGGGGCTCGAACGAGGGGCGCATCCGTCCGTTCCCGATGACGTTCTCCAACTGCCTGACCGTCGGCGGCAAGCTCGTCGTCTACGCAAGCGAGGGCGAATTCACGTCCGATGAGATCGAACAGGCTTATTTCGGCTGCGCGGGCGTGGCGGAAATTCCCGACCTGCAAAACAAGCTCATCCGTCTGGCGCGCGGCGGCTTTAAGCATCACACGACCGTCGGCGTCGGGCATATGAAAGACGTTTTGACCGAGGCGTTCACGACGTATCTCGGATATACCGTCGCCGACATCGACAAATGATTTTTTCTGCGCCGCGTCGGCCCGTCCTTTGCGGCGCGGTTTTTGAGCACAAAAGGAGGCATCGAATTGAATCCTTATATCGGCCACCCGTCCCAGCTTTCGGGCGCGGAGGAAGTTCGCCTTGTCGGCGGCAGGGGCGACGGGATGCGCCTCTTGCGCGTGTATAACGGGCGAGGACTCGAGATCACTGTCAGCCTCGACCGCTGCGCCGATTTGTCGCGCGTGATCTATCGCGGCGGCAACTGCGGCTATTTTTCGCCGTGCGGCTATGTCGCGCCCGCGTATTACGACGGCGTCGGAAACGGCTTTTTGAAGAGCTTCACCGCGGGCTTTTTGACGACCTGCGGATTAAACAACGTCGGCGTGCCGTGCGAAGACGCGGGGGAAAGCCTGCCGCTGCACGGGTCGATCGGCAACACGCCGGCCGAATGGTTCTGCGTCGATGAGACGGAGAAAGCCGTGACTGTCCGCGCGAGAATCTCGGACGAGACGATCTTCGGGCGGAAGCTGACGCTGCACCGTAC
>CAKTSO010000014.1 GCA_934613185.1 uncultured Clostridia bacterium | reverse complement strand
GCGCTGCGCAGCGCGGTGGAGACGGGCGTTTTGGAGGCATCGCCAATGCAGGGGTTGAAGCGGCCGCGTTATGAGGGGCGCGATGTGGATCCGTTTTCAGATTTTGAGGTTTCGGCTCTGCTATCGGATCCGAAACACGGCTTCGCGTGGCGGCTGCTTTTGTCGACCGGCCTTCGACGCGGCGAGGCCTGCGCGCTCCGGTGGCGAGATGTCGACTTTGGCGCGCGTGTGATCCGCGTGACGCGGCAGCTTGTGCGCGCAAACGGCACTTTGATCGAGGGACCGCCGAAATCATCTGCCGGCAAGCGGCGGATCGGTGTGCCGGACGATCTGGCCGAGGCGCTGCGAGGACAGCTGCGCGCACAGATGGCCGCGGGACGTCGCGGCGATTATGTGGTATCGCCGGACGGCTGCCGCGTCGAGCCGCGCGCGCTGAATCGCTGGTTGACTGCTGCGGCGCATGACGCCGACGTTTTAGATGCGCATCCGCATCGGTTTCGGCATACGTTTGGGGCGGATGCCGTTTCGGCCGGAGTCGATATCCGAGTTTTGCAGCGGCTGCTTGGCCACAGCGACATAAAGGTAACCGCAAAATATTACGCGTACGTGCGCGACGACGTGTTGTGCGCGGCTTCGCGCCGGATCGCCGCTTATCGGGACGGCGTGGGAACCTGACTTTTAATCAGAGGGTCCGGGGTTCGAATCCCCGACGAATCACCAGAGCTGAAGGAATGCTGAGGAATCGGCATTCTTTTTTGTTTTCCTGTTCATATGACTTTTAGCGCATTTTTGAACAGTCAGTGATACAGGAGAGGGCAGAGCATGAAGAAAAATCTATTCGCAACTACTAAAAAACAGCATGCTTTTTCCGGCTTATTTAACCTTATGGAAGCGTTTTTTAAACAAAAGATTGCCTGAAAACCCGAAAGCACGATTCATCTTAACTTATAAGAATGCTCTAAATACCGCGGATTGTTTGTTGATTCGGATACACTGTTGTGTTAAAGTGATATCAAAACATACGCTTTGAGAGCTTGAAGAAGCGATTCATGCTGATACTGAAACTGCTTGCGACATTCTTTCAAACGGGGCGATCTATAAAAGCTATGGAATATCTGACAGAATACTTGCGGAAGATCGGTTCGAAGAAAGATTGAAAGACACCATTGTTTCTTAATAGTCACCCAGTAGCCGAAACACACTTTTCATTCAACAGCGATGATTTGGCATTGTTTCTTGATGATCGACTTAATGTACTTCGCGGTTGTGATGAGAAATATACCTAATCAATTTACAAGGACCCCGAATGATCCGGATGAAGCCTCAAAAGATTGGCAAAACCACGAAAACTTTATGCATGATTTTATGATAGGCGCTGCAAGGAGCAATAATATTGGTTATCGGAGGCGGAAAAGATGACAAGAGAAGAAGCCGATAAGCAGGCAGATAAAATTTTTCAGGACTTACTTCAAAAACATAATGAAATCATTGAAGAAGCAAAAAGAAATGGCACTTGGCAAAGAGGTTTAGACGCTAACAACGGTCTCTTTCGACAGGTAGATGATGAAGCCAGAGAAAAGCTCAGGATTCTGGCATCCATGATTGATGAATAAGCACTTTTACAGCATTTAAATAAGTCAGCGATCGGAGGCGGAGAGGATGACGAGAGAAGAGGCTAAAAAAATAGTGATGGAACTGGCTGGAGAGTATGTTAATAAATGTGATGAAATAGAAGCAGAAGCAAGAAAAAACGGTACTTGGCAAAGAGGGCTGGATGCAAACAACGGCTTATTTGAGCAGATATATGATGAATTTGGTAAAAAATTATGCCAAATAGAGTCCATGATTGATGAATAAGCGTTTTACAACGCTTATTTTTATATGGTCTTTTATGTGGGAGCAGACCGAATAAAGAACGAACACAGAATAAGGGATAATTATCATTATAACTTGGAGAATTATAATGGAAGAAAATAAAGCAACCGAAAATCTTGAACTTGAAAACGAGCAAGGGAAAGAAGTAAAAGATACTTATACGAAGCGGAAAACGACAGGAAAAGTCATGTTCCGGCGGCGGGAAGTATGATATAATGGCAACAGCGGACGTCGGATGAAAGGTTCGCGGCAATTTTAACAAGGGGAAAGAAGATCATGATTGAGATTTCAAGAGATTATGCGCTCGGCGTATTGAGCGATGCGAACGAACCTGCGGCGCACTGCCAAAGCGGCGACGTTGTGCGTTTTGTGACGCGCGACTGCTTTGACGACAGCATTGTCACGGAAGACGGCCCGACGCTGCCGCGGATGTATTCCAACCCGGTGACGGGGCCGCTGTATGTGGACGGCGCGGAAGTCGGCGATGTGCTGCGCGTCGAGATTCAGAAGCTGGAAGTCGCCGACACCGGCATCGTCCGCACGACGCCCGGCTCCGGCCCGTTTGACGATGTGGTGACGTGCAAGCTGCCGCGCATTTTCAAGATCGAAAACAATCAGATCGTCTTTGACGAAAAACTGCGCGTGGATCTTGATATCATGATCGGCGTCATCGCGACCGCGCCTGCCGACGGCGCTTCGATCGACACCAAGACGCCGGGCCTGCACGGCGGCAATATGGACTGCCGCCGCATCACGCAGGGGACGGTCGTCTATCTTCCCGTCAACACGCCCGGCGCGCTGCTTTGCATCGGCGACCTGCATGCCCGCATGGGCGACGGCGAAGTTGCTTCCTGCGGCATGGAGTGCCGCGGTGCGGCGCAGGTGCGCGTCCAGGTGCTGAAGAACACGACGCTGCCCACGCCCGCGCTCGTCAACGACACGCACTTTATGACGATCCAGTCCGCGCCGACGCTTGACGATGCCAGCGTGATGGCGTCTCGCGCGATGCGCGATTTCCTTGTGGAAAAGTGCGGTCTCGATGCGATCGCGGCGTGCATGCTGCTGTCGCTCGTGGGCGATCTTGTCGTCTGTCAGATCGTCGATCCGCTGATGACGGTCCGCATGGAGCTGCCGCTCGACGTGCTTGCGGCGTACGGGTATCAGCTGCTGTGACAATAGGTTCATAAAGGTCAACGCCCCGCAGGGATGCGTCTCACTGCGGGGTGTTTTTTTGATGAAAGAGGATAAGGATAAAGATAACATATGCGATTCGGTTTTATCGTGCAGATAATATAATGAAAGAAAAACAAATTGCGGCGGGAACGGCAGTTTTGCATGCCGATTTCGAAAAGCCGTTATTTGCAAGTCCTTTTAAAGCGAATTCATCGCACGCAATTCGTCGATCAGATTGTAAACATAAAAGGCATTGGCTTTCTTTTCTTTGCGTTTGCAGCGTTTTTGAAGCTTTTTCTCCTTCTTCGTCAACGTGACGGAATGCGGTTTTGTCAGATACGGCATGTTTTTAAAACGATCGTGCGATGCGATATACTCCAAATAAGAAAGGATTGAATCGCAGACGACGGGCTGACGGTGAAATCCGGCGATCGCACTCGGCTCGGGATGAAGGCGGAACTGTGTGCTTCGATGGTATAATACCGTTTTTTCGCCGTAGCTTTCCGCGGTGATCCGCCAGCAGCCGGAGACAGAGACGATGTGTACGGTATTTTCGCGAAGTTCGGCGACGAGTCCGCTTTTGCGGCAGAAACGTTGAATCGCCTCCTGCTGTATCCAATATTGCTGCATGATGCGAAGGCAGCATCCGCAGGGATAGTATCCAGCGTTTCGCGCTTCGGCCGCATCGAAGAAATGTGCGCCGGAAGAAGCGTCTTCATAAGATCGGCAGCTGCAGGACGCAAGGTGAAAGAGTTTCTTTTTCGATGTGAGGCTGTAATACAATTCGGCCATGGCGGGTGCTCCTTTTGTCGTTGTCATGAAAAAAGAATAACAGCCGAGCTGTCCGAAAAAACGCCCTTGAACAGAGCGGGCGGCGGATGACAAAAAAGATGACGAAACACGGGGGTAAAATGACGCAAATGGGTTGCAATCTCAAGGGCAGATGCGTATAATAGCATTCGTTTGATGATGAAATTATATGGATTTCATTAAATTATTTCATGTAAGGGGATGCGCATGAACGTAACCGAACTTATCGTATTTTGCCTGTATTTCGTCTTCATGATCGGGATCGGGCTGTACTTCTTCTTCCGCTCCAAAGACAGCGGCGAGAAGGATTACTTCCTCGGCGGCCGCCAGATGGGCGCGTGGGTCTCCGCGCTGTCCGCGGGCGCTTCGGACATGAGCGCCTGGGTGCTGATGGGGCTTCCCGCGTCGATCTATCTTTACGGCATGGGGCAGACGTGGATCGCGATCGGTCTCGGCCTCGGCTATGCCACGAGCTGGATCTTCGAGGCGCCGCGTCTTCGTCGTTTCTCGATCGCGGCGAACGATTCCATCACGATCCCGCAGTATCTGACGAACCGCTTCCTTTCCAAGAGCCGTGCGCTTCAGATGATCTGCGCGGTGATTTTCATCGTGGCCTACACCGTTTATGCCGCCTCGAGCATCAAGGCCTGCGGCACGCTGTTCAACACGGTCATGGACATCGACGCGACCGTCGCCATGTACGGCGCGGCGGCGATCATCATCGTCTATACGTTCCTCGGCGGCTTCAACGCCGTGTGCTGGACGGACTTCTTCCAGGGCATGCTCATGCTGGCGGCGCTTTTGATCGCGCCGATTTTCGCGCTGTTCCTCGTCAAAGACGGCAGCATGACGGCGCATCCGCTGCCCGAAGGGTTCTTCAGCTTTGCGACGAACTGGAAAGAGATCGTCTCCGGCCTCGGCTGGGGTCTCGGATACTTCGGCATGCCGCATATCATCATTCGATTCATGTCGCTTCGTTCCGAGCGTGAGCTTCGCAAGTCGAGCGTCATCGGTATTTCCTGGACGACGATCATCCTGATCATGTCCGCGGTCTCCGCCGTGGCGGGCCGCCTGTTCTTGGGCGAGATCGACGATTCTTCCACCGTGTTCATCACGATGGTGCGCCGCATCTTCCCGCCGCTTGTCTCCGGCCTGCTTTTGTCGGCGATCCTCGCCGCGGCGATGAGCACGGCGGACTCGCAGCTGCTTGCCTCTGCGTCGGCGTTTGCCAGCGATGTCTACAAGCCCGTGTTCCGCAAAAACGCTTCCGACCGTGAAATGCTCTGGGCGGGCCGTGTGGTCGTCATCATCATTTCCGTCGTCGCTCTTTTGATCGCGTCCAATCCCGGCAGCGGCACGATCATGAGCCTTGTCGAGAACGCCTGGGGCCTGTTCGGTGCGGCGTTCGGTCCGACGATCCTGCTGTCGCTGTTCTGGAAGCGCTTTAACTTCAAAGGCGCGGTTGCGGGCATCGTCGTGGGCGCGGTGGTCGACGTGCTGTGGCTGATCTTCCTGAAATCGGGCAGCGGCATCTACGAGATCATCCCCGGTTTCTTCGCAAGCCTTCTGGCGGCCGTGATCGTCACGCTTGCCACGCCCGCGCCGAGTGCGCAGGTCGAGGCACTGTTCGACCGCGCAAGTCAGCCGGAAAAGTAAAACGAAAACGAAAAAAGAGCGGTGAATTTCATCGCTCTTTTTTTATGACGATCGCGAGGGAAAGGGAAACACGTTTGCGGCAGCGATACAAAACAGCGGGATTTTAGTGGAAACCGCGGGAAAAAAGCGCTACAATAAAGGTATCAGAGTTACCGACCGCGCGGGAACGTTCGTGCGCGGCGCGGGAGAAACGAGGTTTCATTGATGCAGAAAAAGCTGTCGATTTCCGTTGGCGAGCAGGAGCTTTTTGCAAGCCAGCTGCGAGAGTTTTCCTATTTAATGCAGATTTATCGCGCGGCGATCAAGGAAGTGCAGACCAAGCTCGAGATCCTGGACGACGCGTTCAACGTCCGCTATGAGCATAACCCGATCCATCATATCGAAGCGCGGCTGAAGACGCCGATGAGCATTGCGCAGAAGCTCCAGAGAAAAGGGCTGCCGCTGTCGGTCGAAATGCTGGAAAACGAATTGCACGACATTGCGGGCATCCGCGTCATCTGCAATTACGTCGAGGATGTCGAGCGTGTGGCGTCGTTGCTTTTGGCGCAGGATGATATCACGCTCATTCGCCGCAAGGATTATATCAGCGAGCCGAAGGACAACGGCTATCGCAGCCTTCATCTGGTCGTTTCCGTTCCGATTTTTCTGACCGGCGGCAAACGCGAAACACAGGTGGAGGTTCAAATCCGCACGATCGCGATGGACATGTGGGCGAGCCTCGAACATCGCCTGCATTATAAATCCAGGGGCACGACGAGCGAGGAGATGCAGCAGCGCCTTCGCGCCTGCTCGGACGCGCTGTCCACGATCGATATGGAAATGCAGCGCATTTACGAATCCACCTTTGTGAACGAAAAGGACGGGGAGAAAAAATCGCAGGAGAAATCGACGCACGGGGAGGAATCGCTTTTGTAATAAAAAAAGGCAGGTGATACCTGCCTTTTTATTTTGTCGAAATTACACGATGCCCTGGGCGAGCATGGCGTTTGCAACCTTCTCGAAACCGGCGATGTTCGCGCCGATGACGAAGTCGCCCGCGTGGCCGTAGTTGGCGGCGGCGGAAGCGCAGCTGTTGTAGATGTTGACCATGATGTCATGCAGCTTGGCGTCGACTTCTTCGAACGTCCAGGACAGACGCATGGCGTTCTGGCTCATCTCCAGCGCGGAAGTGGCGACGCCGCCCGCGTTGGACGCCTTGCCGGGCGCGTAGAGGATGCCGTTTTTCTGAAGGAACTCGACCGCGTCGGGCGTGGTGGGCATGTTCGCGCCCTCGGCCACGGCGTAGCAGCCGTTCTTGACGAGCGTCTTGGCGTCTTCCAGATGCAGCTCGTTCTGCGTGGCGCAGGGAAGCGCGATGTCGCAGGGAACCGTCCAGATGCCGACGCCGTCGTGATACTCGGCGTTCGGGCGATAGTTCGTGTATTCGCGAAGGCGAGCGCGGCGGACTTCCTTGATCTCCTTGACGGCCTTCAGATCGACGCCGTCTTTGTCGTAGATCCAGCCGGTGCTGTCGCACATGGCCACGGGCGTGCCGCCCATCTCATAGACCTTCTGCGCCGCGTAGATGGCGACGTTGCCGCTGCCGGAGACGACGACGCGCGCGCCCTTGAGGCTCTTGCCGGCGTCTTCGACCATTTCCTTGGTGAAGTACACAAGGCCGTAGCCGGTCGCCTCGGTGCGGGCCAGGGAGCCGCCGTAGGGGATGCCCTTGCCGGTCAGGACGCTCTCGTAGTTGCCGGTGATGCGCTTGTACTGGCCGTACAGATAGCCGATCTCGCGGCCGCCGACGCCGATGTCGCCCGCGGGGACGTCGATGTCCGCGCCGATGTGACGGTACAGCTCCGTCATGAAGCTCTGGCAGAAGGCCATGACTTCACGATCGCTCTTGCCCTTGGGGTTGAAGTCGGAGCCGCCCTTGCCGCCGCCGATGGGAAGCCCGGTCAGCGAGTTTTTGAAGATCTGCTCGAAGCCGAGGAATTTGATGATGCCCACGTTGACGGAAGGATGGAAGCGCAGGCCGCCTTTGTACGGCCCGATCGCGCTGTTGAACTGCACGCGGAAGCCGCGGTTGACCTGCACGTTGCCGTTGTCGTCGACCCACGGCACGCGGAAGATGATCTGACGCTCCGGCTCGACGAGGCGCTCGAGAAGGCCGCTCTTTTCGATTTCGGGGCGTTTTTCCACAACAAGTTCAAGACTCTGCAGCACTTCCTGCGCCGCCTGATGGAACTCCGGCTCGCCGGGGTTGCGGGCGATGAGCTGCTGCAATACCCGTTCGGTATAAGTCATGATATCCCTCCTGAAAAATCTTTTCGCATCTTTGCGATGTTTTACGCTTAAAGTATAAAATAAAGCCCCCGGGATTGCAACGTTTTTTCATTTCATTTGCATCATTTTCCCGTAAACATTGCAGAATACACCGACTTGTGCTTGATACTTCGTCTATTTATGCAATCGGGAGCGAGTTTCATGCACCGTCGCCTGCGTTTTTTTTCACGCGCGGCGCACTTTCTATCCATTTTGCGAACAATGTGCTATAATAACTCTGTCCGTATGCCGCCGCATCCAGCGGCAGCATGAATTTGAAGCGAAGCACTGCACTGCAATAGATTATAACGAAAGAAAAGAGGGACATCACTATGTGTGGAATTGTGGGCTACACCGGCTCCATGGACGTCACGCCGATCCTTTTGAAGGGGCTGCATCATCTGGAATACCGCGGATATGACTCCGCGGGCATCGCCGTCGACACGGGAAACGGTATTGCGTTGCGAAAAGAAAAGGGAGAACTGAAAAACCTCGACGCGCTCGTGGAAAAAGAGCCGGTCCACGGCCATATCGGCATCGGCCACACCCGTTGGGCGACGCACGGCGAGCCGTCGCGCGTCAATGCGCATCCGCATGTTGATGCAAACGGCAAGTTTGCCATTGTGCATAACGGCATCATCGAGAACTATCTTCGCCTGAAGAATCATCTGCTCGAACAGGGCGTCAAATTCGTCTCGGAGACCGACACGGAAGTTGCCGTGCAGCTCCTTTCCTATAATTATGAAAAGTGCCATGACGTCATGGACGCCATTTATGAAACGCTTCATATGCTGGAAGGGTCGTATGCGTTTGCCATCATGTGTGTCGACGAACCCGATACGCTCTATTGCATGCGCAAGAACAGCCCGCTGGTCATCGGCAAATGCGAGCACGGCACGCTTCTTGCAAGCGACATTCCCGCCATGCTCGAATACACGCGCGACGTGTATTTCCTCGACAACGGCGACGTGGCACGCCTTCGTCCCGACTCCATCGAGTTCTTCAACGAGTTCCGCGCACCCTTTGAAAAGGAAAGCACGCACATCGAATGGGACGTTGAGGCGGCGGAAAAGGGCGGCTTCGAGCATTTCATGATCAAAGAGATCCACGAAGAGCCGACCGTGCTTGCCAACACGCTGTCCCGCTACATCGACGTCGAGCATTACGCCATCCGCGAGGACGCGCTGGGCATTTCCGACGAACAGGCGCGCGCGATCCGCAAAGTCGGCATCGTGGCCTGCGGCACGGCGTATCACGCGGGCCTGATCGCCAAGAATCTGTTTGAGGCGATGTGGCGCGTGCCGACGGAAGTGTCGCTTGCGTCGGAATTCATCTATCAGGATCCGATCATCGATCCGGATGACTTCTATGTTATTATCAGCCAGAGCGGCGAGACGGCGGACACGAAGACCGCCATGCACATCGTGCAGGATCACGGCGCGAAGGCGCTTGCCATCTGCAACGTCGTGGGTTCGTCCATCGCGCGCGAGGCCGACCATGTGCTCTATACGCTTGCAGGCCCCGAGATCGCGGTTGCCTCGACGAAGGCGTATTCCACGCAGCTGATGATGATTTACGTTCTGCTGCTTGCCATCGGCAAAAAGCGCGGCGCGATCGAAGAGGCCGACTTCCGTCATATGATCGACGAGCTGGCCGCCGTTCCCGAGAAGATCGAGACGATCCTTGCCGACAAGACCAAGATCCAGCAATTCGCAAGCAGCGTCGCGGGCGGAAGCAACGCGTTCTTCCTCGGGCGCGGGCTTGACTATGCGCTTGCGATGGAAGCGTCGCTGAAGCTTAAGGAGATCTCCTACGTTCACGCCGAGGCGTATGCCGCGGGCGAACTCAAGCACGGCACGATTGCGCTGATCGAAGACGGCGTGCTCGTCGTCGCGCTCGCCACGCAGGATCACCTCACCGCCAAGATGGCGAGCAACGTCAAAGAGGTCAACGTCCGCAAGGCGAATATCTTGAGCCTCGTCAACGGCGACAACCCGCAGATCGAGGCGGAGTCGCACCACGTCTGGCACATGCCCGAGAGCGACTGCCGCGTCATGCCGATCATCTGCATCACGGCGCTGCAGCTTTTTGCCTATTACGTCTCGCTCCAGCGCGGCTGCAACGTCGACAAGCCCCGCAACCTGGCAAAGAGCGTGACCGTCGAATAATCGAAATCCCCCATTGCCGAACGGAAAAGCCGCTGCATCCGCGCCGCAATGACGCGGGTTCGGCGGCCTCGTTCGCGCATCCCCTCGGATTCCCAAAGGAGAGACAGTGTTGAACAAACATAAAAAACTGCCGATTCTCTTTGCGCTGATCCTGCTGGCGAGCCTTATCCTCGCGCCCGTGTGCGTCAATGCCGCAAAATCCTCGGCGCAGATCGAGCTTTGCCGCCGGGTCTATACGCTGCAAAGCGACGGCGGCATTTCCGTCGCGCAATCTTTGACGTTTGCGTTTTCCGGAAAAACGGACAACGTTTCGTTTTTCGTGCGCGGAATGACGTCACAGGCGGACGATCTCGCGCTTTCGATCGACGGGCAGCCGCTTGTCAGCCGCAATGCGCAGGGGTACGACCGCAAAAGCGACGTTTATAACTACAAAACGTCTGTCGCCTCCGACGGGGTGAACCTTTCCTGTTATTATCCGAACGCGAAAAAATCCGTCACGATCGAGCTTTCCTACACGATCGCCAATGCGCTGACGATCTATGCGGACGCCGCCGTTTTGAAAGCCGGGCTGGTCGACGACGCCGCCTACGCTGTGGCGCGCACGGAGACGACCGTTGTTTTGCCCGCGCGCGCGGATGCCGAACAGATCGATGTCTTTTGGGACGATTATCATCTGTCGCCCGAATCCAAAACGGACGGAAAAAGCGTGACCGTCACGCTTGAAGACATCCCCGAAAAACAATCGGTGCAGGCGCTTGTCGCGATGCCCGTTTCGCTGTTTGCCGACGCACCCAACAGCATTCGCCTGCAGTCGGACATGCTCGAAGAATTGAGCGAAACGCGCGATCGTCAGCTGACGTATTTGAATTACCAGTCTTGGTTTACGCAGCGCCAGGGCCGCGTGGTCGTCGTTGCGCTTGCCGCGGCCGTGCTTCTTGGTTGCGTGACGCGCATTCGCCGCCGCCGTCATCGTCCCGTTTCCGCCGCGCCGGGGAAAAACGTCCTGCCGGACATGCTTTCGCCGATGCAGTTCGCGCTTTTGATGGGCTTTTATCGCCGCAGCGGGAAAAAGCGCCGTGCGCGAAACGCGCTCTACGGCACGCTCATCAGTCTGATCGACCGCGGGCTTTTGTCCGTCTATCCCGTCGAGGGAAACGCGAACGACGCCATGTTCGTCTATACGCCATGGGAGGGCTGCGAGACCAGCGGCGACGAGAACATTCTGCTTTTGCTGCTTTTTGAAGACATCGCGGCGGGGCAAAGCAGCGTGACGCTCTCGCAGATCAAACGGTATACGCGTCTTTTGCCCGGTGTCGTCAGTTCCGCGCTTCGCCATATGAACGATTATTCCATCAGCGAAATGGCGCAGGCGCACGACATCGAGTTCTTCCGATTCGTGAAGCTGCCGCTCGACTTTATCTTCCAGATGGCGTTCCTTGCGGGCTCCGTCTGCATGGTGATCCTTCAGTGCTGGTCGGCGGCGACCGCGATGTTCTGCGGCGTGTTCATCATCTCGCTGTTCGGGCGCGACCGACTCCATCGCCTCTCCAGAAGCGGCGAGGATCTTTACGCGCGCGGACGGGCGTTCCGTCATTACATCCTGCTTTGCACGACGACGAAACAGGACGAAAAGCCGGAGCTTTCCTGGTGGTCCTCCGTTTTGGGATACGCCGCGGCGATCGGGCTTGCGCCGTATCTTTCGCGCACGCTTCCGATGCTGTATCCCGAATTGAACGACGCGGATTTTGCGCAGGAGCGCGAGGGAACCGCGCCGCTTTGGGGCATGTGCGCGCCGTCCCAGGGCGCCATGGCCACATGCTTGTGGCGGCTTTCGTGTATGCTCGTCTCCACGCAGCGCGTCATCGAGCGAAGCGATACCGAAAAGTAATATAAAAGCTGTCTCCAAACAAGAAAACAATCGGTTTTAAGCGAATCTTTTCCGTTTTGGCGTTGTGAAAATGCTCGGGCGACGCTTCCGGCGTCGCCTCCGCTTTTCACTTAGCCAAAAGCGAAAAATCTCCAGCTTAAAACTGCAAGCATCAAAAAATACGGCATTTCATGAGACGAACTTAACCATACTATATATTGAAAACGATTTGTGCGGTTGTAAGGGATTTTTCATAGATATGCTGTATTTTTGACGATTGTTTTCTTATTTGGAAACAGCTGCAAAGAGCGACGGACTTTGTTCGTCGCTTTTTATATTCGGCTGCGTTGACAACGCGCCGCGCGCGCCGTATAATAAGTTCACCTTCGCGGAATGAGGGAGAATAACACGCGTGCATCGCGTTCGGACATAAGAGACGCTGCGCCCTGGGCTGAAAGCGCGGCGGCATGAGAACGGCACGGGCGACCGCCTCCTGACTGCAAAGAAAAGCGTACGAATCAAGCGGCCGCGCGCGGCGCGGCAAACAGGGTGGAACCGCGGCAAATCGTCGTCCCTGACCGAGAACATCACGGTCGGGGCGTTTTTTATTTTGGGAAACGCTTCCGATCGCAAAACGAAAAGGAGAACAGGAAAATGGCAAAAGCAATCCTTCTTGACGGCTCCGCGATCGAATTTGAGGCCGGTTCCACGGCAAAGCAGGTCGCAGAGAAGATCAGCAGAAATCTTGCGAAAGCGGCCGTCGCCGCGAAGATCGACGGCGAGGTCTGCGATCTTGACACGCCCGTTTGCGACGGCGCGAAGCTCGAACTCGTCACGCTCGATTCCGAAGACGGCCTTCATGTGATGCGCCACACGGCGTCGCACGTCATGGCGGAGGCGGTGCTTCGTCTGTTCCCGAACGCGAAGCTCGCGATCGGCCCGGCGATCGAGAACGGTTTTTATTACGATTTCGACGTGGAGACGCCCTTCACGCCCGAGGATCTTGCCAAGATCGAAAAAGAGATGCATCGCATCGTCAAGGCCAACGCCAAGCTCGAGCATTTCACGCTCAGCCGCGAAGAGGCCATCGAATTTGAAAAGGACCAGCCCTATAAGGTCGAACTGATCGAAGACCTTCCCGCGGGGGAGACGATCTCGTTCTATCGTCAGGGCGCGTTCACCGACCTTTGCGCCGGCCCGCATCTTCCCAGCGTCGGCAAAGTGCGCGCGTTCAAGCTCACGAGCGTCGCGGGCGCTTACTGGCGCGGCAGCGAAAAGAACAAGATGCTCCAGCGCATCTACGCCGTGGCGTTCGGCTCTCAGGAAGACCTTGACGCGTATTTGACGCGCATGGAAGAGGCCAAAAAGCGCGACCATCGAAAGCTCGGCAAGCAGCTCGACCTGTTCGACATTCTCGAAGAAGGCCCCGGCTTCCCGTTCTTCTATCCCAAGGGCATGATCCTGCGCAACGAATTGGAAAATTACTGGCGCGAGATCCATCAGGCCGCGGGTTATCAGGAGATCAAGACGCCCATTATGCTGAACCGCGCCCTTTGGGAGCGTTCCGGCCACTGGGATCATTATAAAGAAAACATGTACACGACAGTCATCGACGACACGGATTTCGCGATCAAGCCGATGAACTGCCCCGGCGGCATCCTCGTCTACAAGCGCCGCATCTACAGCTACCGCGATCTGCCCGTGCGCATGGGCGAGCTCGGTCTGGTTCACCGTCACGAGCTTTCCGGCGCGCTGCACGGCCTCATGCGCGTGCGCTGCTTCACGCAGGACGACGCGCATATCTTCATGACGCCCGAGCAGATCAAAGACGAGATCATCGGCGTCATCGATCTGATCAGCAGCGTCTACGCGACGTTCGGCTTCCCGTTCCATGTCGAACTGTCCACGCGCCCCGAAAACAGCATGGGCTCCGATGAAATCTGGGAGCTTGCGACGAACGCGCTGCGCGAGGCGATGGACGCCAAGGGGCTGGATTACGTCGTCAACGAGGGCGACGGCGCGTTCTACGGCCCGAAGATCGACTTCCATCTGGAAGACAGCATCGGACGCACCTGGCAGTGCGGCACGATCCAGCTTGACCTGAACCTGCCGGAGAGATTCGACCTGACGTATGTGGACAAAGACGGCGAGAAGAAACGTCCGATCATGATCCACCGCGTCGTCATGGGCTCCATCGAGCGCTTTATCGGCATTTTGACCGAGCATTTCGCCGGCGCGTTCCCGCTGTGGCTCGCGCCCGTGCAGGTGCAGGTCATGACGATCACGCAGCGCGCGGACGAATGGGCGCAGGAGCTTTCCGACAAGCTTCGCGCGGCGGGCATCCGCGTTGAGACCGACCTTCGCAACGAGAAGATCGGCTTCAAGATCCGCGAGGCGCAGGTGCAGAAAGTGCCTTACATGATCGTTCTGGGCGACCGCGAGGTCGAGGAGCGCTGCACGAGCGTGCGTCACCGCAGCGAGGGCGACCTCGGGTCCATGTCGGTCGACGAGCTGGTCGAGCGCCTGAAGCGTGAGATCGCCGAAAAAAAGATTTGACAAACGGTCAAATTGCGCATATACTAATCGAGTGAGTGGAAGAAGAAACAGCCCGTTTCTCACCCGGCGGCATTGCCAGCCGAGGTCATGCGCTTTACATCGATGCGTTTGTTGCGGGCGGAATCCTTCCGTCCGCAATTTTTATTTGTTTCATGGAGGTGCATTTCAATCGCTACCAACGATCTTTTGATCAACGACCAGATCCGTGACCGCGAAGTGCGTCTGATCGACGAAAACGGCGAACAGCTCGGCATCATGCCGATCGGCAAGGCGCTTGATCTGTCCGAAGAACGCGGGCTGGACCTCGTTCGGATCGTGCCCAATGCGGCGCCGCCTGTGTGCAAGATCATGAACTACGGTAAGTTCAAGTTTGAACAGGCCAAACGCGAAAAAGAAGCGAAGAAAAACCAGAAAGTGGTCGAGCTCAAGGAGGTGCGCCTGTCGCCGACGATTGAAGATCATGACATCAACGTCCGCGTCAAGGCCGCCACGAAGTTCCTGAGCGACGGCGACAAGGTCAAGGTTTCGATCCGTTTCCGCGGCCGTCAGCTGAGCCATACGGAAGTCGGCGGGAAGGTGATGGAGTGCTTTCTTGAAAAACTCGGCGACATTTATGTTATCGAGCGGCGGCCTGCGATGGAAGGCCGCATGATGATCATGGTGCTGGCCCCGAAAAGCGCCAAATAAGAAGGAGGAAGGTTTTTATGCCTAAGATGAAGACCCGCCGCGCCGCGGCAAAGCGTTTATCGCTGACGAAGACTGGGAAGATCAAACGCGCGAAGGCCTTTAAGAGCCATCTGCTCAACGGTAAGACCCGCAAGAGAAAGCGCAATCTGCGCAAGGGCACGCTCGTCGACGCGACGGTTCAGAAGAACATGCGCGATCTGATCCCCTACAAATAATCGTCAGGTGAATGGAGGAAACATCCAATGGCTCGTATTAAACGTGCAGTAAACGGTCGCAAAAGCCACCGTAAAATAATGAAACTGGCCAAGGGTTACTTCGGCGCGCGCGGCAAGCATTTCCGCGCCGCGAACCAGCAGGTTATGAAGTCCCTGTCCTACGCTTACACCGGTCGTCGCCTTCGCAAGCGTGACTTCCGTCGTCTGTGGATCGCCCGTATCAACGCTGCGGCCCGCGTCAACGGCATGTCTTACTCCCGCTTCATCGACGGTCTGAAGAAGGCGGACATCCAGGTCAACCGCAAGATCCTCGCCGACCTTGCCGTGAACGATCCCGCCGCTTTCGCCAAGCTCGTCGAGGCCGCCAAAAAGGCGATCGCCTAACGGCATCGAAGAATCTGCGTCGATTTTCTTCTGTTTATAAGAAGAGGATCGGCGCTTTTGTTTTGCGCGCTTTTGCTTTATAATGTCGATATGGATATGCAAATCATCACAAGCCTTTCCAACGCGCATGTCAAATGCGTGCGGGGGCTGAAACAGAAAAAGAATCGAATCGAGGCAGGGCTTTTCATCGCCGACGGCGATCTGTTGACGATCGAGGCGCTGCAAAGCGGCGCGGACGTGGCGGAGGTGCTCGTCTGCGAATCCAAAACGGAAGCGTTTTCGGAAATTTTAAATCTGGCGCGGGCAGGGAACGTGCCGATCGTCTGCGTGGCGGAACATGTGATGGAGAAGCTCTCGGACACCGTCAGCCCGCAGGGGATCGCCGCGCTCGTGCGTCTGCCGGATTTTTCGCTGCCGAAGCCAAAGGGCGGCCTCGTCTGCCTTCTGGAATCCGTCGCCGATCCGGGAAACGTCGGCACGATCATTCGCACGGCGGATGCCGTCGGCGCGGATGCGGTGATTTTGTGCGGCGAGTGCGCGGATGCCTATGCGCCAAAGACCGTGCGCGCGACGATGGGGTCGATCTTTCATCTGCCGGTCGTTCATGCAAAAGACGCCTGCGAGACGGCGAAATTTTACAAAATGCAGGGATACTGCGCCGTCGGGACGCATCTGCACGGGAAGGATGCGTTCGATCCGAATGTCGTCTGGCAAAAAAAGACGCTGCTTGTCACGGGCAGCGAGGCGCGCGGCATGTCGGCGGAACTGTCGGAACTTTGCGGCGTATTGTTAAAACTGCCCATGCCCGGCGCGGCGGAGTCGCTCAACGCGGCGGTCGCCACGGGGATCTTTGCTTACACCTGGCTTCGATTGTCGTAACGAATAGGGCGTAACGAAAGGAAATCAATGGCATGCGTTTGACGGTTTTGGGGTGCAGCGGTCCGTATCCCGCGGCGGATGCGGGAACGTCGGGCTATCTTTTGACGAGCAATGATACGAATCTGCTGCTGGAGTGCGGCTGCGGCGTCGTGCCGAAGCTGTGGCGCGCGATCAAACCCGGGCAGCTTTCCGCGGTCGTGCTGACGCATTTTCACTTCGACCATATCAGCGATTTTCCGATGCTGACGACGACGGTTCAGTTTGAAAAAATGAAGGGGATGCTCGACGCGGAGTTTCGCATTCCCGTTTATTTGCCGAACGAGCCGGCGGACATGGCGTCGTTCGTGACGCATCTGCCGGGCGCGGAGCATTTTGATTTTCACTTCGTAAAGCCGGGGGATACGGCGTGGGTCGGCCCGTTTTGCCTTGCGTTTACCGACGCGCGGCATCCGCTGCCGTGTTTCGGTGTGAAGGCGTCCGACGGACAAAAGTGCCTGTATTACACGGGTGATACGAATACGATGGACAGGCTTGCCGAGCAGGCGCGCGGTACGGACGCGATCTTGGCCGACTGCGGGCTTCGGAACGAAGATTGGAGCGAGAGCGCGCCGCATTTGAGCGCGGCAGATTGCGGGCGGCTTACGAAAGATGCGGGCGTTTCGGCGCTGTATCTCGGGCATCTGCCGCCGTATGTGAAGGAAGACGTTCTGCTTTCCCAGGCGCGGGCGGAATTTCCCGCGGCGCGGCTGCTTCATCCGTCGGACGAGATCGAAATTTGAGGGATTGTCATGGACGCAGCGCGAAAGAGTACAATCGCATCGCGCGTGAAGGCGGCCGCCGCCGAACAATGGACGGGCGACCGCTTTGTTGTGCTGCTCGCGGCGTCAATGATTTCGGGCATCACGCTTTTCGCGTGGGAAAATTACGTCATGTGCGGCGTTTTGGCCGCGGCGTTTTTGAGTTTTTGCATCGGGAAAAAGACGCGCCGACGCGCGATCGCGCTTTTGGCATTTTTTGCGTTGGGTATCGGTGTATGTCGTTTGGTGCTTTTGCCGCTCGATCTTGCGCGGCGGACGGTTTCCGGCGAAGAAGTCGAGCTTTCGGCGGTCGTGACGCAGATCGAGATGCAGGAAGACAATCGAGCGCGTGCGAAGATCGACCGCGTGACGGTCAACGGGGCGCGGCTTCGTGGCGCGTATTCGCTCTGGCTGGACGAAGATGCGCCCGAACTTCACGTCGGGCAGACGATTCGATGCCGCTGCGCGCAGAAGGTGAAACGGAGCTATCATAATCCAGGCAGCCGCTTGACGACGCTTTCCAACGCGCGCTACAACGGGCTGATCTATTTTTCAAATGCGGAACAGCTGAAAACCGAGGACGCGGCGCTCGACCTGCCGCTGCGCGTTCGGCTGCGCATAGAGGGCTTTTTGCAGCGCGTTCGCGAAAGGATCAAGCGTGCGCTTTTTGAAAACGTGCCCGAGGAAAATTGCGCCGCGCTTTCGTACGGAATGCTCGTGGGCGATTCTTCCTATGTCGACGACGAGACCTATGCCGTCTTCCGCGACGGCGGCATTTTGCATCTCCTCGCCGTATCCGGGCTTCATATCGGCGCGACGGCCGCGGCGCTTGCGTTTTTGCTGCGGCGGCTTCCGCTGCCTCTTTTTGCGCGCGGCCTCTTGAGCGTTTTGGTGATTGGGTTTTACGTTCTCGTCTGCGGGGCGTCGCCGTCGGCGCAGCGCGCGGCGATCCTGTTTTCGATCATGACGTTCGCGCCGATGGTACGAAGAAAGGCCGACGGGTTGTGCTCGCTTGCCGCGGCCGCGATCGTGATTTTATCGTTTGACCCGCTCGCCGTGTTCTCGGCGGGATTTCGGCTTTCTTTCGCCGCCGCGGGGACGATCGTCCTGATCGGCCGCGATGTTTCCCGCGTTTTGACGCGCGCTCTTCAAAAGATCCGTCTGCCGTTTGCAAAAGCGGTGGGGACGACCGTCGGCGTGTCGCTTTCGGCGCAGCTCGGCGTGACGCCGTGCATGCTCTGCATCTTCGGTTCGACGCCGCTGTCTTCTCTTTTGCTCAATCCGATCGTCGTGCCGCTGGCGGGGCTTCTTCTGTGTTCCTGCTGGCTGACGGTCGCGTTTGATCTCGTCGGCGCGTTTGCGCCGCTGTTCGGGGAAATTACCGGCGCGCTTTTTTCCGCCGTCCTTTGGCTGACGCGCCTGTTTTCAAAACTTCTGCCGGATTTTGCGGCGCCGTTTTGGCTGCCCGTTTGGCTCCGAATCCTGTTTTTTGTCGTTTTGTTCGGATTCTCTTCCTATTTTCTATGGCATGGCAAAAAACGCCGCGCGGTGCAAAGCGTGCTGTGTGCGGCATTGACGGTGTCGTGCTTTGTGTGCTTTTGGTGCAGCCGCGCAAGCGAGGGCGTCTATCTGTTTGACGTAGGGCAGGGGCAGTGCGCGCTTGTCAAGACGGCGGGGAAGAACATCCTCGTCGACTGCGGAACGGACGTCTACGGCGGCGTTTCGCAAAGAGAGCTGACGGGCGCGCTCCTGCGCTGCGGCGCGGGGCGGATCGACGCGATGATCCTGTCGCACAGCGACGGCGACCATACGAAGCTTGCCGATGCGATCGGAGAAAACCTGCAAATTGAAACCGTCGTCTGCGGCGAAGAGACGGCGGAAACGCTGAAGCTGTCCGATATTTGTTCGCCGAAGGAACTGGAAGATTTGTTTCCGAACGGCGAAGTCCGGCTCCTGCACGGCAGCGGCGGAGAGGAAAACGACGACTCGCTCGTTTTGAAAATTCGCGTTTCGGATCAAACGGTTCTGTTTCCCGGCGACGCGTCGGCGGATGTTTTGGAACAACTTGCCGACGACGCGCTTTTGTCGGATGTTTTGATCGTCGCCCATCACGGCGGCGAAAATTCCGTCAGCGCCGAACTTCTGGCGCGCGTCCGGCCGAAGACGGCGCTCATCAGCGCGGGCCGGAACAATCGCTACGGCCATCCGACGAAGGAGACGACGGAGCTTCTGGAACGCGCGGGGATCGATACGTTCTGCACGAAGGAGTGCGGCGCGCTTCTGGTCTCAAGGGACGGCGTTTTCGGCTATGACACACACGGCGGGTTTCGAAAGGCGGACGATCGATGAATTATAAACAGTTATCCAAGCAGATCAAATCGGGCGAGTTTGAACAGATCTATTTTCTGCACGGCGAGGAAGAATACGTCAAAGATCGGCTCTACGAGCAGCTTTACGAAAAGCTCGCGCCGCCGGTCATGCCGGAATTCAACGTCAATTTCCTTCGCGCGGCGACGGACGAGGCGATCATTGCCGCGTGCATGACGCCGCCGATGATGGCGGAGGAAAAGCTCGTCGTCGTGCGCGACTGTGCGCTGTTCGGCGGCGACGAGGAGACGAAGACCTCTTCTTCCGAGCTTCGCGCGGCGACGGATCGACTGACCAAATATCTGGATTCGCTGCCGAAAAACGTGCGCCTTATTTTCTGGCAGCGCGGCAAAGCACCGGGCAACAACCGATTGAAAAAATATCTGTCGAGCCATGCGGCGGAAGTTTTGATCGATTTCTTAAAAGAAAACGAGGCGCAGGACTGGATCGTCGCCCGCATGCGGCGCGCGGGATTTTCGATGGACGCGGAGGCGGCGAACATGCTCTATTATTTCGTCGGCCCGGCGATGGGCGAAGTGGCGGGGGAGCTTGACAAGATGGCGCTTTATGCGCAGCCCGGCGCGCGCATCGACGCGTCGATAGTGCGCCATATCACGCAGGATCGCTCGAGCGTGCGCATTTTCGCATTCACCGATCATCTCGGCATGGGGCGAATGCAGAAGGCGTTCGACTCGCTCGAGGGCGTGCGCCGCGGCGACGCGGATGCGTTTCAGATCTTATACATGACGGCGCGGCAGTATCGCATGATCGCGCGCGCTTGCCAGATGGCGGCGGCGAAAATGCCCGCGGCAGAGATCAAAAAAGAACTCGGCGTGGCGGATTTCGTCTATCGTTCGCTGGAAAACCAGATGCGCACGACGGGCCTTTCCCGCGCGCTTTCGGCGCTGGACATTCTGCTTGACGCGGAGGAGGGCTTGAAGACGGGGCGCTATCGCGACGAAGATCTCGTGCTCGACGCGGCGCTCGCGCAGATCGCGGCGCTGTACGCGGGTTGACGCGAGGCGTGTTTTTCCTTGACAGCGCGGGCGCGCTGCAATATGATAAAAGCGTATTTCTGGAATGATCCGAATGCAAATTGAAAATGCGAGGTATGAACCAGTGGACATGATAGCAATGGAAGAAAAGTGGCGCAAGCGTTGGGAGGAGACGCATCTGTACAGCTTCGACCGGTCGCATCCGGAAAAGAAGCTCTACTGCCTTGAAATGTTTTCCTATCCCTCGGGCGCGAAGCTTCACGTCGGCCATTGGTTCAACTATGGCCCGACCGACAGCTGGGCGCGCTTCAAGCGCATGCAGGGCTATAACGTGTTCCATCCGATGGGCTTCGACGCCTTCGGACTTCCGGCGGAGAACTATGCCATCAAAACCGGCATCCATCCCAAGGATTCCACGCTGAAAAACATCGAGACGATGGAAGGCCAGCTTCGCCGCATGGGCGCTTCCTTCGACTGGGATTACGAAGTCGTCTCCTGCATGCCGGATTATTACAAGTGGACGCAGTGGATGTTCGTTCAAATGTATAAGCACGGCCTGGCCGAGCGCCGCGAAGCGCCCGTCAACTGGTGCCCGTCGTGCAACACGGTGCTTGCCAACGAGCAGGTCATGGCGGACGGCACCTGCGAACGCTGCCACACGCTTGTGCAGCGCCGCAATCTGACGCAGTGGTTCCTCAAGATCACGAACTACGCGGAGGAGCTGCTTGAAAAACTCGACACGATCGACTGGCCGGAGAAGACCAAGCAGATGCAGCGCAACTGGATCGGCAAGTCCACCGGCAGCGAGGTCATCTTTAAAATCGCCGATTCGGACGACGAAATGCGCGTGTTCACGACCCGCGCCGACACGCTTTTCGGCGTGACGTACGCCGTGCTTGCGCCCGAGCATCCGCTTGTGGACAAGATCACGACGGATGCGCAGCGCGAAGCGGTGGAGGAGTATAAGCTCATGGCTTCCCGCGCCAGCGAGATCGATCGCCTGTCGTCTACCCGCGAGAAGACCGGCGTGTTCACCGGCGCCTATTGCGTCAACCCCGTCAACGGCCGAAAGGTCCCGATCTACATCGCCGATTACGTCCTCGCCACTTACGGCACGGGCGCGGTCATGGCCGTTCCCGCGCACGACGAGCGCGACTTTGAATTTGCGACCAAGTATTCTCTGCCCATCGAACGCGTCGTGGCGAACCCCGACGTCGACGATGCGCTGCCGTTCTGCAGCCATGACGGCGTGATGGTCAATTCCGCGCAGTTCGACGGCATGAAGGTCGACGAGGCGCGCGAGGCGATCACCAAAATGCTCGAAGAAAAGGGTCAGGGCAGCTTCAAGGTCAATTACCGTCTGCGCGACTGGCTCGTTTCCCGTCAGCGCTACTGGGGCGCGCCGATCCCGATCATCTACTGCGACAAGTGCGGCACGCTGCCCGTCCCGGAGGAGGATCTTCCCGTCGAGCTGCCCTACGACGTCGACTTCACGCCCGACGGCCAGTCGCCCCTGAAAAAACACGCGGGCTTTATGCACTGCAAGTGCCCCAAGTGCGGCGGCGACGCCACGCGCGATCCCGATACGCTCGATACGTTCGTCTGCTCGAGCTGGTACTTCCTGCGCTATCCCGACAACCGCAACGACAAAGAGCCGTTCAACCGCGAGTGGATCGACA
>CAKTSO010000013.1 GCA_934613185.1 uncultured Clostridia bacterium | reverse complement strand
CCGTAGACGTGCTGCGCCAGCGCCGCGCCGAGCGGCCCGTGCCACAGTTTCGGCGCGTTTTGGCTGAACGGATCGAGCTTTACATGATATTTCGACATCAAGTTCAGCGCTTCCTGCCCGTGATACGGTTTTGCACAGTCGTGCAAAAGCGCTGCAAGACGCGCGCGGTCTTCATCCGCGCCGAAGCGCCGCGCCAGAACCTGCGCCGTCTCCACCACGCCGAGGGTATGATGCCAGCGCTTGAGCGGCAGCGCCGCGCGCACGCGGTCGGCGATCTCATCGAAGCGATTTTCCGTCCGCGTTTCATAAAGACGGTGTTCTTTGATATACGCCGCTGTTTTTTCGGGAATAAACGCCTCCCAATTCTCGCCGCGTTCGATCATTGACCGAAGGCGCGTCGAGGAAATGTCGACGCTTGCGCGGTCCGAAAACGTGATCGCCGCGCCGCAGCGCTTTGCCAGCGCTTTCGCATAGCGCCGCGCATTTTCGCAGTCCGTCCCCTCGCGCGGAACGACGAAAAAATCGCACATTTTGGCAATTTCGTCAAAATCCTTCCAGTTTTCAAGCTCCAAAAGCGTGTCCGCGCCGACAATCTGAACGAAGCGTTCGCTCGGATACTGCCGCGTCAGTTCGCGCATGGTGTCGACCGTATAGGTGTAGCCCTCGCGGGCGACCTCACGTTCGGTCACGACGAAGTCCGCTTCGTCTTCGACCGCCAGACGCACCATTTCCAGCCGCTGCTGCGGCGTGACGCAGCTGATGCTCTTATGCGGCGGCATCCCGTCGGGCAGAAACCAGACCTGTTTTAAGTCAAGCTGCGTCATGGCGATGTGCGCCATCATGATATGACCCTTGTGGATCGGATGAAACGTGCCGCCCAAAATGCCGATCGGGCGCGGATCGTTCGTCATGCTTTCCTCCGTTTGCTATCGTGTCGCGATCAAAACTTTATCAATACTGTTCCCACAAAACCGTCGTCATCGGCGGATAGCAGCGCAAAAGATCCCGCTCCGCGCCTTCTTTTGTTTCGACGCCCAAAAGCGTCAGGAACAACGCCCCCGCGTCGATCGAGCCCCGCGCTTTCTCTTTCGTCAGCACGGCATGCCCGTTTTCGCAGCGCCATGAAAGAGTATATTCTTCCTCCCGCGCCGCATCCGAAACGAGAAACGAAAACGCGCCGTCCGCCGCCGTCGGTACACTTTGAACGATCGACGGCAAATCGAGCGGACAGTACATCGCGCCGTGTCGAACTTCTTCGTCCGATCGTTTGGCTATGATCCGATACGCGGCGTCTTTTTGAAATGTGCCGCACAGCGCGGACAGCATCGCGAAAAAGTCTTCGCTCGAACGTCCCATGGCTTCCCAGACATCGATCGTCTCGCCGTCCGTCTGCGCGATGGCGTAGGCGCGGTCATCCAGCGTAAACGCCGCCGCGCCGTCGAGCGCCGCATCGTGCAGACGAAACGACCAGTCGTCTTTCGTTCGCAGGACATAGCCGCTCATGTCCGCCGCCGACGCGCGATAAATACGATCCAATCGCGCAATATCGTCTGTTTTTTCAATCGGAACGTTCGCTCGTCGTGCCCAGACCGCATCCCGATAAAAACTGCCGGTGCGATAGCCGTAGGGTTCGTAGAACGACTCCCGAAACGGGTCGAGCACGGCGAGCGCCACACCGCTTTGCCGAAGCTTTTGCGCCGTGTCCCGCAAAAGCATACCCGCGTAACCGCGCCGCCGCTTTTCTTTTTTTGTCGCCACGCCCGCAACCATCGCCGCCGGGATCGCCGCGCCGCGCACGCAGATTGTCTGCGGCACAACGTGCAGCCCTGCGCAGATCTCTCCGTCGTCATCGCGCAGCATCGCCGCGCGCATTTGATCGCTGTGTTCCCTCCAATAGGCGTCGATAAACGCGTCCGTGTCCTTCGGAAAGCCCGCGTGCCAGAGCATGGGCACGGCGTCATGTGTCATACGTTCGATCTTCATACGCGCTGACGAACGATGAACTTGCGAACCATGCGGCAAGGGTGATACGACTCCTTCGCGCGGCGAAGGCCGGGAAGGCCCATGTCCTCCTCACGATTCAAATAGCGCACATCGCAAAACACGTTCTGCGCCGTCTGCTGATTGATGAGCGCGTAAAGCCCGGGATATTCGGTGTTGGCCTTTTCCACATGAATGACCGCCATGTCGCATTTGCGACGCTCTCCCAAAGAGAACGCCTCCACACGGCCGTCGATCAGGAGCGCGCCGCCGTCAAATTCCAGTTCCTTCCAATGATCCAGCGCCAGCCGCACGGAGACTTTCTCGTCTTCGAGCGTCGGATCGAACCCTTCCGCCTGCCGTTTTTCGTACCAGAGCATGTAGCTTTGGTAGCACGGCTCGACAAGCGAATCGTTCATGCGCTCGTAGACGGTCTCCACCGTCGCACGCATTTTGTTGATGTGATTGCGCTTTGCGTGGTACTTGCTTCCGGGCAGTTCGATCAGATCTTTCGTGTTGTAGACATAGTCGAAATTGTCGCGGTCCTCGACGATGACGTAATCGTCCGCGTTGCAGCTGCGGTGCAGCAATTCCACGATCCGTTCCGTCACGCCGTACATCAAAAACGGCCTGCCCTCTTCGTGCGAAGCATCGATGCAGTGCTGCATGCCGCTGGCCATCTGGTTCGGTCTCTTGAGGATCGGCGGGAAGAAGAAGCGCTCGCCGCCGGGCTGGAAGCCGCGCAGAAGCAGGATATCGTCGTCCGTGATGCAGATCTCAATGTGCCAACTGTCTTTCCACAGAAACATGTTGCCGAAACAAAGTTCGGAATTGTCGTATTCCTCCGCAAGGAAGAACGCGTCCATTCGTTTTTTGTCTTCAAGTTTGATCGGCGCAAACCGGTAGTGCATAATGGCTCCTTTTGATTTTTAAAAATTTATCGAAAACGGCCGTTTTCAGCCGTTCTCCAATCGTCAGTTTACAAGGCCGATGTTCGGCATGAGCGGATTTTCCAGCGAAATTTCGCCGCCGGAAATGATGCTCTGCCCCTCGGCAATGAAGCGAACGCGCGTGACGCCCTGCAACTGGCAGAGCGAGTTGACGATCGCATAGACGTTCGTCTCCTGCCCGTCGCGGTCGAGTGCGAATAACCGCTGCACCGCGTCGCTGGTTAAGTTGACCGTCATCAGACCGTTTTGAATGCGGATGCCCAAAACGTCGCTGTCGGAAAAATTCGCCGCAAGCGCCGCGGCTCTCGGCGTCTCCGACGCGTTCGGCCCTTCGAAAAGCTCGCGCAGAATCTCCCGCGCTCGGCCGACGCTGGACTGATCGACAATGCGCTGCACCTCGACGAGCATTGACGCGCTCTCGTTCGGGAAAAACAGCGTCATCGTGTCGCCGACGAGATTTCGGAACATCGACGCCCGCAAATAATCGCTGCTGCCCGTGACATAGCGGTTGATCGGCACGGAATCCATCAAGACGGAGACCGCATCCACGTCCGCCATGTTGCTTGTCATGCTCAGCACAATCGCACCGACGCGCATCATCCGCTGACCGCTGGAGGCGCGCCAAAATTCCGGATCGTTGGAGACGTTGATCGTCAAAAGCGTCGTACCGCTCGGCAGTGTCGTCAGTTTCGGCTCTTCGACAAGCGTCAGATCGCTTCGCAGTACCGCCGTGCAGCGGACCGTGTCGACCGGACCGCTCAAAAGCTCGCGGAACGCCGTCTGCGCCATGTCGTCCGAAACGCTGACCGTCCGCACCTCGGGCAGAAGATAATCCCCCGTGCCGTCCTGAAAATACAGCGTGATCTTCCGCTCGTTCTCGCCGGAGGCAAGCGCATTCTCGATCTGCGTGATCTTTTCGTCGAGCGTCCCGATGAACATGCCCTCTGCGCCGGAGGTGTAGCCCATGACCGGCACTTCCTTTTCGTCGCACATGAGCGTAACATATTCCACGCCGGAAAGAGAGGTCAGCGTGTTGATGATCGAGATCTTCGCAAGAAGAAGCTGTCGATCCTCCAGCTGCAATAATTCGGAAGACAAATGTACCGTCACAAGGTTGGACGACTGCTCCGTCATGATGAGGCGCACATCTTTCGGGATCACGGCGTAGAGCTCTTTGTTCTGCGGCCCCTTCAGCAGCGCCTCGATCGCCACGTCGACCATCGAGGAGGCGGAATAGACGCTGACACTTCTGTTTTCGGCATACAGCCGCTCGGGATCGTCGACGCCGGGGAAATACAGCACGATGTTCTCATTGTTGGACGCGCTGACGTCGCGTTCCAATTCCAGCGACACTTCTTCCCTCGCCGGAAGCTGCGCCGTTTGTTTTGCGCAGGCGGATGCGCCGAACAAAATTGCGATCAAAAGCGCGATCGCCGTCCATGCTCTTTTTTTCATCCCGCGCAACCACCCTTTCTTCTCTGGTTTCTTATTCCTGTTTTGTCTTGATTCTGGCAGCTGTCATTTCACTGTGCCGAAGGCAGAATCGCGCGCAGAGAATCGTATTCGACCTTCCACACGCCGCTTTGGCAGACAAAACGAAGCTTCACGCCCATGTACTCCTGCGCCCCGCCGAGGGAAATGTTGAATTTGGCATTGACGAACACGTTCGCGCTCTCGCCGTCATAGCCCGGTACGCTTTCCATGACTTCATAGGATTCCAGCGTCCATTCCACGCTTCGGAACGCATCGATCCACTGCGCGTACGTCGGCTTTTCATCGTTATAGCCATCGGCAATGTAAGTATAGAGGCGATCGGCGTTTTTGTCCTGCATCAAACGAAACACGAGGCTCGAGACCGTCTGAAGCGACGCATTGGACGCGTACTGGCGGCTGATCGCCTCCAAAAGCTCGTCCACATTGTCGCCCGTGGGCGAAAGGCCGACATCCTGACGGCGGATGCGGCGGCCGAGGCCGTCGTCCCCCGTGTCGACCAAAATCTGCACCTGACGCACGCCCGGGACCGCGGTGACGGAATTGACGATCGAAAGCACGGCAAGCCGTCGCTGCGCGCGGACGGTCGCAAGCAGTTCCGCGTCGTCCGTCCAGTTTTCCGGCATCTCGCTCACAGGGTCCAAAAACGCGGAATTGAACGTGATAAACAAACAGTTGCCGCTCAAGGACGTGTTGACGATCTGCGTTTTTTCGTTGACGATCGGGTTTAACTGGGGATAATCCTCGCTCGGCCCCGCAAGAAGCGCGTTCAGCACGGCGTTTTCGAGCCGATCGTTCGCCGAATAAAGGATCGTGCGCTCCTCTCTTCCCAAAAGCGAATCCTCCGAATAGGGAAAATAGAGCGAAACGGTGCTTTCATACGACTGCCCCGCCGTGCCGTCGGACGGGCTGATGATCTGCGGCGCCGCGTCCGTCGCCGTCTCGCCGTCTGGCAGATCCTCCCGAATCACGCGGCCGCGCCAGGAACAGGCGCATTGCCCCGCAATCAGTGCGGCGGCAAGAAACAGGAGCGAAATTTTCTTCACGGCATTCATTGCGGCGCCTCCTCCGGCAAAAGTTCTTCTTCGCGCTCCGCGGCAAGCGGAATGCGGACGGTAAACACGCTTCCGCTGCCCTCGACACTGTCGACACCGATCGTACCCGCATGCAGTTCGACGATCTGATAGACGATCGAAAGCCCGAGCCCCGTTCCGCCGACGGCGCGGGCGCGCGCCTTGTCCACGCGATAGAATCGTTCAAAGATATGGTCAATCGCTTCTTTAGGGATGCCGATGCCGCTGTCGCGGACGCGCAGAACGCCCTCGCCGTCCCGCGCGGCGAGCGAAACGTGAACGCTGCCGCCCGCGGGCGTATATTTGATGGCGTTGTCCGTTAAATTCGTCACCATTTGGTAAAGGCGCATGTCGTCGCCCATGACGACGCAGTCGTCGCCGATGTCCGCCTCGATCGAGATGTCCTTCCCTTTTGCAAGCGGCACGAGATTTTTCAGCGCGCGCTCCGTCACGTCGGCGAGTGACACGGGGCGCAGGGAAAACGCGGTGCTCTGTTTATCCATCTGCGTCAAAAGCAGAAGGTCGGACACGAGCGCACTCAAGCGATCGATCTCGTGGTCGATGTCGCCCAGAAATTCGCGCGTCAGGTCTTCGTCAAACGTATCACTGTGCAAAAGCGATTCCGTAAGCACTTTCATGGAGCTCAAAGGCGTTTTCAGTTCATGAGAAGCATTGGAGACAAATTCGTTTCTCGCCCGCTCGGTCGCCTCCAGTTTCTGCGTCATGTTGTTAAAAGCCGCCGCAAGGCGCGCAAGTTCGCTGTGCCCGCTGGATTCGACCGTCACCGGGTGTACGAAACGTTCCCGGCTCATCGTCTCGATCGCACGCGTCAAGTCCTCGATCGGATTCAGCATAAATGTGGCGATGAAAAAGCTCATGATCATGACGAGCGTACCGACGCCCGCCGCGTTGACGCGCATGTTGCTGCTCATCATGCCGAGCATATCCACAAGATCCTGAACGCTGGTGGAATACAGCACCGCGCCGATGCGCGCACCGTCGTAGATCAGCGGCGAGACGCAGTAGATCAGCCATTGATCCGTCTGTTCCTCGTTTTTTTCCAGCGTTTCGCGGTGAAATCCGTAGGCAAACTCGTCGCCATCCAAAACCTGCGTCACTTCGTCCTGCCAGAGGCGCAGCGCGTTGATCTTGGAAAACGCGTCGACCTGCACGACGCCGCCGGAATCGGCGACAATGACGCGGGCGTCGTTTTGCTCGCTGACCGAGCGCACATAATCGTAGATGCCGGTCGCATCGTAGGCCGCGAACTGCGGCGCGATGTTGGCGCTCAGCGTCTCGACCGTCACGCGCAGTTCGTTGACGCGACGATTGACGAGGGAGCGCTCGATCATATTGATCACCGATAAATTAAAAAATGCAAGCAAAACGGTCATAATGACCATATAGGCCACGATGAACCGCCCTCTTATGCTTGCAAATAACGACGCGATCCTACTTCTCAGCAAAATAGTAGCCTACCCCCCATTTGGTGTGGATATAGCGGGGATGACTCGGATCTTTTTCGACCTTTTCGCGCAGGCGGCGGATATGCACGTCGACGGTGCGCAGGTCGCCAAGATAATCGTATTTCCAGATCGTTTCCAGAAGATTTTCGCGGCTGTACACTTTTCCCGGGTTGGAGATGAAAAGATACAGAAGGTCGAACTCCTTCGCCGTCAAGTTGATCTCCTTTTCGCCGATGAAGACCGAACGGTTCTCCGCGTTGACGCAAAGATCGCCGATCTGCGAAATGCGCTTTTCCTGCACGGGCGCGGCGGCATGCGTCGCGGCGGCGCGGCGCAGTACGGTCTTGATGCGCGCCTTTAACTCCAGAATATTGAACGGCTTGGTCACATAATCGTCCGCGCCGTATTCCAGCCCGAGAATCTTATCCATATCCTCGCCCTTGGCCGTCAGCATGATGATCGGCACGGAGGAATTCTCGCGGATGTTTTGGCAGACGCGAAGCCCGTCCACGCCGGGGAGCATCACGTCCAGCACGATCAGATCGTAAGTATTCTGCGCAAATTTATCCAGCGCTTCCTGTCCGTCGTAAGCGACGTCGACCTCATAGCCGTCCTGCGTCAGCGTAAAGCGCAGCCCCTTCACGATGGAAGGTTCATCGTCCACAACAAGCAGCTTCCTTGGCATACCAAGCATACCTCTTTCTTCCGATCCGCCGCGAAAAAAAGCCCGCGGCAGACGTTTTCGCTGTCTCTATCTTAGCACAAACCGTGCGCAAAATACAAGCGAGCCGCCCGCAATCGGCGCGAACGGCTCGCTTTCCCGGCAATATTTTTTAAATATTTTTCCGTTCCGCTTTCGTTTCGCAGTACAGGCAGCGATATATGCCGTGTTCCGCATCCCTCAGACGGAAAATGTGATGCAGCCCCTGTTCGGTGCTGGTGATGCAGCGCGGGTTTTTGCACACAAGGACGTCTTTCAATTCAATCGGCAGCGTCAAGTGCAATTTCTCGGCGATTTGACCGTCGCGGATGATGTTAACGGTGATCAACGGATCGATAAAACCCAGAATGTTCAAATCGACGTTCATTTCCGAGTCAATCTTGATGATATCCTTGCGACCCATTTTGGTGCTGTGGACGTTTTTGATGATCGCCACGGAGCAGTCCAGCTCGTCCAGATGCAAAAACCGATAGATCTGCATGCTGCGCCCGGCCTTGATATGATCGATCACGATGCCGTTTTGAATGGAATCGATATTCATTTATTCCACCTCCAGCAGTTTTAAGATCAGCGCCATGCGGATATACTTGCCGTATTTGGCCTGGCGGAAATAGCAGGCGCGGGGATCGGAATCGATCGTCGTCTCGATCTCGTTGACGCGCGGCAGCGGATGCAGAATGCAAAGATCCTCTTTCGCGCTCTCGAGCTTCTGCGGCGTTAAGATATAGCTGTCTTTCAAGCGCAGATAGTCTTCTTCGTTGAAAAAGCGCTCTTTCTGCACGCGGGTCATATAGAGAATATCAAGATCGGACATGACCGCTTCCAGATCCGTCGTCTGAATGAATTCAAGGCCCTTGTTTTGCAGGATCTCTTTTTTGATGTAGCCGGGAAGCTTCAATTCCTCCGGCGAGACGAGCACGAATTTGACGTTCTCATAGCGCGACAGCGCCGCGATGAGCGAATGCACCGTGCGGCCGAATTTAAGGTCGCCGCAAAAGCCCACCGTGAGGTTGTCAAGACGTCCCTTTTCGCGTTTGATCGTCAGAAGATCGGTCAGCGTCTGCGTCGGATGGTTGTGCCCGCCGTCGCCCGCGTTGATGACCGGCACATCCACCGCCATGGAAGCGACCAGCGGCGCGCCCTCTTTGGGATGGCGCATGGCGATGATGTCCGCGTAGCCGCTGACGACGCGAACCGTGTCGGCGACACTTTCGCCCTTTGCCGCGGAGGAACTTTGCGCCTCGGAGAAGCCGAGCACCTGCCCGCCCAGTTCGTACATCGCCGCCTCAAAGGACAGACGCGTGCGCGTCGACGGCTCGAAAAACAGCGTGGCAAGCTTCTTATAACGGCACTTTTCGCGATAATCTTCCGGGTGCGCGATGATATCCTGCGCCTTTTCGATCAATTCGTCGATCTCCTGTGTGGACAATTCCAGAATATCGATCAAGCTTCTCATTTTTTCGCTCCTTCGATCCAGCTTTCATCGGAAGGATTGTTGCGGAAGGCGACGAGGCGCGCAACGTCTTCTTTTTTGATATAGCCCTCTTCGGCGGCCTCCTCGGCGACGACGTCGAAGTTCGTCAGCGAGATATTTTTAACGTTCGCCTCTTCCAGACGCTCCACGCCGCGCTTCATATTATAAGTAAAGATGCTGACGATCCCGAGCACCTCGGCGCCCGCCTCGCGCAGTGCGTCGACGACGTCGATGACGCTGCCGCCGGTGGAGATCAGATCCTCGACGACGACGACCTTCTGCCCCGCTTCGAGTTTGCCCTCGATGCGGTTCTGGCGGCCGTGATCCTTCGCGCCGCCGCGGACGTAGCCCATCGGCATGCCGAGGATATGCGCGCTGATTGCCGCGTGCGCGATGCCCGCAGTGGACGTGCCCATCAGAACTTCCGCCTCGGGATACGCCTCTTTGACGACCTTGGCGATGCCTTCCTCAATCTCATTGCGAACCTCGGGCGCCGTCAGCGTCAGGCGATTGTCGCAGTAGATCGGACTTTTGATGCCGCTGGCCCAGGTGAAGGGCTCCTGCGGGCGCAGGAACACCGCGCCGATGGAAAGAAGGCCGCGCGCGATCTTTTTCGCGAGCGCTTCGTCGAAAATATGGGATACCGCAAGATTCTGCATGGGTTTATTCTCCTTTTTTATTTAAAATCCGATTCAGCCGACAAATTCCGCCATGCAGCGAGCGTACGCCGCGGCGGGATCCTGCGCCGCCGTGATCGGGCGGCCGACGACGATGTAATCCGAACCGATCTGTTTCGCGCGGGCGGGCGTCGTCACGCGCACCTGGTCGCCCACGGCGTTTTCTGCAAAGCGCACGCCGGGCGTGACGGTGATGAAGTCCGCGCCGCAGGCCTCATGCACGCGTCCCGCCTCCAGAGGCGAGCAGACCACGCCGTCCAGCCCGGCCTCGCGGGCGTTTTTCGCGTAGTGCATGACGACCTCCTCCAGCGGACGGTCGATCAGAAGTTCGCGCGTCATACGCTCCTGGCTCGTGGAGGTCAGCTGCGTGACGGCGATCAGAAGCGGACGCGTGCCGTCGGGACGGGTCAGCGCGTCGACCGCCGCGCGCATCATGTCGATCGTGCCGAACGCGTGAAGGTTCGTCATGTCGACGTCGAGGTCGCGCAGCACGCGCATCGCGCCGGAGACGGTGTTCGGGATGTCGCACAGTTTCAGATCGAGGAAGATCTTGTGACCGCGCGCCTTGATCTCGCGCACGATCTGCGGCCCTTCGGCGTAAAACAGCTCCATGCCGATCTTGACATAGGGCTTTTGATCTTTGAAGCAGTCCAGAAACTCCATGACGCGTTCCCGAGACGGGAAATCACATGCAACGATAACGTCCTTACCCACGATGCGCACCTCCGATGATATCTTTTAAGTTCTCAATGCCATATTCTTCCATCACGGCGGGAAGATCCCGCACGATCTTTTCACAAGCCCAGGGATCGACGAGGTTCTGCGCGCCGACCTGCACCGCGCTTGCGCCCGCAAGCATCATCTCGATCACGTCGCGCGCGTTCGCAACGCCGCCCATGCCGATGATCGGGATATTCACCGCCTCGTAGACCTGATAGACCATCCGAAGCGCGATCGGGAACACCGCGCGCCCCGACACGCCGCCCATCGTGTTGGCAAGCACGGGGCGCTTTGTGCGAAGGTCGATGCGCATGCCAAGAAGCGTGTTGATCAGCGACAGCCCGTCCGCCCCCGCGTCCTCACAGGCGCGGGCGATCTTCGTGACATCCGTCACGTTCGGCGTAAGTTTGATGAACACGGGCTTTTTCGTGCGCGCCTTCACCGCGCGCGTGACGGCTGCGGCGGCCTCGGGTTCGGTGCCGAAGCTCATTCCGCCGCCGTGGACGTTCGGGCAGCTGATGTTGATCTCAAGCAGCCCGATCGCGTCGCAGGCATCGAACTTTTCGGCGCACTCGACGTATTCTTCGATCGAAAAGCCCGAAATATTGGCGATCGCCTTTTTGTGAAAACAGGCGGCAAGTTTCGGGATCTCTTCGGAAATGACCGCGTCGACGCCGGGGTTTTGCAGCCCGACCGAGTTGATCATGCCGGAGGGGGTCTCCGCGATGCGCGGCGTCGGATTGCCGAACCGCGGCTGCGCCGTCGTGCCCTTCAAGCTGATCGAGCCCAGGCAGTTGATGTCGTAAATGTCCGCAAACTCATGCCCGAAGGCGAACGTGCCGCTTGCGGGGATCACGGGATTATCGAGCGCGAACGCGCCGAGCGAAACGTTCGTATTTACCACGCGACCGCCTCCTTAAAGAAGACCGGGCCTTCTTTGCAGACGCGCTTGGGGCCTTCCTTCGTCTTGCAGGTGCAGCCCATGCAGGCGCCGAAGCCGCAGCCCATGCGCTCTTCAAACGAGAACTGGCCGTCGCCGGATTTGTCGAACACGGCGCGCAGCATCGCACGCGGACCGCAGGCGAACGCATAGGCACCTTCCTGCATGACATCCGTAGCAAATCCGCGGCTGCCGTAGGAGCCGTCCATCGTCGTCACGAGCACGCGGCAGCCGAGGTCGCGGAACTGCTGTTCGTAAAAGACATCCTCTTTGGCATTAAAGCCGAGAATGACCGTCACGCTCTTGCCCTTTTTGACGAGCGCCTTGGCAAGCGCGTACATCGGCGGCACGCCGACGCCGCCGCCCACGAGCGTGCAGTCCTGCGGGCAGCAGTCCGTGTCGAACCCGTTCCCCAGGCCGAGAAGCACATCGAGCCGTGCGCCGCGGACAAGCTCGCTCATGCGGCGCGTTCCCTCGCCGACGACTTTATAGATGATCGTGAAGCTGCGTTCGTCGTAGTCGCAGACGCTGATCGGACGGCGCAGGAAGTGACCCTCCAGCGCGATATTGACAAACTGACCCGGGCGGCCGATGCCCTGTGTATCGCCGACCAGCTGCATCCGATACACGTCGCGGGCAAGGCGTTCGTTCGAGCTGACGATAAACATCTGATTTTTCATTTTGCTTCTCCTTTTCGATACACACTCTCGCCTTGGCAGATCGTCTCAAGGCACCGTCCGAATACCTGCCAGCCCGCAAAGGGCGTGGCGCGTCCCATGGACAAAAACTCGTTCGGGTCGATCATCCACGTTTCGTTCAAGTTCCAGATGCAAAGATCGGCGCGCGCGCCGACGCGGATGCCGCTTTCCAGACCGAAGCGCGCCGCGGGGCGAACGCTCATCAGCTCGACCAACCGCGAAAGCGACAGCGTGCCGCGCCGGACAAGCCCCGTGTAAAGCAGCGGGAACGCCGTCTCGATGCCGACGATCCCCATCGCGCTGTCTTTTAAGCCGCGCGATTTTTCCTCCGCACTGTGCGGCGCGTGGTCGGTGGCGATCATGTCGATCGTGCCGTCCATCAGCCCTTCCAAAAGCGCTTCCCTGTCTTCCTTTGCGCGAAGCGGCGGGTTCATCTTGAAGCGCCCGTCCTCCTGCAGGTCGTTTTCGTCCAAAAGGAGGTAATGCGGCGCGGTCTCGCAGGTGACGTCCAGTCCGTCGCGCTTTGCCTGACGGATCAGTTCGACGGATTCCTTCGTCGAAATATGGCAGACGTGATAGCTGCACCCCGTCTGGCGAACCAGCTCCAGATCCCTTCGGATCGGCCGCCATTCGCTCATGGAGCTGATGCCGCGATGCCCGTGTGCCGCGGCGTAAGCGCCGTCGTGGATATACCCTCCGAAAAGCAGAGCGTCGTCCTCGCAGTGCGCCGCGATGATCTTATGAAGCTCGCGCGCCTTTGTCATCGCCGCGCGCATGACGTCCTCATTTTGCACGCCGCGCCCGTCATCGGAAAAGCCCGCGACGTCCGCGGCCATATTCTCCATATCACTCAACGTCCTCCCCTGCTGCGCCATCGTGATCGTCCCGTACGGGATCACGCGGATGCAGGCATCGCGGCGGATCGCGTCAAGCTCGCGCTCCAGATGTTCGCGGCAGTCCGGCGCAGGCGACAGGTTCGGCATCGCGCACACCGTCGTGCAGCCGCCGTGCGCCGCCGCGCGCGTCCCCGTCCGGATCGTTTCCTTATAAGAAAAACCCGGCTCGCGAAGGTGCACATGCACATCCGTAAAACCGGGAAAAACAATCGTTCCGTTGTCTCCGTTAACATTGTCGGAATCGGGAAGAAAATCGATGCCGGCGATCACGCCGCCCTCGATCGTCAAATTGCAATGACGGAACATGCCGTCCACATACGCCATGCAATCGTTGATTCTGCGCACGTTTGTTCACCCCTCTTTCCTTCGATGGGCACAAAAAAATCTTGTCCGATGCGGACAAGACGCGTTACACAAAAACATAGCGGGCGCAATGAGAACCCACGTTTTTTCTATGCGATCTTTCCGGCATCTCTGTACCAGGGTTTAAAGATTTCTTTGTACGGCTCCTATTATAGCCGCTGTCTTATTCAAATGTCAATGCTTTTGCATCGAAAATTCGAGTCGAATTTTCATCGATGAATATTATTCGAATAAAAAACGGCTTTTTGCGTAAGAAAAGCCAAAAATGCGTGCGCGGCGGCGAAAATTTATGTTAGAATAAATTCCCGGCTTTTATGTTGAGCCGGATCACACATGCAGGATGGCAGCAAATATGAACTTTGACTTCAAAAAAGGACTCATCCACGGCATCCCGATCGCGCTGGGGTATCTTTCGGTCTCCTTCGGATTCGGAATCATGGCGGTGCGCGCGGGGCTTTCCGTCGCCGCTGCCGTCGGCATCTCGGCCAGCAACCTGACCTCCGCCGGACAGGCGGCCGGCATTTCGATCATCGCCGCAGGCGGAACGTATCTGGAAATGGCGCTGACACAGTTTATCATCAATCTGCGCTACGCGTTAATGGGGCTTTCGCTTTCGCAGAAGCTCAACGACGATTTTCATACACCGCAGCGCCTTCTCGTCGCGTTCGGCATTACGGACGAAATCTTCGCCGTCGCCTCCGCGCAGGAAGACCGCGTCAGTCCCGTTTATATGTACGGACTGATCCTCATTTCCTTCCTCGGCTGGACGCTCGGCACGTTCTTCGGCGCCGCCGCGGGACAGATCCTGCCGCAGTCGCTGACCGACGCGATGGGACTTGTGCTCTACGGCATGTTCCTTGCGATCTTCATTCCGCCCGCGCGCAAGAACCGCGGCGTGCTGTGCGCCGTACTCCTTGCCGCTGCATGCAGCGCCGCGCTGTATTACGGCGTCCCCTCGCTTTCGAGCGGTTTTTCGATCATCGTCTGCGCGATCGCCGCGAGCGTCGTCTGCGCGCTGCTGTTCCCCGTCAAAGACGAGGAATCCTCGGATGATACGGACGCAGAAGAAAAGGAGGCGCGCGCATGAAACTGTTCCTTTATGTTCTCGTCATGGCCGGCGTGACGTATCTGATTCGCATGCTGCCGCTGACGCTCTTTCGCAAAAAAATCCGCTCGCGCTTTTTCCGCAGCTTTCTGTATTACGTTCCCTACGCGGTCCTGAGCGCCATGACCATTCCCGCCATTTTCTACGCGACGGGAAGCACGGTCACGTCCCTTGTCGGCACGGCGGTCGCCGTTGCGCTTGCGTATATGAACATGCCGCTGATCGTCGTCGCACTGGCCGCCAGCGCCGCGGCTTATCTGGTCGGTTTCTTCTTCTGATCTTTCCCATCGTTCCCCCGTTCGGCTCGATTAGCCGGGCGGGGTTTTTTTATATTCGAAAATCGATCGGTGAAACCCTTCTTCCAACTTAAAATCGAAGAATTGCATTTTCCTGTTTTCCCGCGATATTCCGCAATATCTCGTTAAATTTGCCAAATATTGTCTATTATCGTCGAGTTATTACAATCTTTATCGATTTGAATGTTTTTTGTCTTTTTTTATCGTATGCTGTTGTCAGATGTTAAAAAAAGGAGAGCTTTCATGACTGATCTGACCGAAACCACGCTGCGTTCCATCGGGATCACCCGCAACTATCGCGGCTATCAATATCTTTACGACGCCGCGCAGCTCGTCGCCGACGACCCGTCCTGCCTTTGCGACGTCGTGCGCAAGATCTACACCGTTTTGGCGGAACGCTACGACACGACTTGGTCCTCCGTGGAGCGCAATATCCGCACCTGCATCCGCCGCGCCTGGACGCTCGACCCCGCGCTGATCCAGCAGATGGCGGGCTATCAGCTCGACGCAATGCCCACGACGTCGCAGTTTATTGAAATCCTGTCGACCTGTCTTCAACGAGAAGCGAAGCAGCAATAAGCCGCATGCACCGTTTTCTGTGCAAGTTTGAAAAAAATTGCTTTTTTCGTTGACAAACGCCGTTCTCTTTGATAGAATAATTCCTGTTCCACGGAACATATCTGGGTGTAGCGCAGCTTGGTAGCGTGCTTGAATGGGGTTCAAGAGGCCGGAGGTTCGAATCCTCTCACCCAGACTTTGCAAAAGCCTTGAAAACGTTGAGTTTTCAAGGTTTTTTGTTGTTTTTAAACGGAATTTCGGAGGGCAAAAAAGCGACATTTTGGACGGTTTTGACGGTAAAATGCTAACGAAAATGCTAACAAAAAAATGGCCGCGAAAAGCCTTGAACTACAAAGAAAAAACGGGCGGCATTGCCGCCCGTTTTGCTGATGCGGTCGTTACCCGATCAGCTTCCGCCAAGTATTCTTTCCGATCACACCGTCGCGTTCCAGACCGCGCGCCTTCTGAAAGGCCACGACGGCATCCTTTGTATCGCCCCCGAACTCGCCGTCGACGTAGGCGCTGCGGTAGCCGCGGCAGACGAGAAACGCCTGGGCGACGCGGACGACGGTGCCGCGGGAGCCGGTGCGGATGGTCGGGAGTGCGGCGCGGGTTTTGGGGCCGACGACGCCGTCGGCGGTCGTGCCGATCGCGCGCTGGAGCGTACAGATCAGGGCGCGGCGGGTCTCGGGACCGTAGATGTTATCCGTGACAAGGTGTGCGCCGCAGGAGGTGTTGAGCCACCGCTGCACCTCGCAGACGGTGTCGATGCGGGTATCCGCTGCGGGCGTCTGCGCCGCGCCGTCGTAGGCGGGCCGGTAGGCGCAGGAGATCACGCTCGTACGGCGCTGACGGCGGTAGACTCCGTCGCCGTTGGACTGGCTGCCGGACGCGCCCGAAGACGTGTTGCCCTCGATGGTCGTGACTGTGCTGCCCGTGACGGACTCGACGATGCCGACGTGATTCGTCGCCTGTTTGCGGCCGGAAAAATCAAAAAACACGATATCCCCTGCTCGCAACGCGGACAGGCTGATGGACTGGCCGACGCCCTTGTGGTAGTTGTAGAGTGTACTGCACAGCGCCGTTCGGTTGCCGCCGTAAAACAGCTTCGCAGCGCCTGCACGCTGGAAGCACCACCAGATGAACATCACGCACCACGGATTAAAGTTCATACCGTAGGCCGCGCCGTATTTGCTGTCGTTGTTGTGTCCCTCGCGGTAGCCGATTTCGCCGCGCGCGATGGTCAGGATGTCACTTGCCGTCGCCATTGGCAGCCTCCTTCTGTCTGGTGAAGTAATACGTCATGACCGCGCCGTAGCTGGAGGCGTAAAGCGCGACCAGCTCCTGCGGGGCCGTCCGACCGCTAAAGAGCAGGACGCCCATAAAGATCGTCATAAGCAGCGTCACGATGGATTTCAAATCGATCAGCTTCGCGAGATTTTTTCGGATCATAATCGCTTCTCCTTTGTTATAGATTCTTTGCGTTTATTCGAGTTTCGTCAGAGTTTTGTGTTCACTTTTTGTGATGTTTTTCACTTTTTTTGTGATGTTGTTCACTTCTTTGTGATGTTTACTCTTTCAGCGGCAGCATGTCGACCCGCTGCATGAGCTTGTCCAGATCGCCGTTGCCGCCCTCTTTGTGGTAGTGATCGTGCATGATGTGCAGCCGCCGCAGATCGTCGGCGTCGACGCTGCCGTCGGCGATGTAGGCCTTGCACAGATGCTGGATGCGGTCGAGCAGGAGCGCCATGCTCCCGCCTTCGACCGTTTTCAGTCGGCATTCGATCTCCGCCAACGTTGCATGCTTCTTGTCGCCGCGCTTCCCCAGCCGCCCCAATGCCCATTGCACGACGCCGTCCAAAAGCTTGATCGCCGCCGCGCCCGCCGCGCCCGACAGCAGGATCGTCCAGTCAGTCATCGATTCGCCCCTCCAGATCGTTGATTTCCGCGCGCCAGGCCTGCCGCTGCGCGATGAGATCCGCATAGTCCGCCGCCGTCGCCGCGCCTTCCGCAATTTTGATTACAGTGTAGTCCGTTTCGGCCAGTTTTTGTTTCAGCGCTGCGATCCGTTCCGCCGCGCTCGGCGCGTGGACATACGGCTCGCGGATCAGCGTGCCGCCTTGCAAAACGTAGTCGCGGATATTTTTCAGATCGAAATCTTCGGGAAGTTCCAGCGTCGGCTTTGCCGTGTCGAGCGGATAGATCGTCACGCTTTCAAGCCGCCCGCTTTCGTCGGTCGCGTAATTTACATGCATGCTTACTCTCCTTCCGCCAGAACGTCGCCGTTTAAAAGCAGCCCATAGATCGCCTTGACCGTGCGCGTGTATTGGCCGCCGTGAAGGCTGTTCAGCGGCCGCAGGATCGCGTACGAATTTTGCATCGACAGCGTGTTTCCGTTTACGCCTGCGCGGATGCTGTAGATCATCTGCCCGTCGCTGTCGGTCAGCGGATAAAGTTCGCCGCCCAGAAGCAAACCGAAGTCCACCCAACAAAGCGCCGCGTCGCCGTCGGTGGTCTGGATGAGGAATAGCTTGTAATCCGAAAAGCCGTCGACGGTGATGGAGCCGCTCGACCATGAGCCGCTCCAAAGCAGCTTCGGCCGCTTGACCGCGACGAGATTCGCACGCGCACCGTCCGCATTGTTCGCGCCTACGCCGCCCGAGGCGAGCGCCAGCGGCAACGCAAGGTTGACGCCCTTGTAAAACCGCGCGGGCATGTCCACCTCGAAGGTGTCCTCGACCTGGCTGATGCGCCCGAAGGCAAGCCCTCTGCCCGAAGCGTTGTAGTTGACAAGGCTGAACGCGATGGGCACGCTGCGCGTCTGCGCCGTCTCCGCGAAGGCGTCCTGCGCCGAAATCTGCACGTCCCAGGCGTCGGCGGCGGCCGCGGCGAAGACGGTCGTGCCGGAAGAAACGGCGTACTGCCCCGCGTAGTCCGTCAGCGTGATCGTCGTCCAGTCTTCCGTGCCCGTCTTCTTATAGCGGACGCGGTATGCCGCCGTGTTTTTATGATTCAACGGAGAAATCGCCGCACCGAACGTGACCTTGATATACAGGCCTTCCTCGTCCGCCGTCCCGTCTGCCGCACATCGCTGCGCCGTGAACGACGAGATCTGCGGCGCCGCGCACGGCAGAACCGTGATCGTCACGGTCGCCGCGTCGGACGTGCGGCCGCGGCGGTCGGTCACGCGGGCGGTCAATGTCAGCGTCCCGCTGCCCGCGATCGGGTCGGTCGTGACGTCGGATGCCGTGTAGGTCCTGCCGTCGGCGATGATCTGATACGACGCGATCTCGGAGCCGTACGCGAGCGTCGGCGTGACGACAAGACGCAGACGGCTGCGCCCCTGCACATACGCGCCATAGGCTGCAAAGCTGCCCGTCGTGTCGCTGGCGACCAGCATGCAGGACGGCTTGACGGTCTCGGGGATCGCCGCCGCGATGGTCGTAGACGACGTGGCGACAAGCGTCGTCCCGTCCGCCTGATAGGTCGAGACGACAAAGCGGATCTCCACCGCTGCGGCGTTGGGCGCTTGCGCGGCCAGCTCCATCGGCGGCGTAAACGCAAAGGTCGTCTCCTGCGACAGCGCCGCGATCGTCCCCGATGCCGTGCCGCACGTCCATGTGATCGTGTCCTTAAAAGCCGCCGAGTAGCGCGTCAGGGTCAGCGTCTGCGCCTGCCCGAGCGTGCCGGAGACAGCGGACAGCGTCGACGCCGCCGGATCGACCGCCATGGCGTAGGAGTAGGTATTGTTCCGGCTCGAGCCGCTGCCCGAATAGAGGTTGAAGGACACGGGCGTGGTGCCGCTCGTCTTGTCGGCGACCGCGTACCAGTCGCTCGTCCAAACGATCGCGCTCGTCCAGCGGGACGGCGAGGCGGCCTTGAGCGTCACGCTCGTGCGACCGACGCCGTTGATGTAAAGCCCCAAATAGATCGGATAGCCGAAGCTCGACGCGCCCGAGACGGGATTGACCGTGACCTGCACGCGGTACTGCATCGCCGCGCCGACGCGCTGCCGCTCATACGCGAACGACACGCCGATCACGGGGCCGCTGCCCCAGCCGACGTAACCCAATGCGTCCATAAATTCACCTCACTTTTCGGAAGCTCAAAGAGCCGTTCTGTGCGGGTTGGAAGGCAAAATTGCCGATGATCACCGACCGCAGGAACTCCGCGTCCTGAATGTAGAGCTTGTGATCGGCAAAATAGGCGACCTCCAGATTATCCTGAGTAAACGAGATCCTGTCGTGCATGATCGTCAGCGTGATTTCGTTGCCCTTTTCGCCCAGGACGATATTGCCGTCGACGAAGCGGATGTACTTTTGCTGCTCATTGAAAAAGCGCTGCACGTCGCCGTCGAGATTGTTCAGCTGGTCGGTCGTGGTCTTGAAGTTGAGTTCGATCTGCCCGGCCATGACGGAAAGCGTCGTCTCCAGCGTCTGGCGGAACGTCTCGTAGTCGCTCGTCGTGACGTAGTCGGCCAACGCCTGGACGATAATCTGCTGCGCGTCCTGGATGATCGACGTGGACTGCTGCGTCACGCGCTGCGACAGCGCCGAGACGTCCTTCGCCGTGCCCTTCACATCGCGCTGCACGTCTTCGATCTTCTGATCGGTCGATTGCTTCCCCGCCGCGTTTTGATCCGTCAGCGTGCGCTGCGTCGCGCCGAGCGTCAGCCGCGTGTCCTGCGGCGCCGCGAGGTTTAAGGTCAGGCTCGTCAAGTCGTAGCTTTCGGACAGCCCGTGCGGCGGACTTTTGACGATCACCTTCCGATACGGCCTGAACGCGCGGATCTCGTCGTCCGTAAAATGGAGGTCTGCGGCGGAGATCTCGATGGTCTGCGTCTGCTTGGCCGCCGTATTGGCAAGATAGGCCGCGGCTTTGGATTGGAGATTCTGCGCAAGCGTGACGTCGTCCCATGTCGTGTCTTCCGTCGGCGCGCAGATCCGGCCGTAGGCCGCGACCGCCGCGCGGGAATAGAGCTGATCGCCCTGCTTCACGATATCGCTCGTCACGTCGCCGTCGGGAAGCTCCGAAACAGTCAGCCGTGCGCCGCCGTCCTCTTCGTCCGCCTTCGCGCCGAGCGGTAAAACAACGGAGTACGTCTCTTCCGCATCCGCATTCTGGGAAAGATCCACAAGGTTCTGCGCAAAAACGACTTCCTGCGGCGCGGTCCGGGTAAACGCCGAAACGTAGTCCACATACGTCGCGTCGTCGGTGTAGCGTGCGTAGAGATAGCCGCCGAGCGCGCTGCCGAACAGTTTGTCCTTGACGATCGTCCACGCGGTCTTGTAGTCGTCCGCGCCGCGCGTAATGTAGTTGTTCGGATCTTCGACGGTCACATTGCCGAGTTTCAATTTTCGGTCGTCCGCGACCTGGGCGTTGTGCTGCTCGAGGATCCAGCCGAGGAAGAACGCCACGACGTTTCCGCTTTCTGCCGCCGCGATATACTCCTCGTCGTCAAGGAAGTCCTCGGGGAATGAAAATGGGCGGATGACGCTGTCGTTCAAATACGCCAGCGCGCCTTCCAGTCGCATCGTCCGCGCGTTATACAGATCTTTTTCGTCGTCAATCAGCCGTCCGCGAAACAGGATCTCCGTACCGTCCGCAATCTCAAATGTGGACTTGAGCTTTTGCGGAACGGACGCGCGCGGATGGTCGGGATACATCACAAACGACGCGCCGTCGGCCGCGCCCGTCTGAAATTTCGCTTTCGGCGCGCCGAGCTGAAGCGTCGGGTCTCGCGGATCGTAAATCGTTTCCCCGTCGCAGAGAATTCGCGTCATAATTTCCCCTCCAGATAATCGAACGTGATCTGCCCCGCCGCGCCGTTTGCGCTTTTCACCGAAACCGTATGATTGCCGGCAGAAAGCATGAGCGCCGTGTTTCGATACTCCCGATCGGCTTCGATCGCATACTCCGTATTGTCAAAAAGGATCGTCGCGGCGACCGTCGCGCGGATGGTCGGGATTGTCGGCATGCGCTCGTTCGTCAGCGTCAGCGCCGCATATTCTTCCACAAGCGTCGCCGTGACAAGCGTCCGCTGCGTCTTTCTTCGCCACGGATCGCAAGTCGCCGTGAGCGTCAATTTCCCGATCCCCGCCGTTTTCGACAGTTCGCCGACCGATACGCGTCCCGTAAAGCAATGCGCCGCGTCGTCGGACAGAATGATGCGCAGGCGTTCGCCGTGCAGCGCGTTTCGGATCTTGTCTTCCTGCGCGTAACGATCGTCGATCACCAGTCCCGTTTCCATCGTCAGTTTTCGGTCGTCATACTGCGCCGCGCCGAAGTAATCCGAGAAATCAAGCGCGCCGTCTCTTCCCGGCACTTCGACGTAATGCGTCCGTATCGGCGGCGCGCCGATCGTCACGCGGCTGACGACAAGCCCGAAGTCTTCGTCGCTGCGCCACGTTTTTCCGCTTTTCTCGTTTGTAAACGTCACGAACATCTCACGCGCCGCCCCTTTCCTTTCGTTTGTTGATTCGACCGAGCGCCGTATCGATCATCGGCGCCCAGCGCCCGACGATCGTTCCGTCGTCCAGCACGATTGCGCGATCGTCGTCCAAAAGCTGCGACAGTTTCTCGTCCACGTTCCGCATAACGCGCAGAAGATCCGCGCGGTCGGTTTCCGCTTCTGCCGCGTTTGCCGCGCCGCGCATCGTCATATCCGGCTCTGGACGCCGCGCCGCCGAAAGCGCTTCGGCAAGCCCGCCGCCAATGTCCACTTTCAGCGCTTCATCGACAACGCTCTGCGTGGTCTGCGCGACACGCTGCCGTTTGTGTTCCAGTCCGACGACCATGCCTTCGCCGACCTGCTCGAAGATCTCCGTCGTCTTGTGCGACGGCGAACGCACGTCCGCCGCGCGCTTTGCGCGGGAAATCGACGTATTGACGATTCGCGTGATCGTCGAATACAGCGCCGAGGCGCGATTGTTCAGGCCGCGAATCATGCCGTCGATCATCTGCGTGCCGATCGACGTCATTTGCGCCGGCATGGAGGCCGTCGTCTGCGACGCCGTCTGTTTCAGCTTCTCAAGCTCTTTCTTTACCTCTGCGGTCAGCTTTCCGTAGGACTTGACGGTTTGCTTCGTCATGTCCTGCATGGCGCGCTCCAGCTGTTTCGTCAGCTCGCGCATGGTCTTCTCGACCGCCGTCTTTACCGCTTCGTCCTTTTTCAATCCGTTGGCAAGACCGGCGTTCGCATTGACGCCGACCGCCTCCCATACCGTGGACGGCGAATGTTCTCCCAACGCCGCTTTCGCCGCGTCCGTCGCAGCGTCCGCCGTGCCGTCGGCTGCGGTTTCAACCTGCCCCGTGCTCTGCTCGATGCCCTGCGCAAGACCCGCTCCGGCGTTGATGCCGACCGATTCCAGATCTTTGCCGACGTTTGCAAAGGCCGCCGAGAGCGCTTCGGAGAACCCGGAAAAATCCGCGTCCGCCGCGCTTTGCCGGATCGATTCGATCGCCGTGTCAAGATCTGTCTGAATGCCCGCAACCGTCGCGGCGAAGCTCTCTTTCGCCTCCTGTGTTCGGGCAAACGAAGCGTTGAAGTCCGAAACGAAGGTCTCTGCTTCCGAGCTCATGTCTTCGGTCGAGCCGCCGAGTTCCTCGATCTTTCCGATGATCGTGGCAAGATAGCCCGCGCTTTCCGTCGAGCCGTCGGACAAAGACGTGACCAGGCCGTCGTCCAGGCCGTACTGCGCCGCTTTTTGCAGATTCTCGGTATAAGCGGCAAGGTTCTGCGTCTGCGTCGCCCAGCGCTCCATCATCTTTTCAACGGTATTCGTGTCGTCCGACACTTCGGCTGCGAACGTGTCGAAAAGGCCGATCTGCCCGGAAATGTTTTCGTAAGCGCTGTTATAGGCGTCTTTATATTTTTCGGCAAGAGATTGAAGGCTCGTCGTGATCTCCGAGATCGCCGCGGCGTTTTTGCCCTGTGACGCCGCGTTCGCGTCCGGTGCCACCGTATTCTCGTCCGTCGCGCCCGTCAGATTATCAATCGCCGTCTGTTCCTGCTCGATGGCGTCGCGCGCCGCGTTGGCCGCCTCTTCGCCGTCCTCGACGGCCTTCGCGTAAACGTCCGCCGTGCGCGTGGCCTCATCCTGCTGCGCGCCCAAATCGGCGAGCGAGTTTTGCAGCGTGTAATATTCGTCCGTCAGATATTGCGCCGCGAGCGCGGCGTCGCCCGTCGCTTCGTTATGAGCCCGTGCCTTTTCCGTCGCCTCTTCCATCAGCTCGTTCAGTCGCGCCTGCGTCTGTTCCTGTTTTTCGGCGACCTCGCGCATTCGTCCCTGCGCTTCCGCAAGGCCGATGCTGTTCTTCTCCGCTTCGATCAGCACGTCCGCCTGTTCCTGATACAGGGTCTTCAAGCGTTCCTGATAGGCCTGCGCGATGGCGTTCTGCTTCCATGCTTCCGTATTGGCACGAAGAACCGCCGTACCGCCCGTGATCGTATCGTTCTCGAGATCGATGTATTGCGCAAGTTCCGGCACGGTCTGGCACAGCGCCGCGAGCGTCGCATGATATTCGCTCTGCTGCTTCGTCGTCGTAAGTCCCGTCTTTTCCAGTTCTTCCAAGCGTGTAATATAGCCGTCCGCGACGTTTGCCGCCGCCTGCGTGGCAGACGTCGATTCGTCGAACGTCTCGTTCGCCGCGTCAATCGCGTCCTGCAAGCCGCGCGCTTCTTCCGTCAGCTCATGCACGGACGGGATCGCATTGTTGAGCGTATTGGCAAGCACTATCGTCCCCGCCGCCGCTGCGGCGATGCCGAGCACAACCATTCCAATCGGGTTTGCCGCAAGCGCGGCGTTCCAGGCGGTCTGCGCCGCCGCCGCAACTTTCGTCCACGTCGTGTACACGATCACGCCGCCCGTCATGACGCCGACTGCGACCGCCGATGACGTCAGAAGCGGAACCAGAATCTCGTTTTCGTCGATGATCTCGGCGGTCCATTCCAAAACGTCGCGCCCCGCGTCCGCAAATTCGCCGATCGCGGGCGTCAGCTTATCGCCGACGGCAATCTTTACGCCTTCCGCCGCGTTTTTCAAAAGTTGGAGGCGGCTTTCCGTCGTTTCGTAACGCGTCTGTGCTTCTTTCGTCAGTGCGGTATTCTCCGCCCACGCGCTGTTCGCCGTGTTCAGCGCCTTTTGCAAAATCCCGTTGGACGACGCCATGGAAAGCACTGCATTCGTCAAACGCACTTCCGTGATCCCCAAGTCGTTCAGCGTAGCGACGGAGCTGCCTCCCTC
>CAKTSO010000012.1 GCA_934613185.1 uncultured Clostridia bacterium | reverse complement strand
TTTTGATGAGCGCGCCGGGGCGCGTGTTCCCGTCCCGCCAGATCTATGAAGAGGTCTGGCAGGAATCCGCCTTCTCCGGCGACGGCGCGGTGGCGGTGCATGTGCGCCATCTGCGTGAGAAGATCGAGATCGATCCCGCCCACCCCAAGTACATCAAGGTCGTCTGGGGGCAGGGCTACAAAATCGACAGGGGTGATGCGTTGAATGAATAAACGATACGCTGCGGCCGCCAAATTTGCCGCCGCGGCGTTGTTCTCCATCCTGGCGGTAGTGCTGGCGGCGTCGATCTTCGTGATGATCGTCTCCGCGAACGAGCGCTATCGCGTCGCGGGCGATTTTGCGCAGTTTCTGTATTGGCTCTACACGCTTCGCGGCGCGGCGACGGCGGCCGGCGTGATGAGCGCGCTTTGCGAGATCCCGCTTTTTGCGTATTTGATTTGCGCGGCGGGGCATTCGGACAAATCGGAGGGCATCACACTCGGCTTCTGGGACCGCGTGCCGCTGGAAGTGTGCCTTTTGATCTATGCACTGGCGTTGTGGGCGCTTTTATGGGCGGCGCGATTTGTGCTTGCGTGCGTCACGTCGCCGCAGACGCTCATGTTCTTGTGGCTTCTTGCGCCGATATTGTTTTGCGCCATGGAGATCGTCTGCTCGGCGTTCATGACGTTTGCCGTGCGCATCAAGGCGGGGATATTTTTCAAAAACACGCTCGTTTGGCGTTGCTGCCGCGGGCTGTGGCGGCTTTGCCGCGCGGTCGTGCACGGGCTGCGCGTGCTGCCCACGGTTTGGCGCGGCGCGCTCTTTGTCACGTTTGTTCTGGTCGTGAACGTCGCGCTTGCGCGGGAAAGCTGGTTTAACGACGGGTATTTGCTCACGATCATGGCGATCGACGCGTTTGTTCTTGTGATCTGCCTGCGCTTTGTGTTCCAGTTCCGTCAGCTTTGCGGCATGAGCGAACGCCTTGCCGCGGGCGAACTGGACAGCCATCTTGACACGAGCCGGATGCACTTTGACTTGAAGCGCTGCGGCGACGATTTGAATCGCATCGGCGGCGCGGCGGCGATTGCCGTCAACGAGCGGATGCGCTCCGAACGATTCCGAACGGAACTGATCACGAACGTTTCGCACGATTTGAAGACGCCGCTGACGGCGCTGATCAGCTATATCGACCTGATGAAGCGCGAGGGCGTGAACGGCGAACATGCCGAGGAGTATTTGAGCGTGCTCGACCGCCAGAGCCAGCGCTTAAAAAAACTGACGGAGGATCTCGTCGAGGCGTCCAAAGCCGCGTCGGGAACGCTTCCCGTAAGCTGCGCGCCGATGAATCTCGAAGAATTCATCCGTCAATGCACGGGCGAATACGAAGAGGAACTGAAAAAGCGCGATCTGACGCTCGTCGTCGGCGACATGCACGACCTGCGCGTCATGGCCGACGGACGGCATATCTGGCGCGTGTTCGACAACCTTCTGGGGAATGTGCGAAAATACGCCATGCCCGGCACGCGCGTGTACATCGACGCGTTTTCCGACGGCAGACAGGTCGCGGTGCTCGTGCGGAACATCTCCCAAAATCAGCTCAACATTTCGCCCGACGAATTGATGGAGCGCTTCGTGCGCGGGGACGCCTCCCGCGGCGAGACGGAGGGCAGCGGCCTCGGGCTTTCAATCGCCACGAGCCTGATGAAGCTGCAAAACGGCGATTTCCGAATCTTCATCAACGGCGACATGTTCACCGCGCGCGTGACGCTGCCGCAGGCGCCGAACGAGCCCGCGATCCGACAAGCGGACGATCCGCAGCTTTTAAATTGAAGACAACAAAGAAGCGTCGAAGCATACTCTGCTTCGACGCTTTTGCGCTTTTCGTTTAGTTTTTCAGACTGTGCAGCGGGGCGGGGATGCGGCCGCCGCGGCGGATGAACGCGGAACTTTCCGCGGGATTGACGGGCATGACGGGCGCAAGCCCCAAAAGCCCGCCGAAATTGACCTCGTCGCCGACCTTTGCGCCCGGCGCGGGGATCAGACGCACGGCGGTCGTCTTGTTGTTGACCACGCCGATGGCCGCTTCGTCCGCGATGATGGCGCTGAGCGTCTCGGCACTCGTGTCGCCCGGGACGGCGATCATGTCGAGTCCGACGGAGCAGACGCAAGTCATCGCCTCGAGCTTTTCCAGCTTCAGCGCGCCGCTGCGGGCGGCGGCGATCATGCCTTCGTCCTCGCTGACGGGGATGAACGCGCCCGACAGGCCGCCGACGTGCGACGACGCCATGACGCCGCCTTTTTTGACCGCGTCGTTCAAAAGCGCCAGCGCGGCGGTCGTGCCGTGCGTGCCGCAGACGGAAACGCCCATCTGTTCCAGAATGCGCGCGACGCTGTCGCCCGCGGCGGGCGTCGGCGCAAGGGACAGGTCGACGATCCCGAAGGGGACGTTCAGACGGCGGGACGCCTCTTCGGCGACGAGCTGCCCCATGCGGGTGATCTGGAAGGCCGTTTTTTTGATCGTCTCGGCGACGTCGTCAAACGGCGCGTCCTCCGGGAGTTTTTCCAGCGCGTGCTTGACGACGCCGGGGCCGCTGACGCCGACGTTGATGACGCATTCGCCCTCGCCCGTGCCGTGGAACGCGCCCGCCATGAAGGGGTTGTCCTCGACGGCGTTGGCGAACACGACGAGCTTGGCGCAGCCGAACCCGCCTGCGTCGGCCGTGAGCGCGGCGGTCTTTTTGATGACCTGCCCCATCAGCGCGACGGCGTCCATGTTGATCCCGGCGCGCGTGGAGCCGACGTTGACGCTTGAGCAGACGTTGCGCGTCGCGGCGAGCGCTTCGGGGATGGATTCGATCAAATTGCGGTCGGCGCGCGTCATGCCCTTGTGAACGAGCGCGGAAAACCCGCCGACGAAGTCCACGCCGACGGTGTCCGCCGCGCGCTGGAGCGCTTCGGCGAAGACGGTGTAATCGGCGGTGTCGCTCGCGGCGGCGACCTGGGAAATGGGCGTGACGGAGATGCGGCGGTTGATGATCGGCACGCCGAATTCGCCCGAAATGTCGCGGCACACGGCGGGCAGACGCTCCGCCGTGCGGACGATCTTGTCGTAAATGCGGTCGGCGGCGGCCTTCGCTTCGGGATGCGCGCAGCTTGAAAGGTCAATGCCGAGGGTGACGGTGCGCACGTCAAGATGCTGGTGATCGAACATGTCGATCGTGCGCACGACTTCGGATGCGGTAATCATGGAAAAAATACCCCCGTTTGTCCGTCAGATGCGGTTCATGGAGTCGAAAATGTCTTCCCGCTGGACGTGAATGACCATCGAAAGCTCGCGGGCGGTTTCGTCGAGCGCGGCGGAAAGCGCGTCGATCGTGACGGTTTCGTCCTCCAGCTCGACAAACATGATCATCGTGAAATTGCCCTGCAAAATGGTCTGCGTGATGTCCAGAATGTTGACATGATATTCCAAGAGTTTTGTGCTGACGGCGGCGATGATGCCGCGGCGGTCGCGTCCCAAAACGGTGATGAATGCTTTCATGAAATCAAAGTCCCTCCCTTTTGAAAAAGCGGGCGGCGATGACGCTGCCCCGTGCCGTTATTGTACTATGTTTGACGGCGTTTGAAAAGCCGCGGCGGACTTGAAAAGTCGCGGCTGTTTTGCTAAAATAAAGCCAAAATCCGCCCGCGGTGTGTTCGCACTGCCTGCGGAGCAAACAAGAAAGGATTCTGTTTCATATGAAAATCGCTATCGTGACGGAAATCAGCACGGCGCACCGCAATCAGGACGTTTACAACGCGCTTTGCGAGGCGACGAAGGACATGGGTCATGAGATCATCAACATCGGCATGCACGGCCCGGACGACAGCCCGCTGAACTACCTGACGAACGGCTTTTTGACCGGCCTTCTTCTGAACCTCGGCCGCGTCGATTTCGTCGTGGGCGGCTGCGGCACCGGCACCGGCTACATCAACGCCGAGCTGTGCTTCCCGGGCGTGTTCTCCACGCAGTGCCTCGAACCGCTGGACGCGTGGCTCTTCCCGCAGATCAACGACGGCAACAGCATCTCCCTTGCGCTGAACAAGGACTACGGCTGGGCCGCCGAGCAGCGTCTCGTCATGATGTTCAAGGAGCTCTTCCGCCCCGAGCTGAAGGCCGCCGGTTATCCGCGTGAGCGCAAGGAAGTCCAGAACGCCCTGCGCGATCGCCTGTGCGACTACTCCGCCGCCACGCACCGCACCATGGCCGAGTGCACCCGCGCGCTGGATCAGTCCATCGTGCATCAGGCGCTTCGTCATCCCGGCGTCTGGGAGCTCGTCGACATCGACCATGTCGAGGATGCCGACCTCAAGGCCGCGCTCATCGACGGCTACAACTGGGAAGAAAAGTAAGCGTTCGGCTGAAAACAAAGCAAACAATGCCGCAGAGTTCCGTTTTTCGGGAGTCTGCGGCGTATTTTTTATCGTTTGAAACGAAAATGTGTAAAGATATTATATAAGTTCGGCGGATGAATTGACAAGCGGGCGGCGCAGCGTGTAGGCTACTATTGTATAACGATATTAAATTCTTTGGACGGTGGCGCAATGTTTGCAAAGTTCAGCGTGAAAAAACCGATGAGCGTGCTGGTTGCGGTCGTGCTGGTGCTGATATTGGGGTATGTGGCATTCACGAGCATGACGACGGACCTTCTGCCCGACATCAATCTTCCCTATGTGATCGTCATGACGACGTATCCCGGCGCAAGCCCGGAGGCGGTCGAAGAGGAACTGACGCGCCCGATCGAGCAGCAGATGGCGACGCTTGACGGCATTTCGTCGGTCACGTCCACGTCGGCGGAGAACTACTCGCTCGTCATGCTGGAGTTCTCGCAGGAGACGAACATGGACACGATCACCGGCGACATCCGCGAAAAATTGAACCTCATCAACGGCTCATGGGATTCGATGGTCGGCACGCCGACGATCTTGAAATTAAACCCGAGCATGCTGCCGGTCGCCGTCGTCGCGGTCGATCGCGACGATACGAATATTACCGACCTTTCCACGCTTGTCAACGACCGTCTCATGACACAGCTTGAGGGGATTGAAGGCGTCGCGAGCGTTACCGTCAGCGGCGACGTTCACGATTCGATCCGTGTGGAGCTCGATCCCGCGAAGATCGATGCTCTGAATGAAAAAATCCGCGCGGCGATCGACGGCAAATTTGCCGACGGCGAGACGCAGATCGCGGACGGACTGGCGCAGGTCGAGTCGGGGCTGTCGCAGGCCAATGCCGCGGCGGCGTCCCTTCCCGCCGCCAAGGCGCAGCTGGCGCAGGCGCAGATCGCCTTAAACGAAGGCATCGCCGAGGCGCAGACGCAGCTGGACTCCAAAAAAGAAGAGCTTCTTCGCGCCGAGCTGGAGCTGAACATCGCCATGCAGGCGCTCCTGGCGCAAAAGGAGGCCGCGCTTTCTGCAATGGAGCCGCTGGAGCAGATCGAAAATACGATCGACGAACTGGAAAAAACGCGCGACGAGGCCGACAATTATATTAAGCTTTACGATTCCTACACCGCGCTTTCCGCCTCCTACGACACGCTGATCGCGCAGACCATCGCGGGCAACGATGCGATTGACACGAAAGAGCAGGCGGAGGCGTTTTTGGAGGCCGAAGGCAACGCGGAGTATCTGCAGCTCAAGGCGCAGATGGCCTCCTGTATGACGCAGCTCAATGCACTGGGCGGCTACGATCCCGCGCTTTACGAGGCGCAGAAGACGGCGAAGGCGAGCGCCGAGGCGGGGCTTGCCCGGGTCGATGCGCAGCTTGCCGTCATCGGCATGACGCGCGAATCCTTCCGCGAAACGCTCGCGCAGCTTCGCCGGGGCGTGGCGCAGCTTGACGCGCAGATTGCGCAGCTGGAGGAGGCGTCGGCGCAGCTGGAGGCCGGAAAGATCACGATCGATCAGGCGTATCGGCAGCTTCGCGCGACGCAGAGTGAAAAGATGATGCAGATCACCTCGGGGCTGATCGAGGTCGTGACCGCGCAAAACGGCATGGCGCAGACGATTGCGCAGCTGGAAAGCACAAAGACCCAGCTGGAAGAAGCATCCGAACAGCTCAAAGACGCCAAGCGCACGGCATATGATAAAGCCGATCTTTCCTCGATTCTGACCGTCTCGCAGCTTTCCATGATTTTAGGCGCGCAGAATTTTTCCATGCCGGCGGGCTATGTCGACGATGCCGGCGGCACATCCTATCTTGTGCGCGTCGGCGATAAACTGACCGAAGAACAGCTCGATCGGCTTCTTTTGTTCGATCTCGGGCTGGACGGACTCGACCCGATCTATCTTTCGGATGTGGCCGAGATCCGCGTGACCGACGATTCCGACGAAGTCTACGCCAAGATCAACGGCAACGAGGGCATCATGCTCTCCTTTGCCAAACAGTCGAACTATTCGACGACCGTCTCGGCGGAAAACATCGACAAAACGCTCGAAAAACTGTCCGAGCAATACGAAGGGCTGCATTTTACGAGCATGATGAATCAGGGCGATTACATCAATATCGTCGTGGATTCCGTTTTGAACAACCTTCTGGTCGGCGCGATTTTGGCGATCGTCATTTTGTTCCTGTTCCTTTGGGACATCCGCCCGACGCTCGTCACCGCGTGCAGCATCCCGATCAGCCTGACGTTCGCGCTGACGCTCATGTACTTCAGCGGCGTCACCTTGAACATCATTTCCCTCGCGGGGCTTGCCGTCGCGGTCGGCATGCTTGTCGACAACTCCATCGTCGTCATCGAAAATATCTACCGCATGCGTGCGCTCGGCCTCCCCGCCAAAGAGGCGGCGATCAAGGGCGCGGGTCAAGTTGCGGCCGCCGTCACGTCCTCGACGCTTACGACCGTCTGCGTCTTTGCGCCCATTGTCTTTGTACACGGGCTGACGCGCCAGCTGTTTGCCGACATGGCGCTGACGATCGCCTATGCGCTCGGCGCGAGCCTCATCATTTCGCTGACGCTTGTCCCGGCGATGTGCGCCGGGATGCTTCGCAAGCCGCCGAAGGGACGCAAAAAGAAAGCGAAGAAAAACGGCGGCGTCTACGAACGCACGCTGCGTGCGCTGCTTCGCGCCAAACCGCTTGTTCTTCTGATGGCCGTGGCACTTCTTGTGTGCAGCATCTTCGCGGGATTCTCCAACGGCTTTGCCTACATGCCCGAGATGGCCTCGACCGAGATCATGGTCAACATTCAAATGAACGACGAAGACGGTACGCTTGCGCAGACGATCGAGACCTGCGATGCGTTTGCCGAGAAGATCCGTGCGATCGACGGCGTCGAGACCGTCGGCGTGATGCTTTCCTCCGGCGTGGCCAGCGTCATCGGCCTTTCGGCGGACGCCGATCCAACGAGCGCGACCATGTATGTGCTGACCGATCCGGACGAGCGCGTTTACGGCGTCGAGGATAAAATCGAGGCGATTGCGGCGGATTATCCCTGCATTGTAACCGTTACGGGCGGTTCGTCGATGATGAACTACTCCTCCGCCCTTGGCGGCAGCGGCGTGGAGGTCGATCTCTACGGCGACGATCTTGACGCCCTTCGCGAGGGCGCGCAGACCGTCGCGGCGTATTTGGAGCAGGTGGAGGGGACGAGCGACGTCTCCGACGGCATCGGTGAGACGACGCCCGAACTTCGCATCAGCGTGGACAAAGATGCGGCCATGAAAAACGGGCTGACCGTCGCGCAGGTCTATCAGCAGATTGCGGCTGCCGTCAAAACGAGTGCGACCGCCACGAGCATTCGGCTGGACGATACCGATGTGGACGTCGTCGTTTTTTCCGCAGACGCCGAAACGCTGACGATTGACGACGTGCGCAATTACACCGTCACCGCTTCCGATCCCGACGGCACGCAAAAGGAAGTTGTGCTTTCCGATATCGCGGATATCACGATGACGCAGACGATGGATGCGATCTCGCATCGCGCGCAGCGCCGCATGCTGTCCGTGACCGCGTCGATCGCGGACGGCTACAACGTTTCGAACGTGACGAGCGCCGCACAGCGCGCGTCGAAAAACTGGGAGCTTCCCGGCGGCGTGTCGATCGTCTTCACCGGTGAAAACGAGACGATCATGTCCTCGATGAAGGACCTTGCCAAGATGCTCGCGCTCGGCATTGCGATCATTTATCTGATCATGGTGGCACAGTTCCAGTCGCTGCTGTCGCCGTTTATCGTCATGTTCACCATTCCTCTGGCGTTCACGGGCGGACTGTTCGCGCTGGCGCTTTGCGGCATGGAAATGAGTATTGTCGCGATGATCGGATTCATCATGCTCGTCGGCATCATTGTCAACAACGGCATCGTGCTGGTGGACTATGCCAACCAGCTTTGCGCGGAGGGCAGAACCGTCCGCGAGGCAATCGTCGAGGCGGGCGTGACGCGGATGCGGCCCGTTCTCATGACGGTTCTGACTACGGTTCTCGGGCTTTTGCCGCTGGCGCTCGGCCGCGGCTACGGCGCGGATCTGATGCAGCCGGTTGCGGTCGTGTGCATCGGCGGGCTTGTGTACGCGACGCTGATGACGCTGTTCGTCATTCCCGTCATGTACGAAATGTTCCTGCGCGGCCGTGAAAAGCGGCAGCAGCGCCGTGCGGCGGAAGCGGCATTGACGGCGCAGGAGACGGAGTCGCAGGATCGGGACGAATCGGCGATGCGGCAGCGAGAGGGGGAATGAGATCATGCAGCAGGATCATCACGAGGGCACGAAACGGCTCTTCAGCATGCTGTTTCGCTTTCGAAAAATGAGCATTTCAACGGTGGCGTGCGAGAAACTGAGCCCGGGGGAAATGACGCTGATGTCTGTGCTCAACGCTTATTCCGGGACGCTGAAAAAAGAGGTGCTGCCCATCTGCGAGATCAGTCAACGCCTCAACACGACGCAGCCCGCGGTCACGCAGCTGGTCAATCGTCTGGAAGGCAAGGGCCTCGTCAAGCGCGAGTCCGACCCGAACGACAAGCGGACGGTGCTCGTGCGAACGACGTCGCAGGGAACGCGTCTGTTCAAAAAAGAGTACGAGTCCTCGCTCAACATGGCGGATGCGATCATCGAGCGCATGGGCGACGAGCGTGCGGATGAATTTATCACGCTTTTGGAGGAATTCATCACCGAGGCGCAGGCACTGCTGGATGACATGCATAACGACGAAGAATAACAAAGCAAGAGAAAAGACCGACTGCGGCGAGATGGCTGCAGTCGGTCTTTTTTTGCGAATGAATTATTCTTTTTTCTCCTCGGGGGCGGGCAGCTCGCTCGTGCAGTGCGGGCAACGAGTGGCCTTGTCGTCGACGACGCCGAAGCAGTAGGGGCACTTGCGCGGCTTTTTTTTCGGCGCATCCTCGATCTTTGCGAGCTTCTTCGCACCGGCCTCCAAAGAGCGGACGCCTTTGATCAGAAGGAAGATGCAAAGCGCGATGACGAAGAAATTGACGAGCGTGGCGAGAAAACTGCCGAGATTCAGGTAATTGTCGCCGTTCAAATGGATTTTGCCGACGACGCCGCCAAAGTCGCTGCCGCCGAAGATGCCGACGATCGGCAGAAAGATGTCGTTGACCAGAGAGTTGACGACGCCGGTGAACGCGGAGCCGATGACCATGCCGACGGCAAGGTCGATGACGTTGCCCTTCAAGGCAAAATCTTTAAATTCGACAAACAGCGCTTTGAGCTTTTTGAACATGGGGAAATCCTCCTTGCAATAGGTTGGTTTTATCGACCCCATTATGGCACATTTGCCGCGGGAAATCAAAAACATGACGAAAAAACCATGGAAAAAAGGGAGCCATTTCGACGACTCCCTTTTGCGGTTTTACGATCAGATGTCGCCGCTGCGATCGACGTAGGTCGTGTGCAGCAGTTCGTGCGCCTTGTGGCCGCCGATTTCGCCCATGTAGGACTCGTAGACCTCGCGCAGCTCGCGGTTTTCCTCGGAGGAGTGCGCAAGCGTCGTGTCGTTTTCGAACAGGCCGTCGGTGCGAAGCGCGACGGTGTTGCAGTGATGATCGTGCAGAGGCTGGCCGCCGCCGTTGACGCAGCCGCCGGGGCAGGCCATGACTTCGATGATGTCGTACTGCACCGCGCCGGACTTGAGATCGTCCAGAACCTTGCGCGCGTTGGCAAGGCCGCTGACGACCGCCGCGCGAACCTTGACGTCGCCCAGCGTGATCTCGGCACAGCGGATGCCCGCATCGCCGCGAAGCTGCTTGCATTCGGGTGCGACGCCGAGCGTGTTGGCCGCGAAGCGGAGCGCCGCTTCCATGACGCCGCCGGATGCACCGAAGATGACGCCCGCACCCGTGCCCTCGCCGAAGGGCGTGTCGAAATCGGACGGCTCCAGCGCGGCAAAGTTGATGCCGGCCTGGCGGATCATGCGGATCAATTCGGTGGAGGTGATGACGTAATCGATGTCGGGGTTGCCGTCCACCGCGAATTCGGGACGCTGGGCCTCGTATTTTTTCGCCGTGCAGGGCATGACGGAGACGTTGACGATCTCGTCGCGGTCGCGGCCGGTCGTCGTCATCAGGACGTCCTTAATCGTGGAGCCGAACATCTGCTGCGGAGATTTGCAGGAGGAGAGGTTCGGGATAAACTCGGGATAGAACTCCTCGACAAACTTGACCCAGCCGGGGCAGCAGGACGTGAACTGCGGAAGCACGCCGCCGTTCGTGACACGGCCCAAAAACTCGGTGCCTTCTTCAAGAATGGTCTCGTCCGCCGCGAAGACGGTGTCGTAGACCTGATCGAAGCCGAGCATGCGAAGCGCCGCAGCGATCTTGCCGTTCAGCACTTCGCCGGGCTTGAATCCGAACGCCTCGCCGACGGCGACGCGCACCGCGGGCGCGATGGCGACCGTGACCAGTTTGGAAGAATCGGCGATCGCGTCCCAGACGGGATCGATCTGGAAATTCGGCACGAGCGCGCCGACGGGGCAGACCTTGAGGCACTGGCCGCAGTTGACGCAGCGGCTGTCTCCCAAGCCGTGGCCGAAGCCGACGCCGATGACGGTGTCGCTGCCGCGATAGGAGAAGTCGAGCGCGCCGACGGACTGGATCTCGCGGCAGACGCGCACGCAGTTGCCGCACTTGATGCACTTGGAAGAATCGCGCACGATCGAAGGCGAAGACCTGTCGATCTCGGCCTCTTTTGCGATGTTGCGATAGCGGACTTTTTCGATGCCCAGCTCGTTGGCAACGCGGCGCAGCTTGCAGTCGTCGCCGCGGGAGCAGGTGGTGCACTCCATGTTGTGGTTGGCGAGCATCAGCTCGACCGTGATCTTGCGCAGCTTTCGGATCTGCGCGGTATTGGTCGTGACGACCATGCCGGGCACGGGCGGCGTGGAGCAGGCGGGCATCAGGCCCTTGCGGCCGTTCTGCTCGACCTCGACGATGCACATGCGGCATGCGCCGTAGACCGAAAGCTCCGGCTGATAGCAGAAGGTGGGCAGCTCGATGTTGACCTTGCGGATGACCTCGAGCAGATTGCGCTCGCCTTCCAGCGCGACTTCGATATGATCGACAAAAATGGTGTTGTTATCCATATGCACTTCCCTCACTTAATTTCGATGGCGCCGAACTTGCAGGTCGACTTGCAGGCGCCGCACTTGATGCACTTGGAAGGATCAATGTGGAAGCCCTGCGCACGATCGCCGCTGATGGCGTCGTTGGGGCAGTTGCGCATGCACATGGAGCACTTTTTGCAAAGATCGGGGTTGATGACGTAGTTGGCAAGCGCGCGGCAGCGGCCCGTGGGGCAGCGCTTTTCATAAACGTGCGCGTTGTACTCGTCGCGGAAATAACGCAGCGTGGAGATGACGGGGTTGGGGGCCGTCTTCCCGAGGCCGCACAGCGCGCCGTCCTGAACGGCGTACGCCAGTTCTTCCAAAAGAGGGATCGTGTTTTCATCCGCGCGGCCGTGGATGATGTCGTCCAGAAGGTCGAGCATCTGCTTGGTGCCTTCGCGGCAGACGACGCACTTGCCGCAGGATTCGTTCTGCGTGAACTGCATGAAGAACCGCGCGATCTGCACCATGCAGGTGTTTTCGTTCATGACGACCAGGCCGCCGGAGCCGATGATCGCGCCGACCTGCGCCACCCCGGCGTAGTCCAGCGGAAGATCGATGTGGTCGCGCGTGAGGCAGCCGCCGGAGGGGCCGCCGATCTGCACGGCTTTAAACGCGGAGGGGCGGACGGTGCCGTCGTCGTCGACCACGCCGCCGCCGATCTCGTCGACGATCGTGCGCAGCGTCGTGCCGAAGGGCACTTCGATCAGGCCCGTGTTGACGACGTTGCCGGTCAGCGCGAAGGTCTTCGTACCGCGGGCGTTTTCGGTGCCAAGCTCGCTGTAAGCCTTGCCGTCGCGAAGAACGACGGGAACGGACGCCAGCGTCTCGACGTTGTTGATCGTCGTGGAATGGCCGAACAGACCCTTGTTTGCCGGGAACGGGGGCTTCGGGTTGGGCATGCCGCGCTTGCCCTCGATGGAGGACATCAGCGCCGTCTCCTCGCCGCAGACGAACGCGCCCGCGCCTTCCATGACGTGAATGTCGAATTTCCTGCCGGAGCCGAAGACGTCGTCGCCCAGAATGCCGAGACGGCGCGCCTCTTCGACCGCGAACTTCACGCGCTCGACGGCAAGAGGATACTCCGTGCGGACGTAGACGTGGCCTTCGTCCGCGCCGATGGCCATCGCGGCGATCAGCATGCCTTCGATGACGGCGTGCGGATTGCCTTCCATGACGGAGCGATCCATGAACGCGCCGGGGTCGCCTTCGTCGCCGTTGCAGATGATGTATTTCTTTTCGTCCTTCGCCTTGCGGGCGAACGTCCATTTAAGACCCGTGGGGAAGCCGGCGCCGCCGCGGCCCTTCAGACCGCTGTCGAGGACCGTCTGGCAGATCTCTTCGTCCGTCATTTCCAAAACGGCGCGCTTTGCCTGCACATAGCCGCCCTGGGCGATGTAGTCGTTGATGTCGCGCGCGTCGATGTGGCCGCATCCGGCCAGAACCACGCGGTGCTGACGGGTGTAGAAGGGAACTTCGTGGACGTGTTTGATGTGCTCCTTCGTCTCGGGGTCGGTGACCAGAAGACGCTCGACGATGCGGCCGCCGACGAGCGTTTCGTCGACGATCTCCTCGACGTCTTCGGGCTTGACTTTCGTATAGAAAATACCCTCGGGATAGATCGTGACCAGCGGGCCGCGCTGGCAGAAGCCCTGGCAGCCGCTGCACGACATGACCACGTCGCTTTCGGTGCGGTCCATCTGGACGGAAACGGAAAGCCCGCGCTCGCCGACGACCTCGAGGAAGCGTTCGTAGACCTCCATCGAGCCGTTGGCCATGCAGCCGGTGCCGGCGCAGATCATGATGCGGAATTGATGCTTGGAAATCTGTTCGTTAAACGATGCGGCAATGCTCTGCAGATCGATGCTCATTATTCGACGCCTCCTTCTTCGACGGCTTTGATCTCGCGAATAAGATCAAGCGCTTTGTCGACCGTCATCTGGCCGTGGACTTTGTCGTTGACGACCATGACGGGCGCAAGGCCGCAGGCCCCGAGGCAGGCGACCAGCTCCATCGTGAAAAGGCCGTCGTCCGTCGTGGTCTTGGTTTCATTCAGGCCGAGTTCTTCGTGCAGGGCGGCGATGATGTCGCTGCTTTTTTTGACGTGGCAGGCGGTGCCGTCGCAAAGGCGGATGAGATATTTGCCCTTGGGATTCAGAGTGAAGTGCGAATAGAATGTCGCGACGCCGAAAATGCGTGCGGGCGAAATGCCCAGAACGTGCGCCAGATGGTTCATCTCGGGCTCGGGCAGATACCCGAATTCCGCCTGCGCCGCCTGGAGGATGGCGATCAGTCGGCTGGGATCCCGATCGAACTTATCGGCGATCGCTTCGACCAATGCAAAGTTGTCAGTCACTGTGGTTTGCTCCCTTCTGTTCTTTCCCGCAACGTATGCGGATTGCGTCACATCCGAAGCCAGGCTTGCGCTTCGGGAAAACACCATGCTGAAAAAGCATATCAAACATATAAAATTTTACATGCCGCATATGTCCGTGTCAAGAAAATTCGCTAAAAAATTACTGATAACCCGCGTTATTTTTTCGATTTGCCTTCGTTCGGAAAACATAGACGGCGATTGACTTTTCTTATCGTTTTGATCGGAATTTTGACGACCTGCCGATCATAGGTGACCAGCCCGTTGCATTCGTCTTCCACGTCGGACAACTGCGTATAAATCGCCGCGGCAAGACCCTTTTCGCGCGCCGGGAAAATTTCGTTTTCGTAAAGCGAGACGAAGTGTTCTTCCAGCCGGGACAGACTTCGTTCTTTTTTATAGCCGAACTCCCGCTTTGCGATGCGGCTGTGCGACGGGACGGCGTGGGAATAGCCGCCGAATTCGGACAGGATCACGCAGCGGTCGAGCCGGTCGGGGCGGAAGCGATAGCGGCGGAAGTAGACGTGCTCGCTTTTGAACAGGCCGCATTTTTGGTCGTGCCAGCCGCTTGCGTGGTCGACCGTGCGCGTCGGGTCGAGCGCCGTGACGCGTTCGAGCGTGCGCGCGGCGTCGAACTGCCCCCATCCTTCGTTGAACGGAACCCACATGCCGATGCACGGGCAGTTGTAAAGATGCTCGATCATGTCGCAAAGCTCGCGTGAGTACTGCGCGCGCCCCTGCGCGTCGCCGCGGCCGAAGAGACGGTAATGCCGATCTTTTAAGTGGATGCGCGTGAAAAGCGGCGCGGTGACGATCAGGGGATCGAACCGCCCGCCGCCGCAGGGCATGTCCTGCCAGACGATCATGCCGAGCCGGTCACAGTGATAATAAAAACGCAGCGGCTCGACCTTGATGTGCTTTCGAAGGACGTTGAAACCCATTTGCTTTGCAAGCGTGATGTCGCGGATAAACGCGCGGTCGTCGGGCGCGGTGTAAAGCCCGTCGGGCCAGTAGCCCTGATCCAGAAGCCCGCTGTGGAACAAAATGCGGTCGTTGAGCGCCAGACGCAGCACGCCGCGCTCGTCGCGCATCGTCGAAAACTTGCGCATCGCGAAATAGCTTTCGACGCGGTCGCGCCCCATCTGCACGGAAAAATCGTGCAGAATCGGCGTATCGGGCGTCCAAAGTTCGAGATCGCGCGCGTCGATCGTGATTTCTTCGTTTGTGCGTCCTGCGTAAGTTCTGCCGCCGAAAATGACGGCGCAGGGCGCGGCCGTTTGGCTTTTGACCGTGATGCGGACGACTTCTTCGTCAAGATCGGGCGTGATGACGAGTTTTTCAATGAATTCCTCCGGCACGGGTTCCATCCACACGCTCTGCCAGATGCCGCTTTGCGGGGTGTACCAGATGCCGCCGGGGCGAAGCGTCTGTTTGCCGCGGGAATGGAACGATCGATCCGTCATGTCGCGCACGCGCACGACGATCGTAATTTCTTTGCCCGGCGCGGCGTCTTTGATCTCGCAGCAAAAGGGAAGATACCCGCCCGCGTGACTTGCCGCATGTTCGCCGTTTAAAAACACGTCCGCCTGCTGGTCGACCGCGCCGAAATGAAGCAGAACGCGCCCGCGCCAGGCATCCGGGATCGTGACGCTGCGGCGGTAATACAGATATTCGTCGGGAAGGAGCGTGTGCGAAAAATGCGCCAGCTCGCTTTCCGGCGAGAACGGCACGAGGATCTTATGCGGAAATTCCTGCGGAATGACGGCGGTCTTCGTCACGGCGGCCTCCCAGAAGCCGTTTAACATCAGATACTCCCGCCGCCGAAACTGCGGGCGCGGATATTCGGGCAGGATGCGCGCGGGATCGAGCGCGCGGCCCCAGCTTGTGAGCATGCGATACGTCCTCCTGTTTTTAAGAACCCCGGCGGATTTTGTCGAACGAAAAAGACAAAAGGCGAAGAGACTCGCGGAATCGATCGTTCGGCGAGCGTCTGCGCCTTTATTTTACAATAAAATCAGTTGTTTGCCAAAGACGCTTTCAGGCCGAAACGTCGTTTTGTGTCTCGTCGTGCAGCGTAAATTCGACGGACGGGTTCTCCGCCGCCGCGTCAAAGAAGACGCGCAGAAGGCTTGCCCCGTAGGAATCCAGTGCGTTGAGCATCTGCGGCGCGTGTTCCATCGTGATCGAAACGGGGTCGTGGATGCAGGACAAAATGTCCCAAAGCGCGTCGAGATTGCGTCCGTAATAGGCAGGCAGGGACAGCTTTCGGGAAAGCTCCTCGTGCGCGCCCTGGATCGTCGTCATGCGCGAGCCGTCAAGTACAATCGTTTTCATTGTGTTTCAGCCACCTTTTTATGCGTTACGGTTCCAAAAGCAGGGTAAAATGTTCGTAGTGGTCTTCCGTGTAGTAGATCAGACCGTCGTCGGAAAACACGAGCCGGTGCGACGAACGGAAGCCGCCGTCGTAATCGACGTCGCATTCGTAGTACACGCGCCCGGCCTTTTCGGGAAGAAGCCCTTCGCGGTTGCCGAACACGTCGCCGCCGATGCACATCCCGTCGGCCACGTCCCAGAGATTGCCCTCCTCGGCGACCCATCCCAGATCGCGCGCCTCGGATTTGGTGATGTAGTTCTGCGGCAGCACGCCGTATGCTTCAAGATAGCGCGCGACGTCGTCTTTTTGATAGAGCCACGCGTCTTCGTCGGGCGTGTCGTTCTGCGCCGATTCCGAACGCGCGGTTTGTGTGCCGTGAGGCGTATCATAATAGGAAGCGTTCGGCGCTTCGGTCGAGACGGCCGCCGCGACGTCGTCCGGCAAGGCTGCAAGATCGTCCGCGCCGCAGCCCGAAAACGCGAGCGCGAAGATGAGGACGAGCGCGAGAACCGACGCAAGACGCGCCCGAAAATTTGTCCGTTTCATCCGTTATTTCCAAAGCCCGTCGGGCGGATCAAAGCAGGTCGCAGGCGAGACGAAGACGCCCTTTGCGCCGACAGTGTAGCATTCGAGCTTTCGCTCGACGTTGATCCCGAAGAAGCTGCCGACGTCGTGCATTTTTTGAAGATCCATCAAAAAGAAGCCCTGCGTGCCGACCTGGCGCTCTTCCAAAAAGGTGAAGATGTAAAGGTCGTCGGCGATCTTGACAAAGTCGGCGGGGTTGGACGCCATCCAGCAGCCGTTGCCGCGCAGCATGGCGTAGGTGTAGTAGTATTCGCTGGAATAAATGTGCTTGACGTGGAAATCGTCGTGCTTGTACGTCCACTCGATTGCGCGGCCGATGAGATCCTTCGTGAAGCCGTGGCGGGATTCGGGCGGCGGATTGCCGTCGTCGAGATAGCCGAAGAAAAATTCGTGTGCGACCTCGCGCGCCTCGATCCCGTTGTCAAGATGCGCGGCGCAGAGCGTGACAAGGCGCGTGGCTTCGTCGAAGACGATTGTGCGGCACTGCGGCGGTTTGGACGGGCGGATCATGTGCTGCACGAAATACACGCCCTTGCGCGAAGACGGGTGTGCCGCGTAATATTCTTCGTGAGGCACGCCGTCCGCGCCGCACCAGACGAGCGTATGCCGGTCGACAAAGCGATATTCGAGCGGTTCGCGCTCGTCAAAGCAAAAGCGGATCGTTCTGCCGCAAAGTTCGTCGGCAAACGGCGGCATATAAGGGCCGTCCGAAAAGCCGCCTTTTGCATAGTCTTCGGGGCGTGCCGATTCGAAGATCGACTGCACCTGCGCGCGCGTGAGCGATTCCCAGCGGCGGATCATGCGTTCTTTCATAATAAAATGGGAAATCCTTTCCGTGTGATCTGAAAACGGATCGGCCCGACGTTCGGGCGGACGAAAAACGGAAAAAACGGGAACGCAAAAAAGACGATCCGTGTCCGTATGTTCAATTCGTGCCGTTCGTTTCTCGTATTTTTACTATACCAGTTTTGTCCGCCGCTTTCAAGGGTGCGGGTGCGGCGGATTTTGCCGCGAAAAAAAGGAAACGGCGCGGCGATGTCGAATACTTATAAATTCACCGAGATTTTTTCGGCGGCTTGTGCCGCAGGAGGGAAACGATGGCAGAATCCGAAGAAAAACTGGCGATCCGGCAGCAGGAGCAGCGTTATTTCGACGACGTCATGACGCATATCCGCACGCAGCTTGAGACGGAGGTCGCCGCCTACGACGACGCGCAGGCGGAGCTTCAAAAATATTTATACAGTTCCTGGGAGGACGGCTCGCACATGGGCGCGAGCATCGATCGATTGATCGAGGCCGTGCAGATCGGCAAGTTCGCCCGCACGCAGGAGCTTTTGGCGGACAAACGGATGGACCGCATCCGCGCGCTGCGCGCGCTTTGCGACAGTGCCTATTTCGCGCGCGTGGATTTCCGCGCCGAGGGCGAGAAAAATCCCGAAAAGATCTACATCGGCCGTCACGCGCTCTATGACGAGCGCGACCGCACGCCGCTCGTGTACGACTGGCGCGCGCCTGTGTCGAGCATTTTCTATCGCTATGAAAAAGGCGCGGTCGAATACGACGCGCCCGCGGGAAAAGTTCGCGGCGACGTGTCCTTAAAGCGCCAGTATGAGATCAAAGACGGCGCGCTTCAATATTTTTTCGACGCGGATGTGCAGATTTCCGACGAGTTTTTGCGGCGGATGCTGTCGCAGAACGCATCGTCCCGCATGAAGACGATCGTCGAGACGATCCAAAAAGAGCAGGACGTCATCATCCGCGACTCGGACAGCGATCTTTTGATCGTGCAGGGCGTCGCGGGCAGCGGCAAGACCTCCATCGCGCTGCACCGCGTGGCGTATCTGATGTACGAAGGGCTGCAAAACCGCCTTTCGGCGAGCGACATCGTCATTCTGTCGCCCAACACGCTTTTTGAAAGCTATATTTCCAATGTATTGCCCGAACTCGGCGAACAGAACATCGAAACGCTGGAATTCGAGCAACTTGCCGCGCGAATTTTGGGCAGAAACGCCGCAAAAATCCGCACGCGCAACGAGGATCTGGAAGAATTGATCGAACAGCGCGACGAGACGATTCGCGAAGAAATCCGCCGCGACATGCGCTTTAAGATGTCCTCCGGGTTCGCTGCGATGATCCGAAAGAGCCGCGACCGCTTCGTTCGCCGCCTGCCGCTCGCCGACATCAAAGTCGGCGAAACCGTCGTCGCGAAAAAAGAGGCCATGCGTGCGCTGCTTTGCCGCGCGGAGGATCGAAACAGCGTCGAAAGCCGCCTGACCCGTCTTCGCCGGAGCATCTTTTCCGCCCTGCGGGACGCGCAGGCCGCGCGCATCGAAGCGCTGCAGAACGAGGAGCGCGGCAAGCACGACGACAGGGGAGAAGACGAGGCCTACGCCCGCATGCGCAGCATTGCCGAGGCGGCGAAAAACCGCGCCCGCGCCGAGCGCATGACGCGCCTTGACTATCGCGCGATGTATCGCGAACTGGTCGCTTCGCCCGAACTTTTGACGGCGCTTTGCGGCGGCAGGCACATCAAAAACATTGAAGACATCTGCGCGTATTCGGCAGCACATCTGGACTTTAACGATCTGCACTACGCCGACGCGATGGCGTTTTCGTGGTTCGTCCTGCAATTTTCCGCGCCGCGGCTTTTCCGCGGCGTCAAGCAGGTCGTGGTCGACGAGGCGCAGGATTATGCGCCGCTTCAGTACGCGATCCTCTCGCGCGTGTTCCCGCGCGCGCGATACACGGTTCTGGGCGACGTGAACCAGACGATCGGCAAGGTCGAGGACGAGCGCGTGTACGACACGATCGAGCGCATTCTGGCGCGAAAAAAGAGTCTGCGCATCACGATGCACAAGTCCTTCCGCTGCACGAACCAGATCATTCGCTTTTCCGCGCAGTTCATCGACGCGCGCTTCGGATTGGAGAGCTTCAACCGCGACGGCGCGCCGGTCGAACTTCGCGGCTGCCGCGATGCGGACGAAGAGCTTCGGGAGCTTTCGCGTCAGGTGAAAAGGATGCGGGACGCCGGCTGCGGCAACGTCGCCGTCATTACCAAGACCGCCGCGCAGGCGGCAGCACTCTACGCGCAGGCGGATCTGGATGGGCAGCTCATCGTCCGCGACAAAGAATATGACCTGAAGGGAACGCTCATTTTGCCCGTGTATATGGCAAAAGGTCTGGAGTTTGACGGCGTCGTGATCGTCGACGCGGACGACGAAAACTACTGCAAAGAGGACGATCGACGGCTTTTGTACGTCGCATGCACCCGCGCGCTGCACCGTCTGGCAGTTCTTTCCGCCGGCACGCGCTCGCGCTTTATCACAAACGAGCCGGAACAGGAGGAAGCCCATGTTTGAAAAACTGTGCGCCATGGTCGCGGAGATCATGAACGTCGATCCGTCGGACGTGACGGAAAACACACCCCTTCGCGCGCGCGACGGCCTGAGTGATCTTGACTTTGCGCGCCTCGTTATCGCGGCGGAGCAGCGCTTCGGCGTCACGATCTACGACGTGGACGCGGCGGCGTTTTATTACCTGCGCGACATGCGCGAGTATCTTGCCGGGGCGATGAAAGAAGAGGGAAAAGCGCGCCCCGACGAGGAGTCGCCGATCGACGCGCAGGAGTATTTCTATTCGGAATAAGTTCGGAATCATTTAAGAAGGAGAACAAACGATGGCGATTGAAAAAGTGCGCGCTTATTTTGAAACGCTCGGGCGCGCGGACGACATTCTGGAATTTCCCGTCTCGAGCGCGACGGTCGCGCTGGCGGCGCAGGCGCTCGGCACGGAGGAAAAGCGAATTGCAAAGACCATGTCCTTTAAACACGGCGACGGCTGCATCCTCGTCGTCGCCGCGGGGGATGCGCGCGTGGACAACAAAAAATTCCGCGCGGCGTTCGGCATGAAGGCCTCCATGCTCCACGCCGAGGACGTCGAGCGTATCGTCGGGCACGATGTGGGCGGCGTGTGTCCGTTTGCCGTCAACGACGGCGTGAACGTCTATCTCGATGAATCCTTAAAGCGCTTTGCCACCGTCTTTCCCGCCTGCGGCAGCGCCAACAGCGCGATCGAGTTGACGTGCGAGGAGCTGGAAAAATTCGGCAATTCCAAAGGCTGGGTCGACGTCTGCCGCGGCTGGGAGAAAGAGGAGTAAACTGCTTTAAAGCAAGTGACGCAGACGCTTTGTATGACATAACGCAATTCGCATACAAACGAATCGGCGGCCAAGTCGGTCGCCGATTCGTTTTTTACATGTCAAACAATAAAAGCTTGATTTCGTCGTCAAACGAGGTGCCTTCGGCGCGCATCCAGCTTTTTGGTTTTTTCCAGATCGTTTTCAGTTCCCGAACGTCTAAGGCGTCCAGAGCATATGCTTTGAGGAACAGTAATTGTTCGATGTTGATTGCGTCTCCAAAACAGACATCCGAACCGCTTGAAGAAAAATATCCGCGAAAGCCGTATTTTTTCAGTGCGCTTGTGGCGGCTTTTGCGATGGCGTAGCATAAGTCACGAGCGTCTACGGTATAACGAAACGTTTTCCCAGCATAGTAGATTCTTATCGCAATGGGATCGGGTTGATCCGGTGTGGGCGCCTTTCCATCGATACAGCGGCGCAGCAGCCAGATCTCGTCATAACGCCCTTCTTCCTCCCAGCACACTTTTGCGATAATCGTGTCGTGTTCGCAAGGACTTTCCCTGTGCCAAATATGCTGATATTGATGAAGTGATTGTCGGCTGCTTGTATGTTGATCGGTATTTTCGCTGTATAAGCAATAAACGGCGGTGACAAAACTGGAAAATTGACCGTAGATGGCGGCGCTTGGACGGAAAATATGACGATCACGTTTGATTTTCCATTCGATTTTTTGAAAATTGTTGCCGCAAGGCGTCAGTCGAATGCGGATGCTGCAATTCCTTTTGTTTAGTTTCAGAGAAATCACCTGTGCCATGATAAGACACGCGCGGCAAAAAAGCCGACACTCAAAAATTTAGATCAATCGATCTTATGATTCATGATATCATGCGAAAAGAAAAAACTCAATTGCCGTAGTCAGAGAAACATCATGTGACGAGGATTTGTTAAAATTCGGCGCGCATCTGTGCGGGTGTTACGATGCGCGCTTGATTGTCGATGGAAATCAAATGCGTATGAATGTCGGCGACGCCGCACTTTGCCGGAAGCACCGCGACGGACGTCGCAAGGCTGAAGACGAAAACATCCCCCGTTTTTTGTAAACGAGGATATGCTTTTAGTTCCGATCCGCCTTTTCGACGATTGCTTTTGCCTCGGCGAGCGTCACGTTCGCGGCGCGGGCGATGCGGCAAAGGTCGTCGTACTCGATCTTTTCACGGCGCACGCCGAAACCCTCGGCGCATTTGATCCGCGCCTTGCCGTAGAGCGTCGAAACCGTTCGCGTTTGCCGGCGAAGCGCATAGCGCGGACGCAAAATTTCGCGCACGCCGAGCGTCGTGGTGTTTCGGAAGATCGCGCGGAGCATGGCTTCCCGCTCCCTTTCGCGGCACAGCACGCAGAACATCACGGCGGGGCGGCCTTTTTTCATCGTGATCGGCTGCGTCCAGCAGTCCAGCGCGCCCGCGTCCATCAGCGACTGCACGGCATGGGAAAGCTCCTCGCCCGTCATGTCGTCGATGTTGCAGGAAAGCTCCAGCACGCTCTCGCCCGCCGCGTCGCTCTCGCCGAAAAACGCGCGGACGCAGTTGGCGGCCTCGAAGTCCTTCTGCCCCATGCCGAGTCCCACGCGCGCGTTTTTCATCACGGGCATCGGTCCGAATGATGTGCAGAAGTGCTTTAAAAGCGCCGCGCCCGTCGGCGTGCAAAGCTCGCCGCGGATCGTCCCGCCGTAGAAGGGGACGTCCTTCAAAATTGCCGCCGTCGCCGGGGCGGGGACGGGAACGACGCCGTGCGCGCAGCGCACCTGCCCGCTGCCGACGTGGACGGGGGAACCCAGAATCACGTCCGGCGCGAGCTTTTCCATCAGCATCGAGACGGCCACGACGTCCGCGACGGCGTCCATCGCGCCGACCTCGTGAAAATGTACGAGCGCCGCGGGTTCGCCGTGCGCTTGGCTTTCCGCCTCGGCGATGAGCCGATAGACCCCGCGCGCGTCGGCTTTTACGCGGTCGCTCACGCAAAGCGAATCGATCAGACGGTCGATGTCGCCGAGCGTCGTGTGCGCGTGGGGGTGATGCGCATGGTGATCGTGGCTGTGTTCGCGGTCATGCGCATGACCGTGGTCGTGCTCGTGAACGTCATGGCTTTCCTCGCGTTCGCCGTCGATGACGACGTCCGAATGCAGCCCGGCCAGACCGCATTTGACGCTCGGCACAAGGGAAAGCGTGACGTTCGGGATTTTAAGCGCGTTGAACTTTTGTACGAACGCGTCCTGCTCCCGATCGGACAGAAGCGACGCCAGCGCGGCGGTCAGCATGTCGCCCGCGGCGCCCATGGCGCATTCCAGATACAGCGTTTTCATGGTCTTCCTCCCATGTGATTGATCATGGACGCAAGATAGCCCGCGCCGAAGCCGTTGTCGATGTTGACGACGCTCACGCCCGAGGCGCAGGAATTGAGCATGGACAAAAGCGCGGAAAGGCCGGAGAAATTCGCCCCGTAGCCGACGCTCGTGGGCACGGCGATGACGGGGCAGTCGGCCAGCCCGCCGATGACGCTTGCGAGCGCGCCCTCCATTCCGGCGACCGCGACGATGACGTTCGCCGACATGATCTCCTCCATATGGGAAAGCAGCCGATGCAGCCCCGACACGCCGACGTCATAGAGTCGAACGACGCGATTGCCGAGCGCTTCGGCCGTGAGCGCCGCCTCTTCGGACACCGGCATGTCGCTCGTCCCGCCCGAGGCGACGACGACCGTGCCGCCCGCGGGTTCGGGGAGATTCCCGACGATGCCGACGCGGGAAAGCTCGTCGTATCGAAGCGGCAGCGCGCCGGACAAAAGCGCCGCGGCCTCTTTCCGCATTCGCGTGATGAGGATCGTCTCCTGCCCGCGTTCGTAGAACGTCTTCGCGATGGTCAAAATCTGTTCGTCGGTCTTGCCCGCGCCGTAGATCACTTCCGCCGCGCCCTGGCGCAGCGCGCGGTGATGGTCGAGCTTGGCAAATCCGAGGTCTTCAAACGGCGCGGTCTTCAGATGTAAAAGCGCGTCGTCGACGCTCGTCTTTCCGTCGGCGACGGACTGCAAAAGCGCGCGAAAATCGTCTTTTTGCATCGGCTCACCTGCCCTTCAAGTCAAGAAGCACGGCGGGAAAATAGTTCCCGAGCGCGCTTTCGATCTCGTCATGCAGCTTGACGGCGCGGGAAAACTGCCGCGCGGGAAGCTGAATGCGCGCCGCGTCGTGGAAAAGGCGCACGCGAAGGTCGGAAAAGCCCATCGCAAATAGGATGTCCTCCGCGCTTTCGATGCGCGACAAATCCTCCTGCGTGATCCGAACGCCCGTGGGGATGCGCGTGGCGAGGCAGGCGTAGGCGGGTTTGTCGTGTGTGAAAAGCCCGGCGGACTTGGAACGGCGGCGGATCTCGTCTTTGGTCAGCCCGCATTCGCGAAGCGGGGAGTAGACGCAAAGCTCCGCCAGCGCGCGCATGCCGGGGCGGTCGCCCGCGTCGTCGGAGGCGTTCGTGCCGTCCAAAACGACGTCGTAGCCGTCGCGCGCGGCCTGCTCCAAAAGCGCCTCGAAGATCACACGCTTACAGTGATAGCAGCGGTCGGCGGGGTTTTTGCAGACCTCGTCGTGCGACAGAACGTCGCGGTAGAGTACCATCAGCTCCACGCCGAGCTCGTCGCAGAGCCTCTGCGCGTCGTGCAGTTCGAACTGCGGCTGGAACGCCGTTTTGACGAAATAGGGCTGCACCTGCGCTCCGGCCTGCCTGGCCGCATATAAAAGATAGGACGAATCCGCGCCGCCGGAAAAAGCCAGCGCCGCGCGCGGATGTTCCTTGAAAAATTCAGACAACGTCAAGGCATTATACCTCCCGAACAATCAAAAATTGCGTCGGAGCAGGATCATGCGCTCCGACGCAGAACAAGCGGATCACAAAAGAACGATGCCGGCCTTTTCGCACGCGGCGCGCGTCTCTTCGTCCCAGACGGAGGACTGCACCTGTCCGATATGCGCCTTGTTCATCAAAAGCATCG
>CAKTSO010000011.1 GCA_934613185.1 uncultured Clostridia bacterium | reverse complement strand
CCACACCTCCAGCCCGTATTCCGCTTCCAAGGCGGGCGCGGATCTGCTCGTTCTGGCCTATCACCGCACGTTCGGCCTGCCGGTGTCGGTTTCCCGCTGCTCGAACAACTACGGCCCGTATCACTTCCCCGAGAAGCTGATCCCGCTGATGATCTCCCGCGCGCTGGCCGATCAGTCCCTGCCCGTTTACGGCACGGGCGAAAACGTGCGCGACTGGCTCTATGTCGAGGATCACTGCGCCGCGATCGACCTTGTCATGCGCAAGGGCCGCGAGGGTGAAGTGTATAACATCGGCGGCCACAACGAGCGCACGAACATCGACGTCGTCCGCACGATCCTGAAAGCCCTCGATAAGCCCGAGAGCCTCATCACCTATGTCACCGACCGTCCGGGTCACGACATGCGCTACGCCATCGACCCCACGAAGATCCATAACGAATTGGGCTGGCTGCCGCAGACCACGTTCGATGAGGGCATCCAGAAGACCATCCGGTGGTATCTGGACAATCGCCCCTGGTGGGAGAATATCTTAAAGGGCGACTATCAGAACTACTACGAGCGCATGTACGGCAACCGCGCGTAACATTCGATCATTTGCAAGGCATAAGGAGGCCGGCAAGAAATGAGAGTACTGGTCACCGGCGTGAAGGGACAGCTCGGTTATGAAGTCTGCCGCGAACTGACCGCCCGCGGGATCGAAAACCGCGGCGTGGATATCGACGACTTCGATCTGACGGACGAAAAAGCCGTGATGGAGGCGATATCCGCTTATCGCCCCGACGCCGTCGTTCACTGCGCCGCGTATACGGCCGTGGATCGCGCGGAGGAAAACGAAGACGTCTGCCGCGCCGTCAACGTGGACGGCACGCGGTTTGTCGCGCGCGCCTGCCGCGCCGTGAATGCCGAAATGGTCTATTTTTCGACGGACTATGTCTTCCCCGGCACGGGCGAGGATTTTTACGAGGACGATTCGCCAAAAGGGCCCAAGAGCGTCTACGGCAGGACGAAGCTCGAGGGCGAAGAGGCCGTCCGCGAAACGCTTGAAAAGTATTTCATCCTGCGCATTTCCTGGGTCTTCGGGATCAACGGCAATAACTTCATCCGCACGATGCTGCGCCTGTCGAACGATCACGATACGCTTCGCGTTGTGAACGATCAGATCGGTTCCCCGACGTACGCGCACGATCTTGCGCCGCTCATCTGCGACATGCTTGCCACGGAAAAATACGGGACGTATCACGCCACGAACGAGGGCGTCTGTTCCTGGGCGGAGTTTGCCGAGGCCATCATGAAAGCCGCCGATCGACCGACGCGCATTATCCCCGTCACCACGGAGGAATACGGTGCGAAAGCCGCGCGGCCGCTCAATTCCCGCATGAGCAAAAAGAGCCTCGACGAGGCCGGTTTTGCCCGCCTGCCCTCGTGGCAGGATGCGCTTCGACGCTATCTTGCGGAACTTCGCGAGCGCGATATGCTGTGATTTGCGGCTGGTTTCGGATAAGAAAAGAATCGTCAAAAACACGGCGTCGCATAGCGACGCCGTGTTTTTAATGTGTGCGGTTTTCGGCCGGAGATCGTTCGCTTTTCGGAAAGTGAAAAGCGGCGGCTTCGCCAGGGTATTTTCTCAATGCCAAAACGGAAAAGAGGCGGGGGTGCTGCGGCCGGATCCGGCGGCACCCCTTTTTCAAGTCGATCGTTTTTCTTGGCAAAAGACAGCTTTTGCGTTTGCTTATTTTCGGTTCTTGCGCGTCAGCTTTGTCGCCGTCTGCTCGTGGATGCTGTAAAGCTCGGCGTAGTTTTCCGCCTGCGCGTCGTCCTCGGGTGCGGCGGGGATCAGCCCCGTGCATTCCGTCGCCGAAGCGGTCGTCTGCTCGTCGTAGATCGGGTCGTGTTTTTTCACGTCAGCCCACCTCCTTTTGCGCTTAGTTTGGCGCAAAAGGGGAAAATGCAAACATTTTTCTTGCGAAAAAGAAAACGGACGGTATAATAAAGCAAACGACAACACAAAAACAAAGAAAAGGAGGCGGCGCTTTTGAAGACGCAGGCTTATCTTTGCGACCGCATCGCCGAATTGGAGGGCGAGCTTTGCGGTGCGATGCGCAGCGTTGCGATGTTTTATCGCGCCTTTGATCCGCAGGAGGTCGCGGATATGAACATCCGTCAGGCGGCGGCGCGCATCGGCGTGAGCGAATCGACCGTCACGCGCTTTGCCAGACGGCTCGGCTACGATGGGTACCGTGCTTTTCAAAAGGACATGCGCCTGTCGGGCGAACAGATCGAGCGATTGTTTCCCGTGTATAACGGCGTGACGGTGGGGTCGGACGCGCAGACGGTTTTGCGGGCGGTCGCCGCACAGAATGTCGCGGGCATTCGGGATACCCTGCGCCTGCTGCGCCCACAGGAGCTTTTTATCCTGGCGGAAAAAATGATTGCGGCGCGGCGGATCGTGTTGAGCGCGGGTGGACGCTCCCTGCTTCCTGCAAAGAATCTCGCGGCACGCTTGAGCCGCGTCGGGCTTCAGACGCAGATCGCGCTGGAACAGCAGCACATGGAAAATCCCGCGAATTTCCTGCGAAAGGGCGACGTGCTCATTTTGTTTTCCATGTGGATGCAGCGCGAAAGCTGCGCGGGGCTGATGCGCCGCGCGCAGGCCTGCGAGGCGTATACGGCGATCTTTACGGCGAATCTGCCGCGCGCGGAAGTGCTTTCGCCGGACATCATCGTGGAGTTCGCACCCGAACCGCGGACGAAGGCGGGGCATACGAACACGACGATCACGCAGACGGTCGTGACGGACATGCTCTACGAACTCGTGTACGAGCGGCTCGGCGAAACGGCGCGGTGCGCGGCCCGAAAAACGAACGCGGCCATGGCGGCCGAACAAGCACAATGCAATGAAAAACAGGCGTTTGGAGCGATGATTCTTTAAAAACAAACACGGCGGCGGACGGCGTTCTTCTCGGCGAGAAGAAGCCGTTCGCTTTTTTTTGATGGACAAAATCGAATGAATTTTAAAAAATAAAATGAAAAAATGTCGAAAAAAGTCTTGACATGACGACTTTGGTGCGATTATCATACAGACAACAAGTTATTTGTGTGACACAAAAAACACATTTGCGGTGTTTTCGGAAAGCGCCGCAGGCATTGTCCCGAAAAAAGGGAAACACGGTTTTCCGGGCGGACAGAAACGGAGGGATGCCGCTGGAAACAAACGATTTGATGCTGCGTCTTCGCGTCCTGTCCTATTCTCTGGCGGGCGCGACGCAGAAAGCTGCGCAGTTTTACGCGCAGACGCCGTGTTCGGTCTCGGCAAAAATGAGTCTGAGGCGCGCGGCGCAATGCATCGGCGTGAGCGAATCGACGGTGGTTCGACTGGCGCGGCAGCTCGGCTTCGACGGCTTTTCTTCGTTTCGAAATGCGCTGCGGGAATCGCCCGCAAAGATCGGCGCGCAGAGGGAACCGGCGCAGAACACGAAAGCCTGGGAGATCTGCCAAGCGGCGGCGCAGGCGAACATCCGCGCGATCGAAGCGTCGCTGGAAACGCTGGATGCGCGGGCGCTGGATGACGCGGCGCGGCGGCTTTTGAACGCCGAACGAATCGTGATCGCCGCGCAGGGCGCTTCCGCGATCGCGGCGGAATCGATGAGCGCGCGGCTGCAAAGCCTCGGGCGGCTGGTGAGCTGCTGCACGGATCCGACCGACGCATGCGTTCACGCGTCGCTGATGAAAAAACAAGACGTTTTATTGCTCTTTTCCATGTCCGGCCGCACGCGCACGGCGCTTTTGAGCGCGCGGCTTGCCAAACAAAACGGCGCGGCGGCGATTGCCGTGACCGCGAACGCGGATTCGCCCGCGGCAAAATGCGCGGACACAATCCTTCTGGTTTCGGGGCAAACGCCCCGCGCGAACGAATTTTCTTACACGACGCCTCTTTTCATGATGACGGCAGACTGCATTTTTATGGCGATCTACGCCCTTCTGCCGCAGGAAGAACGACAAAACCTGACAGCCTACCGCGCGTTGCGAAAAAGCAGCCTGCGCTACTGAAAAAAGAAAAACGCGCGCCGAAAAAAACGAAGCATCGGGCGGCGCGGCGAAACAAGAAAACGTTTTTTTCAGGACTTTCCGACTTATTTTGCCAACGATCAAGACAACGATCCCGCTTTTTTATAACGAACCGACAATCAAAACGATTTTTAAGACCAAAGCAGAACAGGAGGCAGAACGAACGCATGGGCGAGTACATTCTGCAAACGCAGTCCGTCGGCAAGAACTACGGTTCCATCGTGGCGCTCCAGAACGTGAATTTCAACATCAAGCCGGGAGAGGTCGTCGGCATCGTCGGCGACAACGGCGCGGGCAAGTCCACGTTCATCAAGATCCTTTCCGGCGCGCACAAGGCGAGCAAGGGATATCTTTATCTGGAAGACGAACTGGTCGATTTCGACAGTCCGCGCGACGCGATCGACAGCGGCATCGAGACCGTGTATCAGGACCTGTCCCTTGCACCGCATCTGGATGTGGTGGGCAACATCTTCCTTGGGCGCGAACTGATCAAACCCGGCTTCTTCGGACATCTTTTCAAAATTCTTGACAAAAAAGAGATGGCGCGCCGCACGCAGGAAGTTCTCGATCGATTGAAGATCACGATCAAATCGGTCAAACAGCCCGTCGGCACGCTGTCGGGCGGCCAGCGGCAGGCCGTGGCCATCGGCAAGGCCATCGCCTGGGGCAGCAAGATCGTGATTTTGGACGAGCCGACGAACGCACTCGGCGTGGAGGAGTCGGAAAAGGTTTTGCAGCTCATTCGGGAGATCGCCGCGGAGGGCATTTCCGTGATTCTCATCAGCCACACGCTGCCCTATGTCATGGACGTGTGTGATCGCATGACGGTGTTCCGGCTCGGGAACACGATCACGACGCTGAACCGCGACGACATCACGCTCGACGATCTTGTGGCATGGATCACCGGCTCCCGGACTCTCGACGGCACGACCGACGCGCAGGAGGCGTAACGCGATGCAGGACAATCAACACAAACTGGAAGAACAGATCCGCGTGCACGAATTGAAAATGGCGCGCAGCGTCCGCCGCGCACGGGCGTTTGAAAAAATCGGCAAGGTCTGGTCTTTGGCAATTTTGGTCATGATCGTGATCGTGTTCTCGCTGTTTCAGGGGCGCATTTTCACCGCCGCCTACTGGCAGAGCACGCTTGCGTACATGACGGAAATCATTTTGCTGGGCATCGGCGAAGGGCTTGTGATGATGGCGGGCTGCATCGATCTTTCCATCGGCTGCCTGTCCGGCCTGGTCGGCGTCAGTGCCGCGGTGTTCATCAAAAACACCTGTGTCGCTCTCGGCGACGGCCCGTCGATTTTGATCGGCGTCGCGATCGGGCTTTTGATCGGCGTCGCCTGCGGCGCGCTCAACGGCGTGCTCGTGACAAAGCTGAAGCTTTCGCCGTTTTTGGCCACGATCGGCACGATGAGCGTCTGCAAAGGACTTGCACTCGTCATTTCCGGCGGCACGGAGGTCGTCAGCCTCCCCGCAGTCATGAAGGAGATCGCCAACTATAAACTGTTTGGATTCGCGACGATGAACATGATGATCAGCTGGCTCGTGGTCCTGATCTTCGTCTTCGTCCTGCGCTTCACGCGCTTTGGCCAATACACCTACGCCGTCGGCAGCAATCGCGACGCGCTCCAGCGTTCGGGCGTGAATGCCGACGGGCAGATCATCAAGCTCTACACCATCGCGGGCGTGCTCGGCGCGCTGTCCGGCGTGCTTTTGATGATGCGCTACTGCTCGGCGAACCCGCTGACCGGCCAGACGACGCAGCTGACGGCGGTCGCGGCGGCGGCCATCGGCGGCGTCAGCTCCAAAGGCGGCACGGGCCGCGCGGAGGGCATTTTGATCGGCGCGCTGATCATCTCCGTCCTGCTGACCGGCCTTGTTTTGATCAATGTGCAAAGCTATTGGCAGCAGGTTGCCGTCGGCGTCATCATCGTCATCTCGGTGTATATGGATCAGTATTCCAGCCGCTCCCGTCTTGCCTGACGCGCCGGCTAAGATAGACCGTTTTTCTTAAAGACGCAAAGATCCGTAAGGAGGAACCAAAATGTATCGGAAACTTGCAGCCATCCTTCTTTCCCTCGTCCTTGTATTCGCGCTTTTCGCATGCGGAAACGAAACGCCCGCGCCGGATGCGTCCGAAGCGGCGGCTCCCGCGGCGTCGGTCGACGTGCAAAAAGATACGCCCGAGGTTGATGCATCCGATCTGACGATCGCATTCTGCATCAACAACATGTCCGACGCGTTCCCGATCACCATCCTGCGCGGCGTGCAGGACGCGTGCGACGAATACGGCGTGAATCTCGTCTATCAGGGGCCGTCCACGTCCGACTACACGCTCCAGACGCCCGTTTTGGAATCCATGCTCAACGGCTCGGAGGCTGACGGCCTTTTGATCATCCCCTGCGGCGGCGACAATATGCTCCAGCCCGTGACCGAGGCGATCGATAAATACGACATTCCCGTGATCACGATGGACATCGCCTTCACCGACGAGAGCGTCTTTTTGGCGCACGTCACCAGCGACAATTACGCGGGCGGCAAGCTTGCGGCCGACGCGCTGGACGAGCTCATTCAGGCGTCCGGCTCGGATTCGCATAAAGTCGCGGCGATCAGCTCCAATCCGTCTTCCGACACGAACGTCAAGCGCCTGTCCGGCTGGCGCGACGAAATTCAAAAGCTCGGCTACACTGTCGTTTCGGAGCAGTGGTGCAACAACGATCCGTCCACCGCGGCGTCTCAGACGTCGAGCATCCTTTTGACCTTCCCCGACACGGCGGGCTTCTTCGGCGGAAATCTGTTCTCCTCGCAAGGCGTTATCAACGCGCTGTCCTCGGACGACGTCGATCTGCCGCTGGTCTGCTTCGACGCGGGGCAGGGCCAGGTTGAGGCGCTGCGCAATAAAGAGGTTGACGCGCTGATCGTGCAGAAGCCGTATCTGATCGGTTATACGGCGGCGACGTACATGATCGAATATCTGACGCGCGGCACGCAGCCGGAACAGTACACGTATCTGGAACCCTGCATCGCCTACTACGACGATCTGGAAAATCCCGAAATAAATCAGTATTTCTACGACGCGGTCGAATAACGCGGCGATAAGCGATAGTGGCGGGTACACATTGTCCGCGGCGAAAATCCTCGTTCGCCGCGGACGCATCCTCTGTCCTTCCATCAAAAAAGCGGCCCTGCGGCGGTTGGTATGCCGCAGGACCGCTTTTGTTTTTTTGAATCGGGGATTCGAACCCCTTACTCCTCCACGATCGGCGGGACCATATTTTCGATCGCTTCGCACATTTTGGGGTGACGGATGAGAAAATGGATCGACGGGGCTTTGCTCTTGCTGACGAGCGCCCAGGCGCCCTCGCGCATGGTGATCTGCAAATTGCAGAACACGGGGCGGGCGAGCGGCTGCAGATGATACGTTTCGTGCGCGGCCGCAAACGCGCGCGTCAGAGCAAGATGCCGGCTGTATTGTTCGAACGAGCAGAACACGTCCCGCTCGAGAAAAAGCTGCGGCAATTCCAGTGCCATCGGATATTCGGCGAAGCTTTCTTCGTCGAGCGCGGGGATCTCGTCGGTGATTTTGCTGTGTTCGAGGATCGATTCGACGCGGCGGCGCTGCTGTGCGGCGAACGCAATCGCACGTTCGCAGTCGGCGTCGGAAATGCCGTTGTCCCGAAAGATTTCACGAAGGAGCGATTCGTCCGCCGTAAACAGCGGCGGTGATGACAGCACGCGCCGCCGCACGCCCGGAACTGCGGCGTCGGCCTGCAAAAACTTGCGGAACGTCTCCGCCGAATCCTCGCGGAAGATCTCCATCAGCGGCGACGCACAGGACAAAAGCGCCTCGGCGCGTGCGCGATAATAGGCGACCTCCTCGCGGTTGTTCGTGAGGAAATAACGTCCCTGTGCGTGATGCCCGACGATCGCCTCGCCCGAAAGCGCCGCCGTGCCGCTGACCTTCAAAAAATGATGGAACGGCGCGGTCGATTGATTTTTCAAATAATACGGCGAGATCTGCCCCGTCATATACATCGGGATGAAGCTCTCCAGCCCGAGCATCATTTCGTCAAATCCGCGCCCGAGGCAGTGAATCTGGTGCAGGTGCAGCCCGCGCTTTAACATCATTGCCATGCCGAACATCCATTTTTTCGGGAATTCGGGATCGCGTGCCATTTCCTCCATCGACATGTCGCTGTACATGATGACGTCTTCGTTGGAGCGCGACAGCACGGTCATCTTCAAAAAGTCCAGCTCGACGTCCATCATCTGGCGCAGATTCCGCGCCGTGCGGTTGACGGGCAGCATCGTCGCCACGGCGGGAACGTTCGGCACCTTCAATTCGTCGAAACGGATGGCACGGATGTATTCGTTCAAATCGAAATCGTTGAGCTTGGACAAAAAGTTGCCGCTCGGCCCTTCGGCGGGCGCGGGGGCGTGCGAAAGCGCATCGAACAACTTCTGTGCCGCCTGTTCCTCCGAGATGAGGTCGCTTTCCTCGCATTCCAGCCACGCGGCAAGACGCGCGCGATCCTCGGGAGCGGAAAGCCGCTTTGCAAAATACTGCGACAGTTTTCGGCACAGCGCGAGCAGGTCGGACGGCTGCCGCTGTCCGTTTTTGATTCTGGAAAGATAGGAAGCATCGAAGTTCAGCGCGCGGGAAAGCTCGGAAAGACTGATCGAAAACGCCGATAAAAGCGCGGAAAATTGCAGCCGAAAGGCGGTGAAATCGACGGAAACCGGCATATCGTCCGCGCTTTTTAATTTTGGCTCGATCTGCGCGGCAAAGTCGGCTTTTCCCTGCTCCTGTGCGATGGCGCAAAGCGCGCGGGACAGCGCGGCAAACGCGTCCGTGTCCGGCGCGGGCACGCGTTCGCCGCGGCGATAACGGCTGACCGCGGCGGCGGAAAGCCCGCTTTTGGCGGCAAGATTCCGCGCGGAACAGTGCAGCTCTTCCATGATCTCGTTTAAAATCCGATAAAAGGGCACGACATTCGACCTCCCATGCATTCCGATTGTATCTATTATACGGAACATGGCAGGCCCGCGCAACCGTTACCGGACAGACAGTGCCGCTTCGGAAACACAAAAATACACGCCGCAGCCGAACTGTTATAATAAAAGAAATAAAACCGATTTTTAAAGGAGGACGCTCCATGAAAAAGACGCTCTGCGTTTTGGCGGCGCTGGTTCTGATGCTCTGCGGCTGCGGCAAAAACGCCCTGCGCGGAAAGACGCCCGCCGATGTTTTGGGCGTGACGATCGACGCAAAGAACGTCGCGCGCGTGATCCATATCCGAAATCACGAAACGCACGAGGAAACGGAGACGGACGATCCCGAAGCGATCGCGGCGTTCGTCGAGGCGCTCGGGCAAATCAAAATCAAAGAAAAGACCGACCTTTGGGCGACGGATTCCGACGATTTTTTTCGAATGGAGATGAAGGACGGAAGGGATGTCGTCTTGAGCTTCAACGGCCGAAATCTGGACGTGGGCGACGATCTTTACGTCGTCGACGGCGCGCAGGCGCTGTGGGACTGGACGCGGGAACAGCAATAATTCGGAGGGATGAAAGCTATGGCAAACGAGACAAGAGTATTTAAAATGCCGCAGGGCATGTCGGTGGAGACGGTTGCGCAGGCGGTGGAGTCGCATCTTCGCTCCTCGCAGAACCTTCAGGTGCAGGGCGCGCAGACGGGCGACGGGTATGTGCTGCAATGCCGCCAGGAAAAGGACGGCTGGAAGACCGTCACCGGAATGCGCCTTGCCACGACCGTGCAGATGACGCTTTCGGGCGACACGCTGAACGTCACGATCGGCGCGGGCGAGTGGTCGGATAAGATCGGCGCGGGCGTCGCGGGGCTGGTGCTGTTCTGGCCGCTGGCCGTCACGGCGGGCATCGGCGCTTACAAACAGAAAAAACTGCCCGACGAGATCTTCCGTGTGATCGAAAACTGCCTGATGTCGGGCGGCGCGCAGCCCGCTGCGCAGCCCTTCGCCGCCGCGCCCGTGGCGACCGCGCCCGCCGCGAAGACGATCTGCCCCGCATGCGGCGCGGAACTTGCCGCGGGAAGTCGCTTTTGCAATCTTTGCGGCGCAAAACTGGAAGAAAAGCCGGTCTGCAAAGGCTGCGGCGCGCCGCTTTCCCCCGGCAGCCGCTTCTGCCCGCAGTGCGGAAAAGCGGTGGAGTGAAACCGTGAAATAAAAACGGAGAAGCAAAAAAAGCGATGCCGTCGGCATCGCTTTTTTGTTGTACGGTTACACGTCCAGCTTCATATCGCCGAATTTGATCCAGCCTTTTTTGCGCAGAAGTTCGCTGAAGGCGAGGGTCAGCACGGCGGGGGCGATGAAGTGCATCACGGCCATTTCGATCAGCGTGACCGCGGGAGAAAAGCCCGCCGCCGTCATCGACTGATAGGTGACGATCTGCCCGACGAGGCCGCTCGTGCCCATGCCCGCGCCGCTGGGGCCGCAGACCATCCCGAGGACGCGCGTGGAGATCGGCCCCAAAATGGCGGCGGCGAGCGTCGGCGGGATCCAGATGCGCGGATTTTTAACGATGTTGGGCATTTGCAGCATCGATGTGCCGACGCCCTGCGCGACGAGACCGCCGATTTTGTTTTCACGATAGCTTGCGACGGCGAAGCCGACCATCTGCGCGCAGCAGCCGACGACCGCCGCACCGCCCGCGATGCCGTCCAGCCCCAAGATGATGCAGAGCGCGGCCGAGCTGATCGGCAGCGTCAGGCACACGCCGATGACGGCGGAGACGATCACGCCCATCAAAATCGGCTGACACTGCGTGCCCCAGTTGATGAATTCGCCCAGCGCCGTCATCATCTTCGAGATCGGCGGGCCGACGAGAAGGCCGACCGCCGCCCCGGGCAGCACGCTGAACACGGGCACGAGCAGAATGTCGAGCTTCGTCTTCCCGGCGATCAGGCGGCCGCACTCGATCGCGGCGATGACCGCCACGAACGCGCCGAGCGGCTCTCCCGGTCCGGCGAGCGTCACGACGCCGGGTTCCCATGCCGTTCCGGCCAGAAGTTTCGAGGCGAACGCGCCGATCATGCCGACCGCCGCGCACGACAGCGTGACAAGCGGCGATTCCTTTAATTTATACGCCACGCCGACGCCGATGCCCGCGCCGGTGAATGCCTTGCACAGCCCCGCGATCATGGAAAGCCAATGTCCGACGCTTTCGGGCAGAAGCGAGCCGATCGTGTCGAGGATCGTCCCGACGATCAGCGTCGCAAACAGCCCAAGCGCCATGCCGGCCAGACCGTCGATGAAAATGCGGTTCAGGATCGAAACGATCTTGCCGCGACGTGGTTTTTCTTCGCTCATAAGTATCACAAATCCCCTTTTCTGCGGAATTTTCCGCAAATTAAAACCATTCTAAAACGTTTTGCGGAAAAGGTCAAGAAAACACTTGACAGTTGAGCAACCGTTCAACTATAATAACGACAGTTGAATGATTGCTCAACTGTTTGGAGGAGATCACCGTGACGCTGGAACGAAACATAACCGAAGAAAAAGACTTTGACTGCCAGTGCCAGGCGAAAAGCGAAGGCGCGATCGAACAGGCGCGCGCGAACATGCCCGACGAGGACACGCTCTATGATCTTGCGGATTTCTTCAAGGTCCTGGGCGACAGCACGCGCGTGCGCATCCTGATGGCGCTGGACTGCTCCGAGCTTTGCGTCTGCGACTTAGCCGAGCTTTTGTCCATGACCAAGTCGGCGGTGTCGCATCAGCTGCGCGCCCTGCGGCAGAGCCGCCTGGTGCGCTATCGCCGCGAGGGAAAGAACGTGTTCTACAGCCTCGACGACGAGCATGTCCGTCAGGTCATGGAAACGGCGCTGCACCATCTGCAGCATGAAGATTAAATTTTAACGGAGGATGACACCATGGAACTCACTTACAAACTCGAAGGCCTTGACTGCGCCAACTGCGCCGCGAAACTCGAACGTGCGATCGCCAAACTTTCCTGCGTGCAGGAAGCGAGCCTGAATTTCATGACCGGCCGCCTTGTCGTCAAGGCCGATTCCGAAGCTGCCGAGTCCGAGATCCTCGCCGTGATCGAGAAAAAAGAACCCGAAGTGACGACCAAGCGCATCAAATAACATTAAAAAATAATATTAAATAGGTAAAAACGTCGGAGAAAAGAAAACGGGATCATCCCGAGGGGAGAGAAAGTCGATGAAGAAGTTCATGCGGAAGCTCCGCAAACATGAAAAGATCGTCCGCGCGGCGGTCGCGCTCGTCGTGCTCGGCGTCGCGCGGTTCGTCTTTGAGGGCGCGGGGATTGTCTATCCGATCCTCTGCGGCGTGTCCGCGCTTCTGGCGGGCGGCGACGTTCTGTCGGAGGCGGTCGTCAACATCTTCCGCGGCGAAGTGTTTGACGAGAACTTCCTGATGTGCATCGCCGCCGTCGGCGCGTTCTTCATCGGCGAATACCCCGAGGCCGCCGCCGTCATGATCTTCTATCAGGTCGGCGAATACTTCCAGCAGCGCGCCGTGGGCAAATCCCGCGCTTCGATCAGCGCGCTGATGGACATCCGCCCCGACATCGCACATCTGGTCGGTGATGACGGCACGGTTTGCGACGCGGATCCGAGCGACGTCGCCGTCGGACAAATGATTGAAATCCGCCCCGGCGAGCGCGTCCCCGTCGACGCGAAGATCGTCGAAGGGCAAAGCTGGCTCGATACTTCGGCTTTAAGCGGCGAATCCGTCCCGCGCGACGTCAAGGCGGGCGACGAGATCTTCGGCGGCAGCGTCAACACTTCGGGCCTTCTGACCGCCCGCGTCGAGCGCGTCTTCGCCGAGTCCGCCGTCAGTCGCATGCTCGAACTGGTCGAGAACGCGTCGGACAAAAAGGCGAAGGCCGAGAACTTCATCACGTCGTTCGCCCGCTGGTACACGCCCACGGTCGTCGGTCTTGCGGCGGCGCTGGCGATCCTTCCGCCGATCTTCGTGGGGCATTTCTCCGATTGGCTGTACCGCGCGCTCGTCTTCCTCGTTGTCTCGTGCCCCTGCGCGCTCGTGATCTCCGTCCCGCTCGGCTTTTTCGGCGGCATCGGCGGCGCGGCGGGTCAGGGCGTCATGGTCAAGGGCGGCAACTATATGGAAACGCTCGCCAAGGTCGATACGGTTCTGATGGATAAGACCGGGACGCTGACGCGCGGCAGCTTCGACGTACAGCGCGTCGAGCCGAAAGGCATGACGGAGGATGAACTGGTCGACCTCGTCGCCCACGCGGAAATGGTCTCGCCCCACCCGATGGCGAAAGCCGTTCTGACGTATTATGCAAAACAGCCCGACGCCTCCCGTATCGGCGCGGCGGAAGAGATCGCGGGCTGCGGCGCGCGCGCGCTGGTGGACGGGCATGTGATCTGCGCCGGACGCCGCACATGGATCGCGGAAATTACGGGCGAGGAAATTGCGCCTGCCGATTACGCGGCGATCTACGTCGCCGTGGACGGCAAATACGCGGGCTTCATTGAGGTCGCCGACGCCGTCAAGCCCGACGCCAAACAGGCCGTCGCCGATTTGAAGAAGGCGGGCGTGAAGCGCATCGTCATGCTCACGGGCGACAACGAGGCCATTGCCAAACGCGTCGCGGCGCAGCTTGGGATCGACGAAGTCCACGCGGAACTTCTGCCCGACGGCAAGGTCGACTGCGCGGAGAAGATCATGCAAGAGGGCGGCACGACCGCGTTCGTCGGCGACGGCGTCAACGACGCGCCGCTTCTTGCCCGCGCCGATGTCGGCATTGCGATGGGCGCGCTGGGAAGCGACGCCGCGATCGAGGCGGCGGACGTCGTCATCATGAACGACGAACCCTCCCGCATCGCCCTTGCCATGGCGATCGCGAGAAAGACGATGGCGATCGTCCGCGGCAACGTGGTGCTTTCCCTCGCGGTCAAGTTCGCGGTGCTGGTGCTTGCGGCGCTCGGCGTCGTTGGCATGTGGACGGCGGTGTTCGCCGACGTCGGCGTGGCGATGCTGGCGATTCTGAACTCCATGCGCACGCTGCGCTTCGCCAAAAAAGTTCGGTAAAAATCGTGGAATCAAAAGAGCGTTTGAGTGTTTCAAACGCTCTTTTTGTTTTTCAAATGCGACAAAGTGATAAAAATATCAGTCAAACAGTAAAATATATTTGACATAAAAGGCGAACGGTGGTATCGTAAAGTCATACCGAAACAGGAGGGATCGAAAAATGGATGTCGCTTTTACTCTCGGACTTGGCGCGGGGCTGTTGATTGCGGCGGCGGTGCTTGCGATTATGAGCGCGAAAAACGCCTGGAAGTACGACGAACGGCAGCGCATCGCGCGCGGCGAGGCGTCGGCGTGGGCGCTGAAGCTGATCGTCGCGGCGAATGTCGCCGGGATTCTGGCGCTGCTTTTGGACTTGATCTCGCCCATGACGCTGCTGTATCTTCTGACGGGCGCGCTGATCGCCGCGGCGGCGCTGTTCGCGGGGATCTGCATCTACCGCGACGCGTGGCTCGCCATCAACGAGCGGCCGCGCGATGTGGCGTTCGCGCTCGCAGGCGCGTTTTTGGTCAATCTGGCGCTGGGATTTCTGGAGATCGGGCGCATCGGCGCTCTGGTGAGCTTCTGCAATTTCTCCGTCGCGGCGATGCTTTTGAGCATTGCGGTCAACTGGTATATCAAGCGGCGGCTCGATCGGAGGGCGGACGATGAAGAACCTTCGGCTTAAAGCGGCGCGTGCCGCGAAGGACTATTCGCAGCAGGAGCTGGCCGACAGGATCGGCGTCTCCCGCCAGACGATCAACGCGATGGAAAAGGGGGATTACAACCCCACGATCCGACTGTGTCTTGCCATCTGTCACGCGCTGGACAAAACGCTCGACGAGCTTTTCTGGGAGGACGAATGATATGGACGCGGCATGGATGGTCGCCTGCTTTCTGCCGCTTTATCTCATGATGAACGAACGGCGGGTGCAGGAAACGGCATTGAATCTGCAAAACGAGGAGGAATTTCCGATGAAAGAATTTGCCATGCGGCTGGTCGGCCGCGACGTGATCGTCTATACGTTCAACGGGACGCAGATTACGGGGACGCTGCGCGAGGTGCGCGACGACGCGCTTTTATTGTGGGACGACAAAAACGGCGAACAGATCGTTTCGCTGCGCTACGTCGTGCGTCTGCGCGAACATCCCGTCGACAAAAACGGGAAGAAAAAGAGCATCGTGTTTGATTGACGAACGAATCAACAAAGAAAAGCCGGCGGATGCTCCGTCGGCTTTTGCTGTGTTTGGACAGGATAGTTTATTTTTTCAATTCGTCCATCGTCTGCACGAGGATCTGCCCGCGGTCATCCAGAAGATCTTCGGGCAGAAACAGCCGCTGCGACGTGTCAAGCCCGGTGAATTCGACGGGCATCAGCTCGTTCAATTCGCGCTCCGGCCACATCGCTGCCTGATCGTAGATATCGCCGATGCTCGGCAGGACGCTTTCGCCCGTCACCGTGTAGCTTTCGATCGCGCTGCCGACGGCGTAATCGTAGGAGATCACGTTTTTGCCCTCTTTGTCCACATAGCCGTGGATCATGACGAGCGTCACGCCGCGCGATTTCATATCCTGCGCAAGCGGCACGATCTCATCCGCCGCGATGTCGATTCTTTTGTATTCCTGCATGGAACTCCTCCTTGCTTTTTTAACGTTCAGCAGATGCGCGGAAGCTGCGCGCCCGCAAGCCGCGGCAGGATGCGCCCCGCGCCGAGCGCCGTGCGAAGGATCACATGCCCCGCATGCTCGCGCTTCACGCGGCCGATGATCGCCGCCTGCGCCCCGCCTTGCGCACTTTTCATAATTTCGAGCGCGGCGTCCGCGTCAGCGTCAGCGACGACGGCGATCAGCCGCCCCTCGCACGCGCTGTACAAAGGATCGATCCCGAGCATTTCGCACGCGGCCGAAACGGCGGGGTCGATCGGGATCGCGGCTTCGTCGAGCTCAATCGAAAACGGGCGGCGTTCGGCAAACTCGCACAGCGTCGTGGCAAGCCCGCCGCGCGTGGGGTCGCGCAGAACGCGGAGCGTCGGAAGCGCCCATAATTTCGGCGCGATTTCGCAAAGCGGCGCGCAGTCGCTCGGCACTTCGCCCGAAAGCCCCAATTCGTGCCGCGCGAGCATGACGCTCATGCCGTGCCGCCCGACGTCGCCGCTGACCAGCACGACGTCGCCTTCGCGGATCGCGTCGGGGCAAAGATCGCCGCGCACGACGCGTCCGATCCCCGCCGTGTTCAGATACACACCGTCGCCCCGTCCGCGGGGGACGACCTTCGTGTCGCCCGTGACGATCGAGACGTTCGCGCGGCGCGCCGTTTCGGCGGCGCTTTGCACGATCCGCTTTAACTTTTCCATCGAAAAGCCTTCTTCGATGATCGCCGAAAGGCTCAGATACAAAGGCTGCGCACCCGAGACGAGCAGGTCGTTCACCGTCCCGCAGACGCAGAGCTTGCCGATGTCCCCGCCGGGGAAAAACAGCGGGTCGACGACGAAGCTGTCCGTCGAAAAGCACAAGTTTTCCGCGCCCGAAACGAGCGCGCCGTCGCCGAGCGCGCGCAGCGCGTCGTTGGAAAACGCGGGCAGGAACACTTCTTCGATCAGTGCGGCGGTCTTTTCCCCGCCGCTGCCGTAGTCGAGCGTGACGATCTCATCCAGCATGAAAACACCTCAAAATCAGACTTCTGCGGCGCGATAGCGATACGCCGCCGCGCACGAACCTTCGCTTGCCACCATGCAGGGCCCGAGCGGCGAGGACGGCGTGCAGGGCCTGCCGAACATGGGGCAGTCTCGCGGCGCAATGCGCGCACAGATCACGTCGGCGCAGCGGCACGCGGCGGGCGGCTCGGGGCAAAGACGGTCGAGCCCGAAACGACGCCATGCGTCAAACCGGGAAAATTCGTCCCGCAGAGCGAAGCCGCCGCCGTCCACGACGCCGAGTCCGCGCCAGATATCCGCGCAAGGCGCGAACGCGCGGTCGATCAAACGAAGCGCCGCGGCGTTGCCGTGCGATTTGACGGCGCGCGTGTATTCGTTTTGCACGCCGACTTCGCCGTTTCGGATCATTGTCAGGAGCATCGTCAGCGAAAGCAGAATGTCGCCCGCCTCAAACCCGCACACGACGCCGGGGATCCCGAGCTCTTCCAGAAAGCGGAAGCCGTCCGTCCCGACGATCGAGGCGACATGTCCCGGCAAAAGCAGCCCGTCGCAGCGAAGATCCGCGCTTTGCAAAAGCAGGCGCAGCGCGGGTTCGACGCGCTTTAATACGGAAAGCATCGAGAAATTGGGAAGCTCGAGCCGCGCGGCGTCCAGAAGCGCCGCCGCCGTGCCTGCCGCCGTGGTCTCGAACCCGACGGCGAAAAAGACGACCTCGCGCGACGGCTCCCGCGCGGCCAGCTCTACCGCGTCCGCCGCCGAAAACACCACGCGCACGTCCGCCCCCGCCGCCCGCGCGTTCAAAAGCGTGTCGGCGGGGAGCCGCGCGGGGACGCGCAGCATGTCGCCGTAAACGGCGAGCGTGACGTTCCGTTTTTTGCAAAGCTCGATCGCGCAGGACAGCGCGGGTGCGCTCGTCACGCACACGGGGCAGCCCGGGCCGCTTTGCAGCTTTGCGCCGTTTGGCAGAAGGCTCTTTATTCCGAAACGCGCGATCTGATGCGTGTGCGTGCCGCAGACTTCCATAAGACGCGTCGGTTTTCCGCCGAACCCGCTTAAAATTTCGCGGGCGCGCGCGGGATCGACGCGGGAAAAATCAAAGTCAAACGCGTCCGGCATCGAACGCCTCCCGTATGGCGGAAAGATTCTCCCGCGCCTGCGCCGGATCGAGGATTTCAATGGCGAACCCCGCGTGCGAAAGAATGTAGTCGCCGCATTTTGCCTGCGGCACGAGATCGAGCCGCACGTCGCGCGACACGCCGCACGCGTCGCACACGGCGCGCGTTCCGTCGATCGATTTGATTCGAAGCGGCACGGCAAGGCACATAACGCGTCACCGTCCTTTCTTTTTTATTCTTTAGCGTGCTGACAAAAGCGCCTGTGCGACCGCCGCCTGCCCGAGGGACAGCCCTTCGTCGCAGCAGGAGACGCGGCGATGACAGAACACGGCAAAGCCGTCCGCTTCCAGCGCTTTTTGCACAAGCGACAATAAGTGAAGATTCAAAAACACGCCGCCCGACAGCACGACGCGGCTGCATTGCGTCGCGGATCGGATGCGCCGACATGCGGCGAGCACGCCCGCCGCCAATGCGCGGTGAAACGCCTCCGCCGTGAAACGCGGATCGCACCCGGCGCGTTTATCATGCGCCGCATACGTCAAAAAAGCAAGCGTATCCAGCAGGAACCCGTCCGCGGTGTCGATGAGGCGGACGTCCCATGGCGCGTCGTCGGGAAGCTCGCCCGTGCGCTGTGCAAGCGACTGCAAAAGCATGGCGCTTCGGGCTTCGTAGGCGTTTTTCTCCGTGATCCCGCAAAGCGCGGCCATCGCGTCGAACAGTCTTCCGGCGCTCGTGGTCGCGGGGCAGTTGACGTTCGCGGCAAGCGGCGGCAGGAGCTCGCGGCGCTCCGGGAAAATTTCGCAAGGATCGACCCCGGCGGCGTACAGCGCGCCGAACGCGGCGCGCACCGGGTCGCGCGCCGCCGCGTCGCCGCCCGAAAGCGGAAACGGGGCAAGATGTCCCATGCGGCGGACGCTTTGGTACGAACCGAAGAGAAATTCGCCGCCCCAAATCGTCCCGTCTTCTCCGAGACCCGTGCCGTCGAAGACGACGCCGATGACGTCGCCCGAAAGTTCGTTGTCCGCCATGCAGGCGGCCATGTGCGCGTGGTGGTGCTGCACGCGAAAAAGCGGCGAGCCCGTTTGTTTTGCACATTCTTCGGCGAATCGGGTGGATAAATAATCGGGATGAAGGTCGCAGGCGAACGCCGCGGGCGCGATCTCGAAGATCCGCTCGAAATGCCTGACCTGCGAGGCGTAGTGTTCGAACGTCTCGATGCTTTCCAGATCGCCGATGTGCGCGGACAAATACGCGCGCCCGTTCGCGGCAAGGCAGAACGACGCCTTCTGCTGCGCGCCGCAGGCGAGGACGGGCGCTTTAAAATCGGGGACGAACACGGGCTGCGGGACGTATCCGCGCGAACGGCGCACGAAGTACTCTTTGCCGTTCAAAGGGTAGACGAGCGAATCGTCGCAGCGGTTGTCGATGTCGCGGTCGTGCAGCAAAAACACGTCCGCGATATCTCGAAGCGAGGAAAGCGCCTCGCCGTTTTCGCGCGTGATGGGCAGCGCGGCGGGATTGGCGCTCGTCATGACGAGCGCGTCGAATTTTGCGCCGTCAAAGAGCAGATGATGGATCGGCGCGTAGGGCAGGAGCAGCCCGAGGTCGCCGTTTTCGCTCAAATGTCCGTACGCGTCCGCGTCGATTTTCGGGCAAAGCACGATCGGGCGGCGAAAGCCCGTCAAGAGCTTTTCGGCGGTTTCGTCGATATGACAAAAGCGCTTCGCCGCGGCAAGATCGCGGCAGAGGATCGCCAGCGGCTTTTGTTCGCGGCGTTTTCGCGCGCGCAGACGGCGCACGGCATCTTCGGTCACAATGCACGCCAGATGGAACCCGCCGATCCCCTTGATCGCGGCGATCTGTCCCGCTTCGAGCGCCTTTTGGCAAAGTCGGATCGCGTCGCCGGGGATCGGATCGCCCGCGTTGTCCGAAAGCCAAAGCCTCGGTCCGCAGTCGTTGCAGCACACGGGCTGCGCGTGATAGCGGCGGCTCGCAATGTCCGAAAACTCCGCCGCGCATTCGCCGCACATCGGGAAGCTTGCCATCGCGGTCTTTTTTCGGTCGTAGGGGATGCCGCGGATGATCGAAAAGCGCGGCCCGCAGTCGGTGCAGTTGATGAACGGGTGGCGATAGCGGCGGTTCTGCTTGTCGAACAGCTCGCGCACGCAGGCGTCGCACGTCGCCGTGTCGGGCGGGATCGACGCTTCGATCGTCTCGCCCGGGGCGCTTTGTTCGATGACGAAATCGCGCTGCCCCGAAGGCATGAGTTCCGTGCGCTCGATGCGCTCGATCAGCGACAGCGGCGGCGCTTCGGTTGTGAGCGCGGAGCAAAATTCTTCGATCGCCCGCGCGCCGCCCTCCAGCTCGATCGTCACGCCGCGCGCGGTGTTGCGTATGAAGCCGCCGAGGGAATATCGCCTGGCAAGTCGATCGACGAACGGCCGAAACCCGACGCCCTGCACCGTGCCGAACACGAGAAGCCGCACGCGCAAAATATCGCTCATTGCGCTTTTTGTTCCGTTGCGTCGGCCGGCTTTTGCGGCGCGGGTTTTGCCGCGGGGCGCACGGGCGGCTTTTTGACAAACGTCCCTGTCACGAGAAAATCTTCGGGCGCGGAGCCGACCATGTTGTAATCTTCGGAAAGCTCGATCGCTTTTTTGGAGCAGAAATCGGCGCACATCGAGCAGAATGTGCAGGAAGAAAGGTCGATCGTGAACGTGATGCGGTCGCCCTCGTCGATTTTTTCGATCTGTTTGGTGATCGCGCCGGGGGAACAGACGCGCATGCAAAGGCCGCAGTTGATGCAGCGGTCGGCGTGATAGACGAGCCGTCCGCGATAGCCTTCCGCGGCGGGCGCGGGCGTCGCGACCGTGGCGGGTTTGCGAAAAAGAGAACAAAGCGCCTCGCGAAGATAGGGGAATTTCACTTTGTGCCCTCCTTTTCGGCGTGGCGATACGCCTTTTGCTTTTCGGCGAGAAGTTCCGCGGCGCGCGCGAAGCCCGCGATGATGGCTTCCGGCTTGGGCGGGCAGCCCGCGACGGAGACGTCCACCGTCGTGTAGCGATCCAGCGGCCCCGCGACGGAATAGCTGCCCTTGAAGACGTTGCAGCTTCGCGGGCACGACCCGAGCGACAGCACCACCCGCGGCTCGGGCACCTGCGAGAGCACGCGGACGAGACGATCGCGCGTTTGCATCGTGATCGGCCCCGACACGGCGACGATATCCGCCTGGCGCGGCGATTCGGCCAGACGGAACCCGAGACGCTCGGCGTCGTAGCGCGGCGTCAGGATCGACACAAGTTCAATATCGCAGCCGTTGCACGATCCGGCGTTTACATGGAAGATCCAGCCGGACTTGGCGGCACTTTTTGCAAGCAGATTCGGCATGAAAAACGATCCTTTCTGCGAAATGGAGAAGTGAAAAGGGGACGCGGCAAGCACGAACGCGTGACGCTGTGCGCCGGGACGAAGCGGTTGGATTGCGATAATGATATACGCAGCCCCATATCCCGCTCAGCGGGGGAAACGACGACGCGGCAAGCACGAACGCGGGACGCTGTGCGCCGGGACGAAGCGGTTGGGTTGCGATAATGATATACGCAGCACCATATCCCGCTCAGCGGGGGAAACGACGGCGCGGCAAGAGCGAATGGCGAGACGGTTTTCGTCGGGGCGAGGCGCAAAGATTTGCCATAGCGGCGCTATGGCAAATCTTTGCAACGAAGCATCCGGCGTAAACCGGCCGTCAGGCGCCGCAGACGCGACGTCGTTTCCTCCGCGCCATCAAAACTTTGCAACGAAGCATCCGGCGTAAACCGGCCGTCAGGCGCCGCAGACGCGACGCCGTTTCCCCCGCGCTTTTAAAAAATCCAGACCAATATAACGCTCAGCAATGCCAGCGCACTGACCGGCCCCCAGAAAAAGCGGAAGATCTGTTCGACGCGAAGACGCGCACACACGCCGCGGCAAAGCGTCATCGAAAGCACGGCGACGACCGCCGCGCTGACAATCCAGACGATCGTGTCGAGAACGAAGACGCCCGACACGCGGCCGCCCAGAAACAGCGCGACGAACAGCGCGCTCATGACGTACATCTTGATCGCATGCATGAGATTGAACAGCGCCAGCGGCCAGCCGCTGTATTCGGCAAGCGGCCCTTCGCAGATCTCGATCCCCGCCTCGGCCGCGTCGAAGGGCGCGGAACCGACCTCGCAGGGAATGACGAGCAGCATACTGAGCGCGGCGGGGATCAGCCGCCAGTCGAAAAGATGCAGACCGGCCGCCGTTTGATGCGCGGCGATCTGAAGAAGCGAGAACGTTGCCTCCCCGTCGCCGGATGCCCTGCACACGGCGATCAGGATCAAAACAAGCGGCAGTTCATAGCTCATCAGGCAGACGACCGCGCGCGAAATGCCGACGCCCGCAAACGGCGAACCGCTCGCCGCGCCGCCCGCGATCAGCACGACCGACGCCAGCGTCAGAAGATAGAGCAGCACGATCACGTCGCCCGTGAAGACGAAGCGGCCGAGGCCGAAGACGGGCAGGATCACCGCACAGCTTGCGATCGCCGCAAGCCCCACCACGGGCGCGGCCAAAAACACGCGCGGCGAGGCGGCGTCGGGGACGATGACCTCTTTGCCCAGAAGTTTCACAAAATCCCAGAAGCACTGCGTCACGGGCGGCCCGACGCGCCGCTGCATCCGTGCGGCAAGACGGCGGTCGATCCCCGCGAAAAGCAGCCCCGCGAACGCGCAGGTCAAAAGCCCGGGAAAAAGAAGCGCATAAAGTAAATTTGAAAGCACGGCACGTCACCTCCCCATAAAGAGCAGAACGTAGACGATCACGACGGCAAGCGCGCACGAGGCATACAGCGCGTAGTCGTTGACCACGCCCGTGTGCCACGCCGACAGCCGCTTGAAATAGCCGGAAAGATTCACGCGCATCCCATAGAACAGGTCGCCCCCGCCGACTTTGGAATACACGCTCTTTTCGCCGCCGAAGAACACGTCGCGTTTGCCGTCCGAACGGGAAGCCTCGCGGCTTTCGCCGCGCGCGAACAGCGCGACGATGCAGCCCGCGGCAAGAAGCATCACGAACAACAGCAGCCACGACACGGGCGACCAGTACCCGGGAAGGCGAAGCGACAGCTCCGTTTCCGGAAGCCGCGTCCCCATCGAAGAAGCGTAGCCCGCGCCCATCATCGCGTCGATATACCCGCCGACGTTATAGACGGAACTCGTCGCGGGAACGAGAAGAAAGCGGCTGACAAGATCGGGGAAAAGCCCCGTGACGACGCACAAAACCGCGAGGATCGCCATCGGAATGCGCATGGAAAGCGGCGCTTCACGCACGTCGTGCAGCGCAAGCGGCAGCGGGCCGAAGAAGACCGACTGCGCGACTTTCACAAACGAGGCGAGCGTCATGACGCTGACGATGAGCGCGCACACGAGCACCGGAAGGTAGGCGGGATTGCCGCTTTCGACCGCCGCCCGGTAGATCGCCTGATAGATCATCCATTTGGACGCGAACCCGTTGAACGGCGGAAGCCCGCTGATGGACGCCGCGGCGACAAGGAACAAAAGGCAGGTGTGCGGCATTTTGCGCGAAAGCCCGCCGAGCGAATCGAGATCCGTCTTGCCCGTGCGATAGAGCACGCAGCCCGCGCAGAGGAACAAAAGCCCCTTGAACAGCGAGTGGTTCAGCGCGTGATACAGCCCGCCGGCCACGCCGAGCGCGGTGGAAAGGCCGATCGCCGTCAACACATAGCCGATCTGCGAAATGCTGTGATAGGCCAAAAGGCGCTTGAAATCGTGCTGCAAAAGCGCCATCGAGACGCACACGACCATGCTTAAGCCTCCGAACAGAAGAACGAGCGTCCGCATTGCACCGGAATCCATACACTTAAACAGGAAGAAACCGACGCGGATCAGCCCGTACACGCCCGCCTTCGTCAAAACGCCCGAGATCATGACCGAGATGGAGCTCGGCGCGGTCGCGTGCGCATCGGCGGCGATGGTGTGAAACGGCGTGGCGAACGCCTTGACGGCGAAGCCCGCGATAAGGAACGCAAGGGAAAGAAGCTCTGCCGGCGTGAACGGTTGCCCGACCACGGCGGAAAGCTGCGCCAGATTCAGCGTGTGACGCTGCGCGTACAAAAGCGTCGTGCCGATCAAAATGCAGGTCGAGCCGATGCAGCTGACGACCAGATACTTGAACGCGGCCTCCAGCGCGCCGTGATACCAGTTGCGAAACGCCGTCAGCGCCACGGCGGAGAACGTCATGATCTCGATCATGACGTACATGTTGAACAGGTCGCCCGTCAACACAAGCCCGAGCACGCTGCCGCAGAGCATCAAAAACAGCGTGTCGTATTTTTCGTGCGCGTCGTCGCGGCTCGTGTAGCGGAACGAGTAAAGCGCGCTCATCGTCGCCATGACGGTCACGATCAACGCGAAAAACAGCGAAAGCGCGTCCACCTCCAGCCCGATGCCGACCGCATAGCCCGCGACGGGCTCCCAGTTGCCCATCCAATAGGAAAGAATTTCCCCTTCGAGCATCACCGGGCGGATCAGATACAGCATGAAAAACAGCGGGACGAACACACTCACGCACACGATGATGCGGCGAAGGATTGCAAGGCGTTCCCCGATCAGCGCGATGAAAAACGCGCCGGTGAACATCGTCATGATTGCCAGAACCGGCATGTGCGGCGTGAGATTTGAAAAGAACGTTATGATCGTATCCATCATCCGCGCAGCCTCCTGATCTCGTCGGTCTCGAGCGTGCCGTAGGAAACGTTGAGCCGCGCCGCCAGAGCCAGCGCCATCGCCGTCACGCACGCGCCGATGACGACGCTCGTGAGCGTCAGCGCCTGCGGCACGGGGTCGACGAAAAACGCCGAGGGGTCAAGCTCGCTGAACGTGAAGATCGGCGCGGTGCCGCCGGGGCGAAAGCCGATGCTGACGATCAGAAGATTGACGCCGTAGTCTGTAAGGCCCATGCCGATGATGATTTTAAACAGATTGCGCTGCCGGATCATTGCGTAAAACCCGAGCACGAGCAGTGCGACGGCGCAAAGATAATTTTCGAGGATCATGCGTCACGCTCGCTTTCCGCGTCGTCCCGGTCGGGCACGACGCCTTCGAGGAAGGAAAGTTCCGCGGGCTCGTCCGTCGCGTTGTTCTCCGGCGCGAGCATCCCGAGGACCAGAAGCAGCAGGCACGAAACGCCCGTCAGGACTTTGAAGCCGACGGTGCCGTTCATGAAGGAGATCGTCCCCGCGTCGAACACGGAGGACGTCGATTGCGCGTGGAAAAATACGTTGCGGCAGAAATTCGCGCCGAAAAGCACGCCGCAGAAGGCGAGCAGCACATAGACGATCGCCGCCAGCGCTTCGCCTTTTTTGTACGTCGACATGCGGAACGTCTCGGCCGCCGTCTCGTATCCGTGCCCGAGATACATCAAAATGGCCGCGGAGGAGACGATGACGCCGCCCTGAAAGCCGCCGCCCGGGCTGACCGTGCCGTGCAAAATGACGTAGATGCCGAGGATCAGCGCGATGGGCGTAAAAAGGTCGGACGCGGCGCGAACCATCATGTGCCGCGGCTTAAACGATTTCTTTTTCATTGCCAGCGTCCTCCTTTTTTGCGGTTTGGGCGGGCTTGCCGCGGCGGCGCACGCCGCGCAGAATGAGCATCGACCCGGAAATGGCGGTCAAAAGCACGAAGCTTTCGCCGAGCGTGTCGTATCCGCGAAAGTCGAACACGACCGCCGTGACCGCGTTGAGCGAGCTCGTCTTTTCAAGATCCTCCCGAAGGACGACGTCCGCGACACCGTGTACGGACTGCGCCGTTTCGAAGGCCTCGTCGGAAGGCTTCGTCACGTCCGATGCGTGGATCGAGGCGCTCACGGTGGACGGG